>JBNIDO010000026.1:0-32121 GCA_050108095.1 Bathyarchaeia archaeon
TGATCCAGCCGATGTCTGCGACGCACCAGTAGATGTCGTCGTCTTTGGGGTCAAAAGCCCACTTTAGGGTCCAGTATGCCCAAACTGCGTATCCTCCTGTGCCGTGTTGGACACCTTTGGGTTTACCTGTGGTTCCTGAAGTGTAGAGGATGAAGAGGGGGTCGGTTGATTTCATGACTTCGGGTTCAACGTAGGCGTTTGCGCCTGCTGCTGCCAAAGCGTCATGGTACCATACGTCACGTCCTTCTTGCATCTGAACGGGTTGACCTGTACGTTTAACAACGATAACTTTCTCTACACCCGGGATGTTGGGTAGTGCGCGGTCTGCGTTGTCTTTGATTGCAACGGGTTTGCCCCTGCGGAAGCTGCCGTCTGCAGTGATTAGGACTTTTGCGCCGCAATCGTTAACGCGGTCTGCTAAGGCTTCAGCGCTAAATCCTGAAAAGACAACAGCATGTACTCCTCCAATGCGGGCTGTTGCGAGCAGTGCAATTGGGAGTTCAGGGATGACTGGGAGGAAAACTGCAACGCGGTCTCCTTTTTTGACGCCTAAATCTTTTAGGGCTTTGGCCAATTTGTTTACCTCTCGGTAAAGCTGGTAGTACGTGTATGTTTTGACTTCGCCCATTTCGCCTTCCCAAATGTAGGCAAGCTTGTTTTTGCGGTTGCTCTTAACATGCCTGTCTAATGTGTTATAGGAGATGTTTAGTTCTCCGTCAGCAAACCATTTGAAGAAGGGAGGATTTGAGTCATCCAACATTTCGTTGGGGAATTTTATCCAGTCTATTGCTTTGGCTTTTTCTGCCCAGAATTCTCGGGGGTTCTTTATTGAATTCTCCCAGATTTGTTTACGGTTTTCACCAGAAGAAATTTTTGCAATACTGGGAGAATATTTTTCGTTGAAGGGTAGACTTGCTTCAGACATAATATCAGCCTAAACTGTGGACAATAAAGCCCCATCTCTTTATAAGTTTTTTTAAAATTATTTGTTGAATTGAAAAAGGAATAATTCAGTTTTAACTAGCCGTCAAATTAAGCCAGAATATTTGGATGGAGCAAAAATATGAACTACAATATAATGTCAGCTGAGCCGCATCTGTCTAAAGAAGTAAAGGATAAAACTGCTTCGGATTTTAACATTTTAGGCTTAGAAATTTCACATTCCGTAAAAGAAATACGTATACCGTATTTAAGTATTAATAACGAATAAGGAAAACGTTGAGGGATTAATTCAGAAAAAGAAAAAAGAAAAAAGTTTTAGCTTGTTGGATAAATAGGCAAAACAGTCCTATTATGCGCCTCGTTTAATACTTCTGCAAAGCCCAAGTAAACTGCGCTTAAACCGCAGATAACGCCTTCGATGCCAGTGATAGTATTGAATGTAACATCCCCGAAAAGCACTGGATTGCCAGTTAACTCCCGTATTGTCAGCATAAAGAACAATATGAACAGCGTTGCAAACACAAATTGAAGTGCTCGGTTGGTTTTCAGTGTGCCGAAGAACAGTGCAAAGGTAAAGAGTCCCCACATGAAGAAGTAGGCTGCCATTGCCGTTTCGTTTGGAGGGGTAATTCCGGTTAAGAGAGTAGTCTTTGGAAGCAGAAGCAAAGCGACAAGCGACCACCAGAACAAGCCGTATGAGGCGAAAGCGACTGTGCCAAAGGTGTTGCCTTTTCTAAATTCCATGATGCCGACGATAATCTGTGCTAATCCACCGTAAGCTATGCCCATTGCGAGAATCATCGTATCAAGCGGGAACAAGCCAGCATTGTGCAGATTCAAAAGAACTGTAGTCAAACCAAATCCCAATAAGCCAAGAGGTGCAGGGTTAGCCAATTTTATACTCATATGTTGTTTGTTTCTCCTTTTGATTAGCTCTTGTTTAACTTCCTCCCAAATAATATTTCGCTTGCTAATTATGTTAATCAACGGCTAAAGTGCATACGATTCAAATTAGCAGAAAAAGTTTAGTGATAAAATTTTCGGCTCCCGCAAATCATGCATTATTAGCTGAGATATCGCTGACTATGAGCGAAAGAGTTTTAATTAAGAATTAGGAATGAAGTGCGCTTGTGAACTGTATTTGACAAACGCCAATAATACAAACATTGAATCGAAAGTAATGAATCGTTGGGTTATTGTTATCGGCGGCATCTTGATACAACTTGCGTTAGGAGCGATTTATGCATGGTCTGCATTTACTGGCCCCTTGCAAGGGTCAACAGTCGTCCCTAGCGAATTCAGCTTTACTAAAGTCGAAACCCAAGCGATTTTCAGCGTAGGTCTTTTGGTCTTTGCCATTTTCACCATAATCGGCGGCAGATTACAAATCAAACATGGACCGATGAAGGTGGCTTTGATTGGAGGCATCCTGCTAGGTCTTGGATACATACTTGCCTCTTTTACCGGAGCAAGTTTCATTGGAAAACTAATTTTCATCGGAATTGTCGCTGGAGCAGGGATTGGGCTAGCATATGTTGTCCCGATTGCAACAGGCGTTAAGTGGTTCCCAGACAAAAAAGGTTTGGTCAGCGGGTTAGCAGTGGCCGGTTTTGGATTTGGAGCATTTATCTGGATCCTCTTGGCTAATCCACCCAGCGTTTTGGGATTTAACGGCTTAATCAGTCCACAAGCAGGTGTCTACACCGTCGCAAACGTCGACCAAGCATTCCTGATTTACGGAATTCTATTTTTAGTCCTCACCGTCATCGGCTCGTTTGTAATGAAAAATCCGCCTACAGGTTGGAAGCCAGCAGGATGGGTTCCTCCGCAGGCACACATTGGAGGCAAACCGTCAGTTCTATGCCTAAAACCAAAGGAAATGCTAAAAACTAAAAATTTCGCTTTATTGTGGATGATGTTTCTAGTAGGCGCACTTGCAGGTTTAATGGTGATAGGAAATGTCCAAAACTTTGCAAAGAGTCCCACTGACGGCTTCATTGCATACGGCTTCAGTGTGCAAGAAGCTGCTGATTTCGCAGTGATTGGCGCAGCAGTCTGTCTCCCAATTTTCAACGGAGCGGGCAGAATCGCTTGGGGGCAAATCTCAGATAGAATTGGACGACGCAAAGCACTAATGGCTATGTTTGCATTTCAAGCTTTTACGATGGGTATTTTCTTCTATACAACTTCAAACCCATTGTTATTCTACGTGATTGCTGCTTTGATAGGATTTAACTTCGGCGGTAACTTTGCACTGTTCCCTGCAAGCTGTGCAGACTCCTTCGGTGCCGAAAACCTTGCCATAAACTACGGGTTCCTCTTTACGTCTTATGGAATAGGCGGCATCGTAGGGCCGATTCTGGCGGGTTACGTGCAAGATGCGGGTATGAGCTTCCTTTTCGCATTCGTTCCTGCAGCGATAATGTGCGTGCTCGCTGTTGGGTTTGCGTTTGCGTACCGAGAGTTCAAATACGTAAAGAAATAGTGTGAATTATTCGCACTTCACACTCCTTTCTCTTTTATTTTTAAAAAAGCCTTCTGTTGGCTGAAATAAAATTTTAGTCTAAGAAAAAAATAGAAGAATAAGATCTCGTACTGGCTAAGGTTTGCTTTTGAGCTTCTCAAAAAAAGCCAAAGTCTGCGACGGCACAGTCACGGTTCTTGTTTCTACATCAGTGAAAGTTACCTTCTCCAGGTTTTCAGGTTCCTGTTCAAACCGTTCAAAAACTTCCATATTAGGCGTGTCGTAAACTGCCCAAGATTTGTGTCCCCAACGGTCAGTCCATATCCCAACAACCTTAAGTCCATGTTTAGCGGCCAGTTCATCCACTTTAGTGAGCCAATCTATAGTTGTTTGCATGTTCTTTCGGTTGCCTATTGGGCAACTTTCAGGAGAGTGAGTATACACCTGCAATATGTACATTTTTCATTTTTCCTCAACTATTTTTACCGAAAAAATATTCTCCTGGAATTTAAACACTTTTCGATTGCATAGCAAACGTAAGTTTTAGGGGTTTCTAAAAAGAAAATAGGGGAGGCTCCGTTTTGGAGCTTATACCTTGTGCCTCATTTCTTTCTGCTTGTAAGGTACTTGCCTACTTCTAAACCAGTAAAGATTAACGCAGCGTAGAGAGCGGCGACGACCCAATCGATGAGTTCAGGTGTATGCACATCGAACAGTGACTGCATGCCTGGCACGTAGAGTACGACCAGTTGAAGGGCGAATGAAGAGAGCACTGCTAGCCATAGGAACTTGTTCTTGAATGCCCCGACTTTTATGATGGGGTATTTGAAGGACCGCGCCGAGATAGCTATCGTTAATTCAATCATGACCATGGCAGTGAAGAGTTGTGTTCGCGCTTCGAGCAGTTGGAATTCGCTTTCCCACGGCAGATGCGAGAAGAACGCAACTAACAGCATGATACTAGTGATGATCGGTACTACTATCAAGTAGGTTTTGACGTCTTTGGTGAATACGCTTTCGTTGGGTTTGCGGGGTTTGCGCTCCATCAAGTCGGGGTCGCCGGGGTCTACGCCTAACGCGATGGCGGGTAACCCGTCGGTGACAAGGTTAATCCATAGTATCTGCACCGCGGTTAAAGCGATAGCTGCACTGCTGACCATCTCTACATCTGAACCGGGGGAGAGCCAGGCAGCGAGTGTGGGTACACTGACAACGGCGATGAACATGACTAGAATTTCCATGATGTTGCATTGGAGCAGGTATGTTAGGTATTTCTTGATGTTATCGTAGATTTCTCTGCCTTCGCGGACCGCTTTGACTATGCTGGCAAAGTTGTCGTCTGCTAATACCATGTCAGCGGCTTCTTTTGTGACTTCGGTGCCGGATATGCCCATGGCGATGCCGATATCACTCATTTTTAGTGCGGGAGCATCGTTGACGCCGTCTCCGGTCATGGCGACGACTTGCTGCTTCTTCTTCCAAGCGGTCACGATGCGGGATTTGTGTTCGGGCGCTACACGGGCGTAGATTGAGACTTTTTCGACGACTGCTGCAAGTTGTTCATCATTCATGTTTTCAAGGTCTTCGCCTGTTAGTACCTGCCCTTCTTCGACGTTTTCGCCGACGAGTGTGAGTTCTTTTGCGACGGCAGTGGCGGTTAATTTGTGGTCGCCAGTTATCATGACGACGCGGATGCCTGCTCTGCGGCAGATTCCGATGGCGTCTTTGACTTCTTGGCGTGGCGGATCAATCATGCTCATGATGCCAACGAAGACAAAACCGCGCTCTATTTCCTCAGTGTATTCTTCCATGCCCTCAGGCAATTCTTTGTAGGCAAATCCGAGGTTGCGGAGTGCCAGTTTTGCCATGTCCTCTGTGACTTGGCAGTGTTCTTTGGCGGTTTTCTCTGTTAAAGGTTGAACCTTGCCGTCTAGGAGGATATTGCTACATTTTTCTAAGACGATTTCTGGGGCTCCTTTCATGTAGGCTATGCGTTTGTTGCCGACTGCATGTATGGTTGTCATGCGTTTGCGTTCTGAGGAGAAGGGGACTTCAGCGATGCGTTCTTCTTGGCGGTCAAGGGTGGCTTTTTTGATGCCTGCTTTTTCGGCTACAACAACTAGTGCGCCTTCTGTGGGGTCGCCTTTAACTGTCCACTTGTTGTTTTTGGAGTCCTTCTCAAGGGCAGAGTCGTTGCATAATACGCTGATTTTTAGCAGGTTCTTTAGGCTTTCACTTGGGATGTATTCTTTTTCGTCTAAGCGGAATTCCCCTTTGGGTTCATAGCCGATACCTGTGACCTTGACGGATTTACCGTCCACATAGATGCGTTGAACCGTCATTTCTCCTTTGGTGAGGGTGCCTGTTTTGTCGCTGCAAATCACGCTGGTGCTGCCCAATGTTTCCACTGCTGGCAACCGTTTGACGATGCTGTTAACTTTTGCCATGCGGTACATGCCAATGGCGAGGGCGCCAGTGATAATGGCGGGCAACGCTTCAGGGACAGCTGCAACCGCGAGACTGACTGCCCAAAGAATCATGTCAACGATGGGCCGCTGCTCAATAACAATACCCACAACTGCAACGCTTATGGCAATTATTACCGCTAAAATGCCTATCCATTTGCCGACACTGCCCATGCGCTTCTCCAGCGGAGTCTGCTCTTGAGGTGCAGATTGCACCATCTGAGCGATTCTGCCGAATTCCGTTGTCATACCTGTGTTGGTGACTACTGCTTGGCCTCTACCATAAACGACGACTGTTCCAGAGAAAATCATGTTGTTACGGTCGTTTAGCTGGGTTTGTTCAGGCAAGGCTTCTGCGGATTTATCAACAGGTGCAGATTCGCCTGTTAGGGCAGCCTCGTCGGTTTTCATAGTGAATGCTTCTATGAGCCTTGCATCAGCTGGGATTCTGTCGCCAGTGTAGAGGAGGATAATGTCTCCAGGGACAAGGTCTTTGGCGGGGATTTTTGTTTCTTCGCCATCACGGATTACAATCGCGGTGGGTGCAGTCATTTTTTTGAGGGCTTCAACTGCTTTTTCACTGCGGTATTCCTGTGTGAAACCCAGGATTGCGCTGGCGATGACGATGGCTAAGATGATTAGTGCATCGGTTACTTCGCCTACGGCGATGGAGAGGCCGATGGCTAAGAGTAGAATAATCATGAGAACGTTGGTGAATTGACCCAGCAGGAGCTTGAGGGGGGATTTGCCTTTTTCTTTTTTAAGCTCGTTTGGACCGTGCTCTATTAGGCGTTGCTTTGCGTCTTCCGCCGTTAAGCCGTTATCGTTGACTTTGAGTTGTTCCATTGCTTCTTGCTGTGTTTGGCTATGCCAAGGTTTCACCAAATTTGCCCTCTCCCTGTTATACGCTCATCTACATAGTATATAGGTTTTTAGTTTTTCCTTTTGTTAATAGATAAAAACTTATTTTTAATTCGAAAAAATGGGCAAATTATTACTTTTACGCTTAAAACTTGGAAAAATGAAGCAGAGTCCATCAACCACGATTTCTTAATGCACCACCGATGGAAAATACAATCCAAAATCATTCAGGCACCGAAAACTCGGGATGCCGCATACCATACTCACGACTATGCACATACATCGACACAGCCCCGATGAACAACACAATAACGCCAAGCGCATATAGCATCCAGCCGAAGCCCGCGCCAAAACTCATAATTTGCTTTTGCCATGTCCAAGGCATATCAACGACAGTCTGCAGCGGCCAAGCCCCCACTATGAGGTATCCGAACCCAAACACTACCAAGGCAATGGCGACGTATTGGTCGATGGCAGCACCAGAACGGAGTTTTTTGATGCTCATTACACATAGCATAGTGGCGCCGATGAGAAGCGCGGGGAGGCTTGTGACGAAAAATATGGGGCTGATGTAGCTTCTGGGTAGCAGACTATCGGTCGCCCATGGTGAACAGTCAAAGATGTCTTTGCCCCAATCGGAAGGTGACCAGCCGCCCATAATTACCACTGCAAGGTAGAAAACGCCGTAAGCAGCCAAAAAAATGGCCAGTGAAAGCTTGTGATTTCTGACGTAGTCCGCTGCACGTTTACTTGGAGAGAGGTAGGTTGGGGTCATCGGCGGGTCCTGTCTTGCTATTGTACTGTCGCTTCTCCATATATCATTTTTCAAAGACCATAGAAATGCAAAAGGTTCTAAAGACTTTGAGTGCACTCTAGAAATTGTTTTTAGGTGTTACGTGTGAAGTTTGAAACAACCCTACAGAGTACCATCCAGCGCACCCCAAACGTCACAAGCTACCGTTTCCCCCGTCCAACAGGACTCACGTACAAGGCAGGGCAATTCTTTTTTGTAACCCTCAAACATGCCGACAAAGAAGTGACTCACCACTTCAGCTTCAGCAGCAGCCCCACCGAACCCCACCACATCGAATTCACCAAAAAACTCAGCGACAGCCAATACTCCGACGCACTCAGAGCCGCCAAGGCGGGGGATTGGGCACGAATCGATGCACCGTATGGGGAATTCACGTTTGAGGACGAGTACCCAAAGATTGCATTGCTCGGCGGAGGCATAGGAATAACGCCTTTTATAAGTATCTGCAGAAACGCCACCGACAAGGGACTCGACAGCAAGATTGTGCTGTTCTATGGATGCCGAACTCCAAGTGACATAGCGTTTAGAGAAGATTTTGAGGAGTTGGCTAAACGCAACAGCAACCTCAAATTAGTCTTTATGGTAAGCCAAGCCACCCCCGATTGGAACGGATTAACAGGCAACATAACCATGGACATGATAAAGCAGGAGCTACCAGACTACAAAGACTACATCTACTACACCTGCGGCCCGCCGGGGATGGTGAAAGCAATGCAGACGCTCGTAGCAAGCATGGGACTACCCAAGGATAGATTGAAACAGGAATACTTTACAGGCTATACCTAAAGCCGAAGAGTAAGATGACTTTCTAGCGGTTGTTTTCCGAGGAGAAACCCAACGTTGCCATCTCATGAAATAATAGCGTTCCATATTGAGTTCGGTGCAGATGTCCCATGGTATGGGCACCATCCAACTCAGCAGTTGTGATGCTTGGTTTTGGGTATTGCGTTTGTAATTCAGAATAACATATGATTAGTGTTGTTTGATAAGTTATTTTTTGGTTTGCATGTTTTTAGTTAAGTTGTTGTTATTTTACAATCACAAAATGATTTAACTTGCAAAGCTGTCAAATATTTGACAAAAGCTCTATTTTTGTTTGGGTCGGACCATTACTTAATGTTTTATCCCATTAAAGAGAAGTCTTGGAGTGTCTTCTTAGTCAAAGGATACGTCTACAAAGATCAGGTTCGGGCTAAACGCTGTGAAAATTGCAAGTCAACAACCAAAGCGTTAACAACAAACCACCATAACCCGAACTTGCTACTCTATGGTTGCCGTGACAGCAAATGCAAACACCATTTGCTCCGCCTGGATTTTGAGCAAGAAGGCTTAGCGCCCGGTGAATTGTCTTCTTCGGCGTCTAATCCGATTGGCGAAGAGTTGGCTTAATGCATTTTTGGGCAAGGGGTTTCTGCTGATTTTATCTTTCAACGCGTAAAAGGCGGGTTTGCCGCCCACCGCTAAGGCGAGGATAAAGCAGCTTACGCCTAGGACGCGGTAGATTACAATTGAAAGAAAAATGGCTGAAGAATAGGGAATGTTTAGGGTGCCAGCTAAGAATAATGCGAAAGTAGGATGGATAATCAGTTCGTCAAAAGTGGGCACCAGAACATATGCGGCGACAGCCAACATCAGAGCGGTAAAAGTGATTTTTCCAAAATGCATGTCGCTCCAAAAATATACTGGTTCCCATCCCATATAAGAGATTCCCAAACATGGAGAAAGAGGAATAGGCAATAAGAGAAAATGTAGTTATGTTGGGACGGAGAAGGATTTGGATGTGGTGCGGTCGCCGAGATTTGAACCCGGGTCGTCAGCGTGGCAGGCTTCCATAGTGATGCGTTTGGCAGTCACTTTGATGTCCTAGACCAAACTAGACTACGACCGCTTTTCCATGGTTTTGATCGGACCCGACCAGTGTTGATGAATCTCTGCACCGCGCTATTAGGGTTTCTATCTGCAATTTTCAACGACTTCCTATCGGTAAATTGTTTTTGGGTTTCTATAGAGGCTTGCTCCATCTCTGGGGGCAGTTCGCTTCCGGCAGTATTCTTAGGGCTTTGATGGGTCGTGCGGCTGTTTCTTTAAGTGTCCGTAAGAAGGCGGCCATATCAGCATTGCATGACGCAATCAATAAATCCATGTGATCTTCTGGTGGCAAATATGGCAGTTTACGGTCAGGAGTATATTTAGGTAACTTTGATTCAATATGGTAAGCGTTGAGGAATGCTTTGTATGCTTTACTAAGTTGTATTTCCGCGCTATTTGTGGACTAATATGCTGCCGCCTAAGATTGCTTGCTTAACGCCATTGTCATAGATGGCTTGGTCGGTGGATGCGTCTGTTATAAATATTCGGAATGTGTCTTCCCCTTTACTTCCTCCGTCATCTGCCCAAAGCATGAAATTGTATTGACCTGCTCCGTTGATTGTGCCTTCGCCTTTGTAAATAGCTGTGTTACCTGCGATGACTAGCCAGTCATAGCTTGTGCTCTTGAATTTTAAGCCTGCTACTTGGAATTGGAACTCTGTGTTTCCAGTTGGGACAGTTGCACCTTTTTCATATTTTGAGACAAAACCAAAGTTTGCTCTTCCACTCAGAGATGGATCAACAAGATAAGCACCTTGAGGCGAATTAATCCAACCGCCACCAGTTACAAAACCTGCTTCTGGGTCATATATCACCGTATATTCTTGAACTGAAATTTCACTTGAACCGCCATTATTATCAGATATTACAAGGGTTACCTCATAGACGCCTGAACCCTTGAAGATGTGACTTCCAGTTACGGTTCCTGCGCCGTTTTTCTCAGTTATAATTCCCTTTGAAATTTGGCCGTCGCTCCAAATCCAAACTGCCGAATGACTATCTAATATGTTAACATCTGTAAACGCAACGCTAAAGCTAACTATTGAATTTACTTCAGCGGGATATTCAGGCGCATTTATTTCTTGAATAGTAGGCGGCGAATTATCTTGAGGAGGAGGTATCTTGGTTAAACCAACATGAAGATCCGTTACAGGCGGAGGAACAGTTACAACTATACTGTTTGCTGCATAGTAACCTGACGCTTCAACATGAACTCGATAAGTTCCTGCAAGTGTATCCCATTGATAACGTCCATCAATTCCAGTTATTTGAGGGTTAACATCCGGGTCAGCAATTGCGGGGATTTCACCTGTTGGAACATTCATCCATCCGCCCCTACCATTTGGCATTTGAAGCCAAACCGTAGCCCCAGAAATCCGTTCAAGACTATTCATATCAAATATGTATCCAGCAGGGTCAACACGAACTACCTCAACGTGAGCAACTTCAATTTCATCAACTGCTTCTGCATAATGGGCTGTGAAAGTTGCTATAGCATCACCTGTTCGATCACCAAACGTCAAAGTATAAGTCCACGTTGGAGAAGGCCCAATCATAGACCCTGCTATATCGGGTCCGCCATCGCTTAAGTGAATGTTTATGTCAACTCCCATTGCAAGAGAGTCAACATAAGAGAATGTTGTTGATGCTCTGTTTGGAATAATAAGCGTGCCAACAGGGTCCGATGTTAAAGGAATAGATGAGGCAATATCTATGTTTTCTGGGAGGTCTACCGGTGTTATGCTTGTCTCGGTCCACATCAAATTATCGGTATATACAGATTCGGGGTTGCTAGTAGAAATAATTGCATAGGTCTCTATGATTGTTCCAGTCGGTAAAGATTCTGGAACTTGCAGCGAAACCGTTCTTGTGCCTATTCCATAGGGATAACCGTTCACTGAACCGATATTCCAAGTAACGTTGCCATCAAGACTAAATATGCCCCCATCAGAAATCACGGTATCACTATAAGGATAAAGTTCATTGTCTAGACTTACTGTAAGAACAACATCTGAGGCTGGTGATTCACCAATATTGCCGTATGATATTGTGTATGTGATTGTTTGTCCTTCATCTACGCAAATGGGGGAATTAATTGAAACAAACATATTCGCTGATGTGACAGTTAAAGGGTAACTAAATTTTATTGCTAAACCGTCTGTAATTACTGGTTCTCTAAAAGAGTAACTTGTACCGATAATTCCGGATAGATCTTCAATACCAATTGAAGCCGCTCCGCCATTTTCATGTTGAGAAAATGCGGTTTCTAAAAATAGTGCATCTTTGTACTGGAAAACTATATCGCCCGATTCCTCGTTCAATATAGCTTCGAAAGTTATGCCTGCACCGATGGTTGGATCTTCAAAGTTTTGATTTAAAGATGTAAAATCGAAGTATCTGACATCTACCCATTCTATCACAAATGTTCTGTTTGGAGCTGTTCCTAAGGTCTGATAATATACGGAGTCTATAAACTGAAACGACTGAATGTCAAATCGGCTGACAATGCAATCAAAGAAGGGCGAGATAAAACCATGAATCTCCTCTGAGTTCGTTATTGGTTCTATAGAATTTGAGGTTAAGTTAAGGTATGCATAGGGAGCAAAAGCCAAGATTCCGCAATTGTAGATACCTATTTGGTCAAAGGATTCCCCATAATAATTGAATGAGAATCCAATATCAACAACATTTGGAAATTGATCAAATCCGCCTGGAATAACGTTGCCTTCATTTTCTATTTCAATCCATTTATAGATAGGCCCGTTCACTTCATTGCTATCAGTGCATATGTAGCCATAGCTATCTTGAGTTTCTGCAGTTATTACGGGAGAAATTCCGATTACTATGGACATTGTTAATAAAAAGAGTAAGAGACAGGTTTTATATTTCAACGTAGATTCACTCCCCAAACTTCTGATTAGAACTTCTTAAATTTTTCTCACTCGTTAAAGGTAAGAAACAGTATAGCGCTAACTTTATTGCTATGCAGTCAACTTTTAGGTAGTTGTGTTATTTTCTTTTATCTTTTCTTGGCACAAAACTTCCTCTTTACGGGGGTCAATCCAAGAGATTTCAAAACAAAACATTTTAGATTGAATCATCCAAAAAAGGGGATACCCGCAAGGATGTAAAACAGAAAAGGTTACTGTTGATATCAACACTTGTAGCCTAGACCAAATAGACTACGACCGCATATACATGTGTTAGGGTCGTCTAGCGACTAGTAGACCATATGACAAGAATTTGTCTTTATTTAGCTTTTCTGTAAAGACATAGGCACCGCTTTTGTCAGATTCCAGGGCCATTTTCGTAGAAGACAGCACTGTACATGCGGGGTATTGCTAAAAGATAAGGCTGTGCTTCATAAGGAAGGGTGATAGGGGAATGTTTTATAGTTCAGAAGATGTAGCGTTTATAAGGAAGTTTTTAGATTGTTCGTTCCACACTATACGCGGTAATAGTACAGCTTGGTCAGTACATAGGCTTGCCAAGTCTAGGACCCGGGTTCAAATCCCGGTTACCGCACTTCAACCTTTTATTTAAATCAATTATCAGCAACAAACACGGGAGTGGACCAAACGAAACAGTCAGCTAAAGATTGGCAGGAATACAAAAGTTACACTTACCACGCGAATCCCTAAACTAACAACCAAGCTGCCGCTTGCACGATTAACCACTCGGCTTCATGTATGATGTTAATTTTCAGTAAAAAGCCTTAAAAACAAACCCTTGTATAATCGAATTTTCAGAGGTAGAAGGTTGCATAACTCACAGACCATTGTAGCGGTTTCGCTATCTGTCTTAATAGTGATTCTATTAGTAACCGCTTCAACTGCGCCAATCAGTGGACAAACCGGCGATTCATGGACCATGTTTGGTCATGACCTTTCAGGCGCAAGATACTCCACGTCCTCGGCGCCCAAAACCAGCCAGTTACTTTGGCAAGCCCCTCTTGAAGGCGAAGTGCGCCCAGCAGTCACCATTTCAGGCGACAAAGCATTTACGGGCTGTTTTGGCGGAAACGTTTACGCTCTGGATGCAAGCAATGGAAACGTCGTCTGGACATACAAAACAGGCGGGGACGTGTGGTGTACTCCGTTGGTGGCTAACGGCGCGGTTTATGTGGGTTCAAACGATTTTAAAGTCTACGCTATCAATTCTGAAACAGGCCGCTTAATTTGGAGTTACCCAACGGGCGAGGCTGTTTGGTCTTCTCCATCAATCGCCAACGGCATAGTCTATGTGGGTTCAGCAGACGATAGCATGTATGCTCTGAACGCAGATACAGGCACAAAAATTTGGAGCTACCCCACAGGCGGCGATATTAGAAGTTCACCCGCAGTAGTCAATGGAGTAGTCTATTTCGGTTCACAGGACGGCAACCTCTATGCCCTAAACGCTGCCACAGGCACAAAAATTTGGAGCGCCCCAACCAACGACGGGGACACCTATACGAATTCTTCTCCAGCTGTCGTCGATGGAGTAGTCTATATTGGTTCAACTGACACAAATCTCTACGCCTTTAGAGCTTCAGACGGAACCTTAGTATGGGCGTTTAAAACACCGGGCAAGGTTTCCTCTTCACCAGCCGTTCATGCTGGATTAGTTTATGTTGGGTCAGAGTCAGGCGATTTCTACACGATTAACGCTGCATCAGGAACACAAGTCTGGAACTATTCTACCGGTGGCGCCCGCATTTATTCTTCTCCAGCTATTGCGAATGGCGTAGTTTATGTTGGCTCGTATAATCCTGATAACTCTGTTTACGCGTTTGATGCTTCATCTGGAAATCTGCTGTGGAACTACCAGACTAACAGCGGCGTATTCTCTTCCCCCACAGTTTCTGGCGGAGTTGTGTTCGTCGGTTCATATGATAGAAACGTTTACGCGTTTGGAACACAATTTACTCCCAGCAGCACATCCGACCAGACTCCAACCCAGAACCCCACCCAAAACCCAACAGGTTACAGTGCAGGAAACGTCTGGGCACCTCCTCCAGCAAACGGAGTAGCATCAAGCGCCGTCTCCGTGGGAATCATAGCCGTAACTGCAATCTTGGCTGCGGCAGTGTCAAGCGTGCCAGCAACCTCCACAGCTTCCGCTTCAGGCAGAATGGTGGAAAAAGTAAGTGGCAAGCTTAGGGAGTTTTTGCCCAGCAGCGTTAAGGATTGGTTTGAAAGCTTGGTGTTATCCAAACATAAGTTGAAGATTGAGGATAAACAGGGGTCACTTTATCGACCAACAAAGGGGGAAATTTTAGTTTATTTAGCGTCTATTTTTATTCTTGCATTCTCTTTTGCCTACGTACAAGTTGACTCAATTTCTGAGTTCTTAGTTATTTTACCCACCTTTGTCGGAACGAGCCTAATTGTGAGCTTAGTCAGAACCTACCTGCTAACAGTCTTCGCCAGACGAATTGGTGTTTGGACAGAATACAAGCTATGGTACTTGGGCATTGCACTGTTTCTGGTATCAACCCTTGCTTTCCATGCCCCGTTCTCCTCACCCACAAGAAGGATAAGCTCATCAAACAAGCCTGCACACTTCGCCGGCATCGTAACAAGCGCTAGTATATTGATCAGTTTGGGTTTTGCAGGCATCTTCTTTGCGCTTCTCCTAGCAGGGTTCTCTTTCGTAGGCGGAGCAGGTTTGGCAATGTGCTTAATTGCGGCTCTTATTGACACCATCCCCATCAAGCCCATGTTCGGAGCAGACGTCTACAAATACAACAAACTCGTCTGGGCAACCCTGTTCCTTGTAACCGTATCACTTTATGCTCTTTGGTTAACTCATCTCCTGTAGAGCAACTGCAGAAAACGGGCAAATATTCCAAGATTGGGCGAAGGTGAGACAAACCCTTTTTCCCTGCCAGAACAGCCAGTCTCGATATATTTCCACGCTAAGAACTGCCTTTATTATCCCTAAACTGTCTATTCCAATGCGGTTAGGGGCTGTGCTATGGCATGTCCTCGCATGGGTCACACATGTTAGCCAAGCATGGGAGACAGCCCCTAACTCTCCAATTAGCCTACCCTTGAGTCTTTTGCTTGCCTAAAAATCGGGGCATGTTTTATTGGTGTTCTGCAAAAAAATTACATACACAAGTTAATATGCAAAGTATTAAGTATTAGCACACAGCATACGTTAACCGCCTTCAGAAGCGTAGGCTTCAATGGAGAGATGAACTACGAAAGCTGGATTAGCCGCACCTCTATACCTATCGATCTCATGGGTTCTAACTGTTAGCTACCAGTTATTGACAGATACAGCTGTTAAAACGATGGGCTCCCAGATAGGGCTATTGTGGCCGTCCGCAGCGCTCTGGATAAACTCAAACATTGAAACGATCACCTTCATCTACGCGTTCACATGGATTTTTGTTTTGTCCTCAGTAATTCCAGGAGCGATTCTTGGAAAAGAAAGAGGCGTCCTGGCACAGTACCTAGTTGTGCTTACGCTGAGTCTAATAGCATTCTTTATGCCCGACATTATCTTCGCTGCATTCGGGTTCAAGCTAGATGACATCGTTAGTTCAGCAACACTCCTTCAAAACCCCTTCATTGCTGTACTCTACCTCTCCGCACCCTACCTGTTCATGATAGGCTTAGACTATCGCTGCCGAGTTGTGACGAATAGAAAGAAAAAAACAGAAGCAGCTATGAAAGAAAACCAGTTCACTGAAGAGAGGCTTCATAGCCTGATTAGGGGCGAAAAGACAGAGAAAAAGGAAGAGAAAGAAGAGGATAAACCAAAAAGCTAGTCGGTTAACCTCGATGTCTGAGGGTTGGTTAAGCAAGCTCGACCCGTTAAATGCTCACTTGTTGTAGTTGTGCTACAGTCACATCATTTTTTATGATATCCCGTCCCTTATGGGTAGTAACCGCGCTTGGGATGTGATAACATCCAAAAGCGTCTGGCGAACCAACGGTTAACGAAAACGCAGGCGAAAAAGTCATGTTTCCCCTCTCTCTTCCAACCTTTCGCTTGCGTCAAGTTGACTGGCGGGAATCTTTTAAATCGGAGGTTGAATGTCTATGGAGTTTTGTCCTGAATGCGGATCGCGTCTAAAACCAATCAAAGTTAACATGGGAAACCAAGCAACGTTAATGTTGACATGCACCAAGTGTGGACGCAAAAAAAAGGAAGTCCCCCTAGAACCTAAAATCAACGGCAAAGTTATCGAGCACAGCCCCAAACAGTTTGTGGCAGTCATCGGCAAAGAAGAACAGGAACTCACCACTTTGCCAACCATCCACATGGATTGCCCCAACTGCGGAAACAACACCGCAAACGTTTGGCTCGTGCAAACCCGCGGCTCGGATGAGTCGTCGACCCAGTTTTTGCGCTGCAAAAAATGCGGCTACACCTACCGCGAATATACCTAAACTTCTTTTTTTATTTTCTAAAGTCTCTTGGAGCTTGCCTTTTAATTTTTATGTCTATTTAGGTAGGCTAGTAATCGCCAATTATATTTACCAGTTGACCCCATCGTTAATGTAGAGCTCGTCCAAATTTTAGGTATGTTGCAGCCTATGAACCACGAAGGTATGCACATGGGGGAACGACATGAGGCACCGATGCATAGCATGCACACCAAAACCTTGCGCACGCGTTTCTGGGTTTGCCTTGCCCTCACTGTTCCCGTGTTGGCGCTTTCTGGAACCATCCAAACATGGTTCCAGTATACCCTGACCGTACCCTATCAACAGTACGTTCTTCTCATTTTAGCTGCAATCATCTACATCTACGGTGGATGGCCCTTCCTCACAGGGCTCATCGGCGAACTCAGGCAGCGGCAGCCGGGCATGATGACGCTCATCGCCACTGCAATCTCTGTGGCTTTCTTCTTTTCTGCTGCAACCGTGTTTGTATCTGTTGGAAGCGACTTTTTCTGGGAACTCGCCACCTTAATCGATGTAATGCTGCTGGGGCATTGGATTGAAGCCCGCAGCGTTTTAGGTGCTTCCCAGGCGCTTGAGGAACTGGTGAAGGTTATGCCGACAACCGCACATGTTGTGATGGAGGGGCACGTTATGGATATGCCTGTTGCACACCTCAAAATTGGCAACGTTGTGCTGGTTCGACCGGGTGAAAAAATTCCCTCAGACGGCACCGTAGTCGATGGCGAATCCTACGTCAACGAATCGCTCCTAACAGGCGAGTCCAAACCCGTCCACAAAAAAGTCTCCGACAAAGTAATCGGCGGAGCAGTCAACGGCGAAGGCGCACTACGGGTAAGGGTTGAACGAACGGGCAAAGAAACCTATCTTATGCAGGTGGTTAACCTGGTCAAAGAGGCACAGCAGAGCAAGTCGCATACGCAGGACCTCGCTAACCGCGCCGCTGCTTTGCTCTTCTACATAGCCATCACCGCTGGGTTAGTAACGTTTGCTGTTTGGGCGGTCATTGGTAGCGCCCAGTTCGCGTTAACTCGCGGCGTAACCGTTCTTGTGATAGCTTGTCCCCATGCCTTGGGCTTAGCTATTCCACTGGTTGTCGCCCTATCAACCTCAATAACAGCCAAGAATGGCATTTTGATTCGGAACCGCAAATCCTTCGAAGATGCCAGAGCCGTGGATGCGGTGGTTTTTGACAAGACTGGGACGTTGACGCTGGGGCAATTCGGCGTCACCGACGTAGCAGCGTACATCGATAGGGAGGAGTTGTTGGCGTATACGGCGGCTGTTGAGCAAAACTCGGAGCACGTTATCGCCAAAGCCATAACCGAATACGCCAAAATGAAGGGCATAGCGGTTCCTAAGACCACTGGTTTCCAAGCATTGCCCGGCAGGGGAGCCAAATCAGTGGTGAATAGCAGAACCGTCTATGTTGGCAGCCCAAACATGCTAAGTGAATTAAACATCAAAGTTACTGACGAAAAAGTTAGCTTGCTTCAGAGAGCGGGTAAAACCGTGGTTTTCACCATAATCGACGGAGAACTTGCGGGTGCATTCGCCCTCTCGGATACGGTTCGGGAGGAATCCAAACAGGCAGTTGCTGATTTGAAGGCAAGCGGGGTGAAAGTGTACATGTTAACAGGCGACTCCGCTCAAGTGGCAGAGGCAGTCGCTGGAGAATTGGGCATTGACCACTACTTCGCCGGTGTTTTGCCTGACCAGAAAGCCCAAAAAATCTCGGAGCTCAAACAGCAGGGGCTGCGGGTAGCGATGGTTGGCGACGGCATCAACGACGCCCCAGCACTGGCAACCGCAGACGTTGGAATCGCCATAGGTGCAGGAACCGACGTCGCCATAGAAAGCGCCGACATCATCCTAGTAAAAAACAACCCCCAAGACGTCGCCAAAGCGTTGGGTTATTCGAAGCGGACGTATTCTAAGATGGTTCAGAACCTCTGGTGGGCGGCAGGCTACAACATCTTCGCCATCCCTCTTGCGGCGGGGCTCTTTGCAGGCTTAGGCATAATCATTGACCCCGCGGTCGGCGCGATTTTGATGTCGTTGTCCACGGTTTTGGTAGCGCTCAACAGCCAGACACTGCGGCGACAAGAAAAAAGCAGATAACTGTTGTTTCTGCTTGAGGGTTGTTCCTCAACCATCCTGCAATGCAGACCAGACGCTGACACAAACAAGCAGTCGCCCGCCAAGTCCATAGGAAGAAGATGAGCAAGGCAGGCACCCTCTTCTTCTAACACTAGAAAAACAAGACTCAGTCCAGTTGCGGGCTCAGATTGGGGGTTTGGCGATTTTTTTGCCCGTTAAAGTCTTAGTCCACTGCTTGAACTCGTCTGAGACGGGGTGGTCGCGGAAGAGTTGTTTGCGTTTAGCTTCAAGGAACAGGTTTTCTTTGCCAGCGTACTCTGCGGCTGTAACAATGCTGTGACCCGCTGCCTCTGCCTTCTGGAAAACCGTCTCCATCTTTGACCGCCAAAACTCATCCCGAAGCGCATGGTGCTCCAAAACCACCAGCGGCACCGCTTCCGCAATCCGCGTCAAATTCTCCAATCCCTGCCCAAGCTGCCGCTCCTCAACACGGAAACCCGCAAGGTACAGCGGTGGACCACCCAACATAATCACGTCGGGCTCGGCGGCAAGAATCAGCTCAGTCGTACGCTTCGACATGGGTCCCTGCACGTCAGGCGCATGCATAAACCGCTCCCCGCCACACTCGACAGTTGCCATAATAACCCAACCCAGCATCCCCCCCTCAGAGCCATGCGCAACCGCCTCAGAAAAGCGGAGCGTTGTGTCGCCGAAGTGGAAGGTTTTGCCGTCTGCTGCCTCGATGGATTTAGCGTGTTTGCCGCCGGTTCTCTGAAACATCCAAGCGCGTTGCCGTTGGCTGGCGTTGATGTTTTCTTTGGGGTTCTTGGCGAGGACGACCTTGTCGTGGTAGATTTGGCGGGCGGTTTCGCCGTCGTCTGTCCAGTTGACGACCCAGTCTTCGTAGCTGGGCGTGTGGTGGTCGAAATGGTAGTGGCTAATGGTGGTGACTGTGGCTTTGTCGGCTGCTTCCGCGATGTCTCGGCGCAGGCGCTGGATGGTTTGGAATTCGATGGGGTGCGGCGGCAGGCTGAAACGCCACGGGCAAAGCGAAACCCCCGCGTCCAAGAGGACTGCTACGTCAGGGGTTTCGACAAGCGTACACATGGAACGGACGCCAAAGCTCTCAGACGCCAATGGAGTAACTTTGATTTTATTTAGTATCGATTTAGGCATTTTTCCCCAGCTTTATCTTGGAGTTTGCAGAGGTAAAAACTTTCGGAGCAAAACGGTTAGCATAAACATTTAATGCTTAAACTCACTTCCAATTCTTTGTATGAGGCTGATTTTTGATGAGTCAACAACCAAGCGAAAACCCCAACCTCGAAGTCGCCACGTTGGCGGCAGGCTGTTTCTGGTGCACTGAAGCCGCGTTTAGCATCATCAAAGGCGTGGAGCGTATTGAACCCGGCTACACCGGCGGTACACTGGCTAACCCCAGTTACGAGGAGGTTTCAACGGGCAAAACAGGGCACGCTGAGGCAGCCCAGATTTACTTTGACCCCAAAGTCATCGATTACCGCACAATTCTCGAAGTTTTCTTCACCATGCATGACCCTACTTCGCTTAACCGGCAGGGCGCAGACGTGGGCACGCAGTATCGAAGTGCCATCTTCTACCACAGCGAACAGCAGAAAGAGATAGCACTTAAGTTAATCGACGAACTCAACAAGGAGGGCATCTGGAATAAGCCAATAGTCACCGAAGTCGTGCCCCTCACACACTTCTACAAAGCCGAAACCTACCACAAAGACTACTACAAACTGCACCCCAAAGAACCCTACTGCCAAGCCGTCATTGCCCCCAAAATCGCAAAATTGCAGGCGCATTTTGTGGACAAAATCAAGGTGCCCCTATGACCCAGCAAGCATTAACCAGCGACGAAGTGGTTTTGCGTGAGATTGAGGCGGAGGCTGAAAAACAGTATCTCCCCATCATCGGACCTGCCAAGGGCAAGTATCTCGCGGAGGAAGTGTGCAAAACTAGGCCGATGCGTGTGCTTGAAGTCGGGACGTTGATTGGGTACTCGACGATTTTGATGGGTAGAGAAATGGTTGAGGGTTCAGAGATAATATCCATAGAAATTCACTCTGACGAGGCAGAGTTGGCGATGCAGAACATCATGCGAGCCGACATACCAGCCAAAGTTAGGGTCCAGACAGGCAACGCGCTTGACATCATCCTAACCCTGCAGGGACCGTTTGATTTCGCGTTTATTGACGCGGAAAAAACCGAGTACTTTCGGTACCTTAAGTTGATGGAGCCTATGCTGCACGGGGGTACGGTGGTGTTTGCGGATAACGCAGGCATGTTTCGCGAGCAAATGCGCGACTACCTCAACTATGTTCGGGGCTCAGGCAACTATCGGAGCCGCTACATCCAAGTGGAGGACGACGGCGTGGAAATCAGCGTCAAACTGTAGCGGGCTTGGTTTTGCGGGTTTTTATGCGGTCAAGCAGTGGCACTGTGAGATTCATTATGACCAGTGCGAGGATGGAGCCGCCTAAGAAGCCCATAAACGTCTGAATCAGCACCGTCAACACAGCCACCCCCACACCGAAAATAACCTGTGCCGCGTGCCCGTTGGGAGTCGTTGCTGGGTCCGTTATCATGAAGAAGGCGAAGAAAATTGAGCTGCCGATGAACAATTCAAAGCCCAGCCGTAAGAGGAAGTCGCCGCCGAAGACCCCGAACATAACCGCCGACATCGCCAAAATGCCCGCGAAATAGCCAGCCGTAGTGCGCCATTTGATGTATTTTCTTGCAAGGATGAACAGCGCCAAGCCGACGACTATGACGGCTATTGCCGATGCGCCGCCTACCCAGCCATGATACTTGAGCACGGCAAGAATTTGGAAAACATCTACTGGCTCGGCATGTATTGTGTTTGGTCTTGTGGGGAAATAACCGAAGCAACCTGCTACAAGCGGCCCAAAAGCGCTTGCCAACGAAGGGCTAGCTGGGTTATAGTTGTAGCCGACGGCACCCGCCAAGAGCAGGGAGTCTTTATGCGCTTGGGCTAAGAGCACCGTTTGGAGGAACGGCAGAAAAACCAGCAGTTTAGCGGCTGCGGCGGCGTTGACGATTTTGCGTTTTAGGAGTCCCTGTAGCTTACGGAAAACGACTTCTCCGACCGCCGAGATTATGGCGACGTAGGCGTATGCCATGGGCGCGGTTTGGGGAATTACCTCGGGTTCGTAGGCGGGGGTAAGGTAGTAGCCAAATGTCCATACGTTGGTGTTGGCTAAAGTGTAGGATAACGCGACGATTTGCCCAAACACCACTGCTGAGAGGATGCTTCGGGGAAACCTTTTGCTGACCCGTGATAGGGCGTATTCGATGGCAACGGCTACAGCAACTGAGATGAGCACCAGCAGCACAGGGGTGTATCCCCATGGAACCACGGCTACCGCAGTGAGGATGGATAAGGCAACGATGGTGTACTTCAAAAGTTTGCTTTTTTGTCCCTCAGACGTTGACACATTCAAAACCTGAATGGTATCTTAGTTTATCGAAATTTAAGATTTATGGTAAAAATAATTACGCTGGAAAACAATTGGGTTCGCCGATAAGCGGTGTTGAGCAATCAAAGCCTACGGTGTCTGCGTCGCCTGTGTGGTTTCGGTTTGGGTTTTCTTAGCCGCTCACCACACTGCGGACAATACGCTCGCCCATTTGACACGGGCAGGACACTGCCTTCAAGCCAAAAGTGACCATGGCGGCATTCGAGGTCAAACTCGAAACTTTCCGTCTCGTAGTCTTGGGGGTTGGTCAGGATGTCTTTTTTGAGGGATACGTTGCTTTTTATGATTTCATGCGGCGGGTAGACTGGGGCGGGCGGTGGCGGCGCAAGTTTGGCTATGGCAACTCTTGTTTTTGATGGCGCGGCAGGTTTTGGCTGAGCAACGGGTAAAGGTATAACTGGAGCAACAGATGGTTGTGGTTGAGCCGCTGGTTTTGGCGAAGCAACAGGTGCCGCTGGCGCAACGGCTTTAGGAGGCGGGGGCTTGGGGGAAGCAACGAGTTTGGGTTGAGGTACTTCAAAGCCAGCGACGGGTCGGGCATTAGCAATAGTGAACGGCGCGGCTGGTTTGGATGGTTTGGCCTTCTTGGATTTAGTGATGTGTTTTGCCGAGAGGCCCGGTTTGGGTGGCTCAAAAGCCTTTACGGTAGGTTTGATTGGGGCAACTGCTCTGATAACAGCAATCGCTTTGGTAGGCTTGTCCGCGGCAACTTGGGGAATGATAATACTAGTTATTCTATCGTCCGCGCCCTCAGGGAGAAAGCGGGTGCCCTGCGTGCGCTTAATGTTTACTATTGGAGAGGTGGTTGATTGTCCACAGTCAGTGCAAACTTTGCTGTATTCGGCTAGTCTGCGTCCGCATTTTCGGCAAAACGGCATAGGGTCACTTTGTAGTTTTTGTTGAATGATGGTTTGGCGTCATGGTTTAAGAATTTTTTGAGGTTACCTGAATGTTTAAAGCCTGTTTAAGCTGTTTTTGATGGTGGGTGGGCGATGACGAGTCTGGCCCCGCAGACGCAAGGATGATGTGGATCTTGAGTGCGGACGACGTTGGCGATGACGACTTCAGGCTTGACTTGAACGTTGAGTTGACGCCACAAGAGCTCACCTAACAAAAGAAGATAGGGTGGTTATTCGTTGCATGCTTGAGGCAAACAAACGTTGGAGGGTTCTGCCTCCTTCCACAGTTGTTCAAAGTAAGCAACTATAACCTTCACGAACTGTGGGTTACTTGACCAAATGGTGGGTGTTACCTTTGGGTCGGTTGGTGTATTAACACTCATGTTTAACCTTTTCTTATCATAAATCGCTGTGCGCATAGGAATCGGAGGATCAACATATCGAATTTTGAACAACCCGCCGTACTCAAACAATGAAGGGTACAGCTTCTCGAATTCGTCTCCTCCATGTTTTTCTGTAATAAGCCGAATCTTAACCCCTCTCTGGAGCGCTTTCTCGTGAATTTCAAGCTGAAGGTACTCATAAAACTTCAATCCCTTCCAATCACCAGTAATGTCTAAACTGTGTCTTGTCCTGTTATCTTCAATTTTGATTTTCTCAGCCGAAAGCTTCTCGGAGGAGATTAAAACGAATTCTTGCTCTTCTTCGAAAACAGAAACATGTCCTTGTTGGGGAGGGTTGCGAACTAACTCCGCTGCCCGATCTTTGAGCACCGAGTACTCCTCTTCTTTGTACTTAAGCAGAAGCTTAAAGGCATCTTTTAACGAGGTTGCCTTGTACATTGACGGCGCCGCAATTATCTTTTCCACCAAACCTAACTTTTCAAGAGTCCTCATCACGCGGTAAACGTCTGTTCGAGCTATGCCGGAGGCTTTTGAAATGGTTTTGGCGTTAGCTTTCCCCAATCTTAAAAGTGCTGAATAAGCCGTTGCTTGTACCAGAGTTAGACCCAGGTTCATCAACGTTTCGATGTACCTGTCACGTTTCATATTTTCTGAATGATTTTTTTCACTATTAAACTCTTTGCAAACTTATCAGTATGGGGAGCAAAAATAATTTGGACTTGGCGAACCGGTAACTGATTGAAATTGGCAGAAGCAGTCAGCCGCCGGTTCGCCAAGTATTTGAGAAGGGTTTAGCTGTCTATGAGGTGCGCGGTGCCGTCGGCGCAGTAGACTTTGTCCCAGAGTTTAGCGTTGCTGTATCGCCGTTTGCACTCAACCAACTGCTTTGAGCAACCTTCGCAATCTTTACTTAACATTTTATCGCCTCTTGTTAAGGTAAACCTCAGTTATGGATTGAATGAAACAAATAAAGGTTGTTAAGAACTAATATGAACTATGCATAAGTATTACAGTTCAACAACAACTATTTTTTAGCTTTAAAGCCCTCAACAAACTGGTTATCAATGTATTCTTCCCAAAACTCCTTAAAGCACTTCCTATACTTAGGCAGCCGTGAACGCCCCCGCCAAGTGGATTTGTCAGCAAACTTTTTGATCTCCGCAGAAGGCTTAAAGTACGCAATGGCGTTTTCTTTGCCAAGCACAAACGGTGGATGACCATAATACATGCTAATCCAACTCGAGACCATGCTGCCTGTTCGGTGATTGCCCTCCACAAAGAGCTGCGGGTGCCCAAGGATGGCAACGTAGATTTCAGCGGCAACTTTTAGCGGGTGCGGTTCACCCTTCATGTGTTTACTGTACCATTTCTCTATGGGTTCGATTCGCTGGTAGAATTTTTCTTCATTGTACAATATGGCTTTGTGGTACTGTAGCCGCAGTTCCCAGTCAACACCGTAATGCACCAAGTTGTTGAGTTCAAGCATTTCACAGAGGCTCTCAGCTGAAAAAGGCTTCAAGCCCTTCCTAAGCAACCCATCAAGATGCCTATAAGCGAGCATCATTCGCTCTCTAACCACTGAATCAAACGGTGTATCACGGCGCCCGATTTTTTTGAAGTCTAATTCGTCATCGATGCGCTTCCAGTTCTTCTCTACTCCAACTAGGGATTGCTCTACTGCTTCAAGGTTAAATTTGAGGATTTTTTCCTGACGCGCTATTTCTTTGCCCAACTTATTTTAAACATAGAAAAGCTGGGTTATTTAGGCATTGAATATAGTAGCAAAAAAGAGGTTATTCTGGGGGTTTCTCCCATAGCTGCAGTTTTTCTTTTTTGAGTTCGCTACGTTTACGTTGCAGATACTTGTAGACGGTGTGGTGCTGGCAGCCCTCGATGATCATTTGGATGGCATTGCGGGCGGTGTCAGCTTGCTCGAAACTGCCAATGATGCCCACAGTGTGACCGTAGACAACCACGTCTGCCTCACTGAGTTCTTCGATGAGTTTACGGGTTTTGCCGTCTGCACCGATGATTCGGGCTTTAATGCGTCTAATGTCTGATTCGGAGCGCCCAAAAACCACACGAAGATCAACCATGTCGTAGATGTCGTCTTCGTTGCGTATTAGACGAAAGGCACTCTCGGGGGGGAAGCCTCTGCCGATGGCGGACGCTAGGTCTTTGGCTCTGAGCAGCACGGAGGGGTCTGCGGCTTTGGGAGTGAGCGTTATGGTTACGCTGCCTTCGCTGTCGACATCGAGTTTGACGCCTAAGCGGTCTTCGATGTACTGTTTTGTTTTGCCTTCGGGGCCGATGAGTATTCCGACGCGTTCTCTTGGGATACGCACAAAAGTGTCAAGACCAGACATCATTTACCAACAACCATTTTATGGAAATCTTCGATTGGAAATACATTAACGTTTAGGCGACTGAAAAACCTATTGAGGTTATTGAGGTCGCGTCGGAGCATGAAATCCGCCATTGGATGCTCCACCGAGACAGATTGGGAGAGGTCAAAGATGAGGGGGCGCCCCTTCCACATCATGATGTTGTATTCGCTTAAGTCGCCGTGGACCAGTTTGGCTTTCTTGTATAGGCGCTTGATGTAGGTGACGAGAAGTTTGTAGACGCGCTCGGGGTTTTCTGGAGGATCTTCTTTGAGCGAGGAAGCGGAGACGCCTGCTTTGCCGATGAACTCCATCACCACCACGTTGCTTTTCACCGCAATGGGCTTAGGCACAGGCACTTTGGCTTCCGATGCTTCTCTTAAGTTGCGGAATTCTTTTTGCGCCCAAACAGCCATTAACGAGCGGGTGTCACGTTTGACGTTTTTGAAGCGGGGGTCACCTTCGATGTATTTTATCATGCCCTTCTTGAACTCCGCCGAGCTGGTAAGGTAGATTTTAACCGCCAAATCTTTGCCATCCTTTGTAGTTGCCCAGTACACTTTCGCTTCTTTGCCACTGGATATTGCGCCGTTGACTTCGTAGAGCACGCCGCTGTTGAGTAAGTCGAAGACGACCATGCGGGTGGTTTGGTCAAAAACCTCCTCTACAGTGGCGCGTTCGTTGGCTCGGTCGTGGATGAGCATGCGGTCGCGGCGTTCCACTGTTTTTTCTCTGTGGGTTAGGCGTTCTCGGACTTTATGGGACATGATGGGTCACCAAGCTATAAGACGCCGCCTATTTAAAAGCAACAAACCCAACAAGTCTAATACTCTATGAACAAACGTGGATTTAATGGTTTTCTGCTCCAATAAATGGGTGAAAGGGGGTTTAGATTGTGAGGAGTCCCTTGCGCCTTAGGTTCTCCGCTTGTGCATGGGTATAGCGCCAGGTTACGTCGCCTCGGGTGTCAGTCTGGAACTCCCATGGTGAAATGACCACGATGTCGCCTTCGCGTATCCAGACGCGGCGTTTCATTTTGCCTCGGATGCGGCATAGGCGTTCTGCGCCGTCTTGGCATTTGACCATGATGCGGTCGAAACCCAGAAGTTTAGTAACTACGCCTAAAACTTCCCCTTGCCCAGGGTAAACCATTTCGCTTATTGCGCCTTCACTTAACACTTTTTTCTTTCCCAAACTTATGCCTCGTTAATCAGATTTGTGTACAATAGTTTTCTCTTACTTATATGCGTGTTCATTCAACTGAGCAGGTTCAACAGCCACAGTGCGCAGTCTATTTTATTTGTCGTGTCCTTTTGGACAAAGGAACAATCAGGAAACGACTATTTGGCTCTAGTGTATCTTAGGGTGATGTTACCCAGTCGTGTGTCGGAAAGAATATTGGACAATGAAAACACCCAGAACAAAGCACACACGCCACATCACGCTCAAAGACAAAACAACAATTCTCTAACAGTAGAACAAAAATAATTGTTCTGTTTGCGTTTTACGCCACAACCAGCCTGCAACCCAGAAAACAATCACCCCAACAAAAGCAGTCTGTAGCGCAGCCTGTTGGTTGTTGTTGTGTATAAGGGGTCCCCTGCAACAACAACTAAAGAAAAAGAGTTTGATCTACGACAAAAGGGAGGATTATGGAGCAAAAGTTCAGGCGTTTGCTTGATGTAGGTTTAAATCTCTTCCCCAAAATATAGGTAAGAGGAGCCAACAGTAAGTGTCCTACGTATTCAACATACCCATCCGCAACAACAGCAAACTCAAATCCGTCATGGAAAAAGTCCGTGAAAACAGGCGTTTACAGACTTATTGGAAATGCAGCAATGTTATGGCAATCGACCGCATGGGCTACACCGACCATGGCCCTACCCACGTTAAAATCGTCGCTAACCTCAGCCTCAAACTTCTCCGCGTCCTGGTCGAAAAAAACCTTATCAGACCCAGCATAGCCGAAAACTATGGCATGACAAACGACGACGCCGAAGTCGTTGTTGTTTTAGGCTCAATTCTCCACGACTTGGGCATGATTGTGCAGCGCCGTCACCACGAACAATACAGCGCCATCCTAGCCCTGCAAGTACTCGACGACCTCTTAACTCCAGCATACCATGCAGAGGAACGCGCCATAGTAACCAGTGAAGTCCTACACGCCATTGTCACTCACGAACAACCATCTAGCAATGAACCCACAAACAAGATTTTAACCAAAGAAGCCGGTATCGTCGGCATCGCAGATGCACTTGACATGGAAGCTGGACGCGCACGCATTCCTTTTCAATCGGGGAAAATCGACATCCACGCCGTCTCAGCCTTGTCCATCGAGAAAGTAGACATAGAAGTCGCCGACGCCCCAGCTAAACCTATAACGATTAAGATTAAAATGAGCAACTCAGCAGGCGTCTTCCAGATCGACGAGCTCCTAAAACCCCGCATCGTCAAATCGGGGCTCGAACAGTACTTCCACGTGATCGCCGAAATTACAGGCGAAAAAGAAAACCGTATAATAGAAAAATTCGAAATCTAGTTTTTGGAGCAACAAAATGATCCACGAGTACGATGCGGTTGTCATCGGAGGCGGCATTGCTGGCCTCTACACTGCGTTGACAGTTGCACAGAGCGGCTACAAAGTAGCAGTAGTCAGCAAAGTCCACGTTACCCGCTCGCATTCGGTTGCGGCACAGGGCGGAATCGCAGCAGCATTGGGCAACGAGGAAGAGGACAACTGGGAATGGCACTTCTATGACACCGTTAAAGGAGGCGATTTCCTATCCGACCAAGACGCTGCAGAAGTCCTCGCAAAAGAAGCTCCAGGCGCCGTCATCGCACTTGAACACCTCGGCGTGCCCTTTAGCCGCAACACAGCGGGCAAAATTGGGCAACGCAGATTCGGCGGCCACACCAGAAACTACGGAGAAGCCCCCATCAAACGCGCCTGCTACGCTTCCGACCGCACCGGCAGAGCCATCATGGACACCCTCTACGACCACTGCGGCGAACTGGGCGTATCGTTCCACAACGAAGTCTTCATCCAACAACTCCTCTTCTCACTCAACGTCTGCTGCGGCGCCGCAGGATATGACCTATCAACCACAACCCCGCAGGTTTTCCACGCTAAAGCCGTCGTGTTAGCCACAGGCGGATGCGGCAGAATCTACCGCACCACCAGCAACGGCTTCGCCTCAATTGGCGACGGATTCGCATTGGCGCTAGACGCCCTAATACCGCTCGAAGACATGGAGTTCATCCAGTTTCACCCAACAGGCATCTACGGCTTAGGCATCCTCATCACCGAAGCCGCCCGCGCCGAAGGAGGAGTACTCCGCAACGACGCAGGCGAACCCTTCATGGAGCGGTACGCGCCCACACTCAAAGACCTCGCACCCCGCGACATCGTTTCCCGCGCAATCCTAAAAGAAATCGCAGAGGACAGAGGAGTCGACGGCGCAGACTACGTGCACCTCGACCTTCGTGGCATAGGCAAAGACCGCCTCAAAGAGAAGCTTCCCGAAATCAGCGACTTCGTAAAAACATACCTTGGCATCGACGCCGCCAAAACGCCGATTCCAGTTGCACCAACTTGCCACTACCTGATGGGAGGTATCCCCACCGACATCAACGGGCATGTCCTCGCTAACATAGCTGGAACAATTCTTCCCCGCCTTTATGCAGTCGGCGAATGCGCATGCGTAAGCGTACATGGTGCCAACCGCCTCGGCTGCAACAGCCTCATTGACCTAGTCGTATTCGGCAGAAGAGTCGGCCAAAGCATCATGGGCGACGTGGAAACCAATGGAGCACCGCCGTTGCCACAGCAAGCCGAAAGCATAGTCGCCGACAAACTCGCCGTTTTTCTCGAGTCAAAAGGAACCGAAAAAGTAGCGGCACTCAGGGAGAGTATGCAGCGGCTTATGACGGAGCAAGTCAGCGTTTTCAGGGATGGCGTGACCCTGCAGAGTGCATTGGAGCAGATTAGGCACCTGCGTAAACAAAGCCAAAACATCACTTTAACCGACAAATCAGCAGTTTTCAATTATGAACTCCAAGAAGCCTTTGAACTTACAAACATGCTCCGGGTGGCAGAAAGTATCGTTTACTCGGCGCTTACACGCAAAGAAAGCCGTGGCGCCCATTTCCGCAAAGATTATCCCCAACGCAACGACGAAGAATGGCTTCGCCACACCTTTGTATCGGAAACCACGGAGGGCCTTGAAGCCAACTATAAACCGGTAACTATCACACGGTTTACGCCCCAGAAACGGAGGTACTAACATGCAGGTAACACTCAAAGTTTACCGCTTCAACCCCCAAACCGACAAGAAACCCCACTATGACACCTTCCAAGTCGAAGCGGAACCCAACGAGCGACTACTGGATTGCCTCAACAGGGTCCGCTGGATACAGGACAGCACCTTAGCATTTAGGATGTCGTGTGCCCATGGCATCTGCGGTTCAGACGGCTTAACGATCAACGGACAAGCCGCTTTAGCCTGCCAGAAACTCCTAAAAGACTATGATTATACAAAGGAAATCCTCATCGAACCTCTCAGGTACTTCAGAGTCATAAAAGACCTAGTTGTGGACATAGAACCATTTTTTACACGTGTAGAATCAATCAATCCTTTCACACCTCAGCCAGCGCAGAAAAGTGAGCCCCAAGAGAAAGAACGTATTCAAACCCCCCAAGAACTCAGCCGAATGGAGGACGCCGTAAAATGCATCCTCTGCGCCTGTTGCTACAGCGCCTGCCCCGTGCTCAATGGGGAAGACGAGGAATTTGTGGGTCCAGCCGCGGTTCTGCGGGAGCAACGCTACGTTTTTGACAGCCGAACCGCAAACACAAAGGAAAGGCTGGCTGTATTGGAGAAGCCGCATGGGATTTGGGCGTGCAAAAGCTACTACAAGTGCACGCAGGTGTGTCCAAAGAACATTAAAGTGACTGAGGCTATACTTAGGACTAAAAAGATTATATCTCAACAGCAACCTAAAGAGCAGTAACAAGAAGAGAGAAGCCATGAGCACACGCATCGAAGTGGACCCGCTGGGCGAAAAAGCAATCTCCAAAGATGCCTACTTTGGCATCCAAACGTTGAGGGCAACAGAGAATTTCCCCGTCAGCGGCCTCAAAGCATCGCCCTACATCATCAAAGCCTACGTTTTAATCAAGAAAGCCTCAGCAACTGCGAATATGCAAGTGGATTGGCTGGATAAGAGAATCGGCAACGCAATTATCGAAGCCTGCAATGAAGTCCTCTCCGGCAAGTTAGTGGACCAGTTTGTCGTTGACGTTTTCCAAGCTGGTGCTGGCACAAGCTTCAACATGAACATCAACGAGGTGTTGGCGAATCGTGCACTGGAGATTTTGGGCAAACAGAAGGGCGACTACAAAACCATCAGCCCAAACGACCACGTCAACATGGCTCAATCCACCAACGACACCTACCCTACCGCGCTCCACGTATCGGTTTTGCTTGCGCTTCAACCATTGCTAAAAGAACTTGATGAACTCGCAGGCGCCTTTTACGAATTAGCCAAGAAAAACGCTCATGTACTCAAATCAGGCAGAACTCACCTCCAAGATGCAGTGCCCGTTACGGTTGGACAAGAATTCGGTGCCTATGGCTCAGCAATCGCAAACGCTGCTGCTGAATTGCGCCGCAGACAAGAAAACCTCTATTCTGTCGGGTTAGGAGGGACCGCAACGGGTACAGGCGCAAACACGCATCCGGACTACAAACGCTTAGCCGTAGCGGAGTTGGCAAAACTCTCAGGTTTCCCGCTTAAACCAGCGTCTAACAACTTTGAGGCATTGCAGAGTCTACGCGCCGCACAGACGGTTTCCAGTGGACTCAAAGAATTAGCGCTGGAACTCATCCGCATAGCCAACGACCTGCGTTTGCTCGCGTCTGGACCCACCACAGGCTTAAACGAGATAACGCTGCCGCCTGTACAGCCAGGTTCATCGATTATGCCTGGCAAAGTC
>JBNIDO010000027.1:0-28437 GCA_050108095.1 Bathyarchaeia archaeon
ATTCATGGCTGAAGTTTGTTCAACATGCGGATTACCTAAGGACTTATGCGTTTGTGGGGAAATAGAGAAAGAGCAACAGCGGATTCGCATACGCCTTGAAACACGTAAATTCGGCAAAGCAACCACCATAATCGACGGTATGGACGACAAAAACAGTAACCTTCAAAGCGTCGCCCAGAAACTCAAAACTTACTGTGCATGTGGAGGTACACACAAAAATGGGCAAATCATGCTGCAAGGCGACCACCGCGACCGCGTGAAAGAGTTCCTAATCAAAATCGGGTACCCACAAGAAAACATCGAGTTACAGTAACGCATGGTCCGTAATAATTAAGGAAGCAACCGATTAAAATGAAGAAACTAGGCAGCATACGCGATATTCTCAAGAACACAAAACACAGAAAACCCACCCCGATCTTCTGCCCCCGATGCTGCAGCCCAAAAATTCAGCTCAACAGCAGCCTCGATGTATGGTTGACGCCAAAGCAGTATTACTGTGAAAACTGCGGTTACCATGGCATCTTAGTTATGGAGTTGGAACCTGAAGATTCAACCGAACAAAAAGAAAACAAAGAACCCTAAAAATAGGGTGAAAAGAACGCTTAGTCTGGCAATTCAAGGTTTAACTGTTTCTTAAGTGTCTTGTAGCGGTTACGTACTGTAACTTCTGTTACGCCTGCTGCTTCAGCGATGTCTTTCTGCGTTTTTTTCTCGTTGTTCTGCAAGCATGCAATGTAGAGTGCAGCTGCGGCTAAGCCCATAGGGTCTTTTCCTGCTGCAGCACGCTTGCGCCTGGCTTCACGGAGAATGTTGATGGCTGCGCCCTGAGTTTTGCCTGATATGCCTGTTTTCTCAGCGATTTTAGAGACGTATGTAAGTGGGTCAGCGATAGGCATGTGAACTTCCAACTCCCGCAACAGCAGACGGTAGCAGCGTGCAACATCTTTCTTGTCCACTAAGCTGGCTTCAGCGATTTCGCGGAGGGTACGGGGTGTTCCGCTTCCACGGCATGCCGCATAGAGGGCTGCGGCTGCGATGGCAGCAATCGAGCGCCCGCGGACCAAGCCTTTGTCGAGTGCTTTGCGGTAGACAACTGCTGCTTTCTCTTTGATTGGTGGTGGAATGTAGACTTTGTCTGAGAGGCGGTCAAGTTCAGCCATGGCTTGTGCAAGGTTACGGTCGATTGAACTGTGGACGCGGCTGCGGATTTGCCATTTGCGTAGACGCCACATCTGCAGACGTGTGGACAAGGGCAGTTTTCTGCCAAAGGCATCGCGATCCACTTGGCTGATGGCTGTGGATAAGCCTTTGTCGTGGACTGAGTAAGAGGTGGGGACACCGACTCGGCTTCTGGACGCTTTTTCTTCTTGGGTGAATGCGCGCCATTCGGGTCCTTTATCCATCATTTGCTCGTAGAGGACAAGGCCGCAGTCGCCGCACACGGTTTCTCCGGTGTCATAATCGTGAACTAGGTTTTCGCCGCCGCATTCTGGGCATTTGTCGACATGGCGTTGGGTTGTTCTCGGTGCTTCTTTTTTTATGCTCATTTCTCTTACCTCGTTTAATATGCGTAGAACCGTCACCATAGGCCAATCTGGCTAGAAAATAGTACATTCGGCCCGCGCAAACTAAGCAGATGAACTGATTTTCTATTTAAGCTTTGTGGTTTATTAAACGTATTGCACACAATCAACAAGAAAAACCCAAACACCCCCAAACAACCACATGGCAAAAAACATAGAAAAGTGTAAAACCACCGCCGAAACACCGCTAAAACAACATAACCCTATGTTTTAACCAAACAAACCACAAGCCAAACATCCCTTACCCGTGGAGGAACCCTTATATGGAAAAAAGCTGCCCATTAACCTCTAACAATAAATAACGCCGCACCCACATCTGGAATCGTGCAGCCCGTTGGTGTAGTGGTCAAGCATATCGGGCTTTGGACCCGACGACGAGAGTTCGAATCTCTCACGGGCTACTTCCCCCCAGGCATGAATTTGTACTTTTTTGGTTCTGGCTTCCGAAGATTTCTTTGATCATCTGTTGCTTTAATGCAGCTGTTAGTTGCGTTATTTGCGTTTGCTCAAGTTGAACTCGGTCGATGACTGTTATGTTGGCTTGGGCTAAGGCTTCTTTGGACATGACTTGATCAGGGTTAAGTCCCCATGCGCGAATCATTTCTTTGAGGGCTTCGAGTTTGTTTAGGCGTGTTTTGGGTCTTATGCTTAGTCCGGAGGAGATGTAGACGCCTCTGAGGAATTCTATGCCTTTCATGCGTATGTCGTGGTAGGTGCTGATTGTGTGTCCCATCATGTATTCGATGTAGTCGGTTTGTATGCCTAAGGCGGCTAGCTGGGTGCGGAAGTATTTGCGTATGCTGTGTGCTCTTAGGTCATATCGGCGTCCTCTTGGGTTTTTGGTTACCAGTCCTGCTTTGACGTAGAGGTTGTGGACTATTGAGTGGATTCTGCCTGTGGTTATAGGTTTGACGATGTTGCTTTGTCCATCTCGGATTAGCGGTGAGTCGTCGTTGATTATTTCTGGGTGTTTTTTGCCTGTTGGGCTGCCTTGCCTGCGAATGTCTAAGTAGGCTTTTAGGTATTCGGCTGCTTCTTGTCCGAGGAATGTGTCGTAGTCATGGTATTTACCCTTGGTTATTTCTGATTCGACGTGGATGTGGACCGGGATTATGCCTTTTTCTAGGTCCCGTTTGACGTGGCGGTACTGCAGTTTAGATAGGGTGCCGATGCGGAATCCGCCGAGTGCTAAGAGGGTGATTACTACTCGCTCTCGTAGATCAGCGATGTCTAAGATTTTCTGTAGTTCTTCGGGTGCTGGTGCTCTGTCTTCGTAGACGACTCTTTTGCTTAGGCTATAGGGTAGGTCGAGTTTTAGGTTGTTGCATCGGAATAGGGCTTTGACGCCTTTGACGTGATTACCGATGGTTCCGGGTGCTAGGTTTTCGGCCTGAAGGTTTGCTATGAAATCGTCCAACATGCGACTGGTTTGTGCTAGTGCTTTGGGGTTGGGGTCGCCGTCTTTGTCTTTGCAGGTTTTGACTAGCTGGTCTGGTTGGCTGTTTGTCCATAGGCAAAAGCGGTGGACGCCGTAGATGTATTGGTAGAGTGTTTGTGGGCTACCTGTCCTGTGACGGAGCAAGTGTTTGGCGAGTTCTATAGCTGTGGTGTTATCGAATGTAAGGGTTATTAAGCGTGGCATTCTGGTTAGTAGGGCGTCGATTATGTATTGTTGGAGTTTTTTGTCTGCGGCTGTTTCTGCTTCTGGCAACGTCAGAGTCAGTGGTGTTTGGAGTTTGTGGCCTCGGGAGCTCTCCGTTATGGTTACGGTTTTCAATTGGTTGCTCCCGTCCTGTTCTTTGGAGTTTTTCGCTTCTTTGGCTTAAGCGCGAACTCAGCTTTACCTTTAGCGCTCTGGGAATTTAAAACCCACTTTGAATTTTTTTGTAATATTATCGGCTGAATTTCAAGAATGCAACTCTTAAGTATAATCAACCCATTGCGCTGGCCGTTTCCCACTTGCAGATTTGGCGTTGTCCTGTCGTGTTCAACTAGAAGTATTTCCTCGGTTTCTTTTGATAGCCAACCTATTGTCTCTCTTTCTATGGCTTCTTCTATGGGCTGCTCGATATTCCTGAAGAGCACATGATCTTTATAGCGGACGTAAACGGCAGAACCCAAAGAAAAGGCATGACAACCCATAAACCCACCAGACAATAAGCCTTCTTAGTTGCCCCCACTGTGTTCGGTTGTGTTAATGAAGAGTTTTTGGAGTTCTTCGTGTTCTTGCATGAAAGTGGTTAGTGCCTTCTCTGTAAAGCCCGGTATTTTTGGGAATGCGCCTAGTCCTCGGTTAAAGACGATATATAGTGTGTCGATGCCTTCTTTTCTTAGAGCTTCAGCGAATTCTTTTGGTAAAGTTAAGGTGTATTGTGTTGAGCCGTCGCGTTTTCGCATTGTGATTATTTTGTGTTCGACGATTTTGGGTATGCTCATTTGGTTCATCTCAGCGGTTGACTGGGATAATATTGGTCGATAATTATTTAAGCGATGTTTCAGTATATCCCAACAGGTTACTGAGATATGGCTGATGACCAAGAACTGGCTAAAGTCCCAAAAACACAACTAATCCTATCCCTGCTAGCCGAACAAGGACCCAAAACCGAATACGACCTCTACAAGCAACTGCCAAAACTAAGCCATGGAACAATCCACTTCTGCCTCAACAAACTCGTCGAAAACGGCGCAATTACCTACAAACAAATAAAAATGAAGAATAATCAAACGAAGAAAGAATACTATCTAACCTTCGTAGGAACTGTGTGTCGCATTGCCAGTTACCAATATTGGCAAACGGAGCTAACAGATAGTCAATTAGAGGAACACTTAAAACAATTTGATCAAGAAGAGCAAGAAGAAATAATCGAGTTTCTATACAGACAGGGAAAACTGCTCAAGTATGCTATTTTTGAAGAAAGCCATTGGCTAGCTGAACATTATCCGGGAATTGCCAACATATTAACACTTGTTGCCTACCATATTTGTGAGCACCCACCTCGACCGTATAAGAATCTGCTCTGGGTGGCCGCTGCAGAAATACAAGCATCTCGTCATTTGCCTATTGTCGAAAGAAAAGCTGAAAAGGAAGCACCGAGTCATCAAGATGTGACGGAGCAACTGCAAGATGCTTATAGGCGCGAGTTTAATCGACTTTTCTTTGAATCAATACTTATTATGAAGCATAACAGCAAAGCAACTACCAATCATAGGTTACAGCGGTTAGCTCGGGAAGAACTTGAGGAAGAAAAACATGAAGCATCAATAATAGAACTGGCTATAAAGTTATTCGGCAAGCAATTAAAAACAAAATAGGTTCCTAATTAGACTCGTTTTCTTCACTTCTTTTAATAAAGCAATGTAGCATGAGGAAAAAAATATTTTTTTATTCTTGCTACCGCCTACTTACTTCTGTAGAAGAAGAAAAACGGCTGAATTCCTACGGAAAAGCCCGTCCTTCTTCTTTCTAATTAGCCAAAGTAGTCTCCTTAAAAAGAAGACAACGTGTGTGCAGCGTTATTGTCTTCTTCTTTCAGCTTAAGTCCTGCTTCAATCAAGGAAGCGTTTGTTGGTAGAAGAAAAAACACTCTTGTGCATCAGCCATTTTTTCTTCTTCTCTCAAGCAGGTCAAAGTTCAAAAGAACAACAATAGTTTGAAAATTCAGCGTGTTGTTGTTCTTCTTTTTAGGCATATTAACGCTGATTAAGTAGAAGAAAGTGCTGAAAAGTTGTTTCTTCTTCTTTTAATCCCATTGATAATTTGAAAGAAGGGAGAAGTAGTTGAACAGAGAAAAAAATCGTGTTCTACTGCTTCTGATTAGTGCCGAAAAAACATCTGCTCTTTTGAGTTCTACACAAGCGGATTTCATTTCTTAAGTAGTAGTCGGCATTAGAAACGGCTAGGACGGCTACTTCTTTGATTCTTGGCCAATTTCAGGTTCAAAAGAACAACAACAGTTGGCAATTGTGTGTTGTTGTTCTTTCAGTTTATTGAACTGCGCGCTATTTCGATGTGCCAAGTTAAACCCGATTAGGCGCAGAAAAGCTGACTTTCTGGCCCTAATCGCCCGGATGGGTTTCGGTAGGTTACAGCCAACCGAAAGGTTTAGGCTTGGCACACAACTGGGGCGGGACTGCTTTTAGTGCATGGTAGAGTACTAAAACTGTTTCCCCAGTTTCGGTGATCCAAATAGTAAACCGCCATCGCTAAAATATAAGTGTTACTATTTTATAAAAAAGTAATACCATCCTAACTGCTTGAAAAAAGCATTCATCTCAAAGTGATGACTTATTTAAAAGAATTATTAAAATACTTACGATATCGGCCTTCACATAGGTTTCTATAATTTCCAAACTTCTGAAAATCGCCATAATCCATCGTTTTAATCTCTTTTCTAAATTCTATAAATTGATCGATAACTTCGAGTTGCCGGTTGATCAGTTCTGCCTGCGCCAGGGTTATTTCCGAGATGACTGAAGCAAAATGCATTGAATAAATAGCATCTTTGTGGAGTTCCATGTCCGGTGGAATGAAAACATTGAAAATGCTAATTTTAGAGTCTGAACCTGAGTATTCAGCCCTGACTGAACCTTTTTCGTCCATGAGCCTCACTGGCAGAAGCATATGCCCCACAAACCATGAAGCGACATTAGAAATCGGGGTATTTGCGTTTTCAGGGATAGTTGTAAGAGCCTCTTCGTTGATTTTCCAGTGATATGCGCTACAAAAATGCCTATACACATCTTCTTTGGTAATAACCACTTTGTCCAAGTTGTTTTTTGAGTAAAAACAACAATCTCTCAATCTTCGGAATACAGTGTCAAAAGTAGGTCCCCCAGCAAGATCGATTAGTCGTTTAAAGTCAACCGATATCTTGCTTCTTTGAGATAGAAGATAGTGTGCAATTTCTTCTTCAGTTTTCTTGCTAATGGCGCATTGGCAACTAAGAAGTACCTTTAACAGAATTAATGCGGCGTCTGTTTCAATTTCAAGAATCATTGGTTTTCCTCCATTTATCAAACATTTTTTCTGCAAACATGTATATAGGTATTACTTTTTTAAATAAAAGTAATACTGGATGGTTGTGCGATGAAACGCCTCCGAGATCACTTCCGCTTTAGACCTTTCGATTTAGCTCTAATTGCCACAATGTCCGCAATGAATTTTGTAATTTCAATAGTTATTGCTCCTGCCCTAAAAGTTATCATCCCGCAAGTTTTCCTTGGCGCGTTTTTGATGGTTCCTTTGGACATTTTCCTTGCCTATCTAGTTTGGGCTGTTTCGCGAAAAAGTGTTTTCACATTGTATTTTTTCATTTATGGTTTGCTTACTGCTCCAACTGCAATCTGGGGAAACATGCCTGGCTTATTCAAGCCGCTTTTGGGCATCGCAATCGGATTATCATTAGACTTGTTAACCCTACGTTTTAATCCCCTAAGTAGGATTTCTCGGTACCTAATGGGGACACTTTTCCCCATAGTCTATTGGTTTTGGACTGCTTTTGTTTGGATGGTTGCAGGTCTACCGATTGTACAGTTATTCCAAGTAATGATCAGTAGCACGCCAATCCTGAACTCCATTGTTCCGTCAGGGTTCATCGCAACCTTTGCCACGCTGTCTCTTTTGACTATTCCCTCATCAATCATTGGAGTCAATATTGCGGTTTCTATATCAAAAAGGGTTGAGAAACTTGTTCCGCCGCCAACCACAACGGCGAGTAATAACGAAAAACTGACAAGTTCTAAATCTCAGGTTAGAGGAGACAATACATGTTTCAACCATGTTCAAGGTTAGAAATAACAACTGTAAGCAACTGTGTTATTGATTGTAGTTTTTGTCCCCAGAAGGTTTTTCAAAACCCTACGACTCAACGACTTCAAGATAGCCTTGTCCAAAGTACCTAAAAGAGTGTCAATTCATTTTTCTGGTTTCACAGAGCCTTTTCTTAACCCGCAATGCATAGACATGATTGAGTACGCTCATCGGGAAGGCTACAAAGTTGCGTTGTTCTCAACTCTTGTTGGGCTCAAAAGCAAAGATGTAGCGAGGCTTCGTCGTTGCAAACCTGAATTGACTCTGCATTTACCCGATAATTTAGGGAACGCAAAAATCCCAATTACCCAAACATATAAAAATACTCTAAAGGCTACTTTGAAAGAATTGCCTGTTAATACTTTTTATGTAATGGATGAACGTTTTATCTCAAATGAACGCGCAGGGCTCTGCAATAGCGCACCAAAAAACATATTGAGGGCTGGTTATTTTGCGAAAAGCTTTTTGTTCCCCAGTTTGTCATGTTGCCAAACTGTGATGTTGTTTTGTGCTGTATGGACTTTGGATTAAAGCATCCGCTCGGCAATTTGGCATCGCAGTCTTGGCTTGACATTGTTAAGTCGCCAGAGTATCAAAAGGTATGTGTGAATCGTTTCAAAATGAATGGCGCCGTTTTATGCAGGTGATGTGCGTGGGCTTCGCTAAGCTATAGATGTCGATATTATGTCAAGAGGGTAGTGCAAAAATACTATGCTAAACAGTGTATAAACGAATATTTACAAGAACTGAAAAATCAAGCGTAGCCTTGTAGCAGTTATTGAGTAGTTCTTGGTTAGGACTTCTAGGCGGGTTAGGTGAGACAAGGATACGATTTTTCTGTTTACGATCTTTGTTATCGGTCCCATGGTGTTGCGATTATTGTTTTGAGAGTTTTTACGCCTCTCTTAGTGGTCAGTTCGTCGGCTAGTTTGCGAATTTCAGAGACCTTGCCCTTTACCGCGATAGCCTCCAAGCAATCTCTTTCACTAATGTGAATGTGCATTGTAGATGATATAGCCAATGCGTGATGGTGTTGGGTTTCTGTCAGGTCTGATTCAAGGTTTCGGGTATCATGGTCATAAACCATGACTATCATGCCGGTCTGTTCGGTCTTGTCGTCGACCTGTATCCATTTCCTTTCTGAGACAAAAAGTCTCACTGCGTCTTGGACTGCTTTGCTACGGCTTTCATAGCCCATTTTGCTGGTTATATCATCGAAGTCTTTTAGGAGGTCAGGCGGAAAAGTTATCCCTACTCGCGTTATCCTTGACATTTATATCCCTTTGTGTTTGATTGGTTCTGCCTAAAAAAACTTTGCCGTTGCAGCCCTTTTCAGTTGTCGCTTGCTTCATTTCTTTTTTCAGGTCATTGTTTATATTTGATTGGTCAGTCATAAGCAACAACACTAAAATAGTGCTACTATTTTAGAAAAATGTAATACTAGAGGGGCACAAATGCAACTAACCATAAACAACAAGCAACTTGAGTTGCCGGAGGGAATTTCAATTTTCGAGGCGATCAAATACGCAAAAGAATCCATAGCTACACCTGAATTTGATGAAACAAACAATTGGATACGAAACCCATCCTGTCCCCTCCTAGGTATAGTAGAAATAAATGGACAATTAGTGACACTTCCCGCCTTGAAGAAGCGTTTGGCAGAGAACGGGATGTCGATTGAAACGGGGTCACCAAAAGTAAAAGCAGAACTCGCAAACCGCATAAACATGCTTCTTGAAAATCACGAATGCTTCTTTATGAGGGAATGGCAAAAGAAAATCGCCGTCGAAGGAGTAAATGCCAACTTCATCAAACAAGAAAAATACGAAAACTTTTCGTATCCAGAACGGAACGCTCAACCATCAATCATACATGACCCAAACAAGTGCATACGTTGTCAAGCATGCGTCGAGACATGTTTACGGCAAGGTGTTGAAGCATTAAGCTTCGACGAGGAAAAAGGGGTGTTGATTGATGAAAACCGTTGTGTTAGATGCGGTCAATGTATCCTTCATTGCCCAATGGGTGCAATTACAAGGAACAATAAATTAGCTGAATTCTTGAACTGCCAAAACTGCGCTTTCACCGAACCTGCGGGAGCTATGCATGAATGCGATGACACATTTAACGCTTGGAACCTTCTCAAAGATCCACAACTATATTGTGTGGCACAATTTGCCCCAGCAATACGCGCTTCACTGGGCGAGGAATTTAACATTCCTGCAGGCGAGCTGGTTACTGGCAAAGTTTACGCTGCTCTGCGGCGATTGGGCTTCAAAAAAGTTTGGGACACCAACTTTGCAGCAGACCTCACCATAAGGGAAGAAGGAACAGAATTAATAGAACGCCTAAGCAAAGACGGCGTTTTGCCAATGTTTACCTCCTGCTGTCCCGGCTGGATTCGGTTTACCGAGCGATTCTACCCTGAACTGGTACCCCACTTATCTACGGCAAAAAGTCCCCAACAAATGTTTGGAGCAATCGCTAAAACGTTTGGAGCCGAATCTTTGAATGTAAAACCTGAGGCTATGCGTGTAATCTCTATTATGCCGTGTACTTCAAAGAAGACTGAAGCAGCCCGTCCAGAAATGAACAGCGCATCCAAATACTGGCAGAAACAAGACGGTATTAACAGGGATTTTCAGGATGTTGATTTGGTGCTTACTGCAAGAGAACTGGCACGGCTCATAAAGATGGCAGGACTTGATCTGCGTGCATTACCCAAAGAAACCGCTGACTCTCTGTTAGGTGATTACACCGGTGCAGCCCCGATTTTTGGCCGAACAGGCGGTGTTATGGAAGCTGCGCTTAGAACAGTTATTACCATACTGTCAGGGGCGTCGCCGCCTAATCTTGAATTTGCCTTCTTAGCTGGTGGAGATGGCATTAAACGGGCTGAAGTTCAGATTGGCGATAAAACCGTAAAGGTTGCTGTTGCGCACGGTTTAGAGAATGCTCATAAAGTTTGCGAGTCTGTTCTATCAGGCGGCGAATTTGCGCAGTATCATTTTATCGAGTTCATGACCTGCCCTGGCGGATGTATTGGTGGTGGAGGACAGCCTCTTCCGACAAATGTCTGCATTAAGAAAGCGCGTACTGCGGGGCTGGACCGCGACGATAAAGAAGTCTGCACGCTGCGTATGAGCCATGAAAATCCAGAGATTAAGGAGTTATACGAGTTATTTCTGGAAAAACCAATGAGCCACACCGCCCATTGTCTCTTGCACACGACCTACAATAGATGTTCGCTCTTCCATACAATTTAGCACAGTGATTAAACATGACCCAAGACTCTTTAGAAAAACAACCTGAAGGCTTCCTAAGGGATGCCAGTAAACTCGAAGTCCGTATCGAAGAATATCTAAAAGGAGAGGAACTCTTCGCTAAACAGCTGCGACAGTGCACCGCACAGCTTAAAGCGCTCCAAACCGCTATAGACGCCAAAAACACTGCTGAAATATCAAAGCTCAAAGCGGAAGCCATAACCTCTCTTAGCGAAGCCATGAAAACCCAAGGTGTTGTAGAACACGGAAAAAGCCACCTGTTCAGCCTCTACGCCGACCTAATAGTGGCACTGCAAAAAATCGAAACTTAATCCATTGCCAGTACAGGTCAACAACGCATGGAAAACGAAAAAGCCTCCAGCCAAAAAATCTATGGCTACGACGAAGAACTTTGGCATAGACTGCTAAAGGAAAGCGATAAGACCGGCGACCAAGCAGTCAAACGTTTACTACCTCTGATGCAAGAATATAGTGCTGGCAAGCGTATTTTGGATCTCGGCTGTGGTGTGGGGCGGATTTCTAACCGCCTTGCCCTTCGAGGATATGAAGTGGTCGGCATAGATTTATCGCCGCTTTGCATTGCAGACGCCAAGAAGAACGCCCAAACCTTAGGCATAGCAAATAAGACGCGCTACATAGTCAGCGATTTCACTAAACTTGAGGGGCTTGGCACCGAAAAATTTGACATCGTCGTCTGCATCAACGCCCCTGCTTGGAAAACACCGTTTGAACTTACCAGCTTTTTTAGCGGGCTCACCTCGTTTATGCATCCGAATGCATTGTTGATTATTCAAGATACGCTCAAAGAAGCGTTTTTGCATGCGCTGTACTCTGCTCCAAACGTGCAAAACTGGTATAGAGAAGAAGGCGGCGTTCTGTCTCTGCATTCTTGGCGCTATAACCCCCAGACAGCTACTGTTTCGATGGCTAAAGAATTCTATGAGCGGACTCCGGACGGACTTAGTTTTATCACAAAACTCACTGGAGAATCAAAGCTGCGGTCTATCGCCGACTACACGAGCGCCCTTAACATGGCAGGCTGGATTGTAATGCAGGTGAATAAACCCGCAGTTAACCTGCTTAACCTTGAAGCATTCAACGACCCCTGGCTAATAAACACTGCAACTATAGTGGCGCATCTCAAGACAAATGTCTCATAGGTTTTGCAACCCTCAAATAGTTTTTTTAGATCATTCAGTTATGTATGAATCATTAAGGCTTCTGCTTTATTCGCAATTCCCGCTTCCAAGACCTGACTTACATCCTTTATCGGAATATTATCCATAAGTTGACCTAAAGTAAGCCTTAGCACATTGGGCATTTCCGCAAAATCTTTAGTTCCAGCGCCATAACCCACCTTTAACGGAACAATTGGGGGATAAAAACGATAAACCTCGTCAACCAAATTAACTATAATGGAGACACCTGTTGGTGTTGCAAGTTCCGCCTCTATAGGTCCACCATGGAATGGAAAATGTTTCGCTTGGAGTATAGCTAATGTTGCTGGGGCAGGGCTTGATATGATGCCATGTGAAATCTTGAAGGTTCCTCCCCCTACTGCAATGGGGGTTGAGTAGATTTTTGTGTCAAACAAACTCAAATCGTCTAGTGCGACTGCTGATCCAATTATTTCTGCGGCTGTATCCACCATTGAGACTTCATCTAAAACTCCGTCATAAAACTCGGTTTTATGTAGTTTCTCTTCTGTATGGACCAGGGTTCGAATCGTGTTGGCGGCGAATTTTTTGGATTTGGCTGAGAGGTCAAGCTTGTTTGTGGCGTCTTCCACTATGTCGATAAGTTCGCTGCCTAATTTTCTATCTGCAGTTTCAGAGGTTACATCTATGTTGGTTGATCGGAATTCTCCACGCATAACCTGCTTCACTTGTACTTTGAGGCCTTTATAGCCATATGCAGGTTTTTTTAGGGATTCTATGGCGTACATAATCTTGTCTATGTCTGCTCCAAGGTCAATTAATGCCCCCAGAATCATATCGCCGGCTACTCCGGAAGTCTGACAATCTATAACGAGCACTTTACTGTTTTCAATCAAATTAATCACCAAAACAACGCCCGCTTCCCTGAGGGGAGTGAGCATACTATGCTATGTTATTCAATCATTTATTTGAGTGTTACGCTATTTTAAATTAGTAATACTTATATTGGTGTTACTTGTGTGAGAAAAAGTAATATTATTGGAGAGAGGTTTATGGTTAAAAATTCAAGAAAATATTTAGCTAAAACAAGCTCGTCGTCAAATATGTGTTGTGTTAGTGAGGTGGTTGTGTGAAATTAAGCTACAAGATCGCAGCCGTCCTTATCGTTGTTTTGACTGTTTCCACGGCGGGGTTTGTCGCGTACAATGGTACGTTAACTAATTCTGGTCCCAGTACAGAGAAATCTACAATTACTGTTACGGACCTGGAAGGCCGATCGGTGACTCTTAATGTTCCTGTGGAGCGAATTGTGTTAACCGAGTCCTCTCATACACCCGAGGTTGCGGCTGTATATGGGGAGGGTTTCGCTGACCTGATCGTTGGGTGGGATAATGATTTTGAGAGTTATGCCGGAGATGGCTATGCAAAGTTTGTTGAAAAATATCCTGAGTTGACTAACATAGCAGATGTCGGGAACATTGATTTGGACACTTTTAACATCGAAAATGTGATTGCTCTTGATCCTGACGTCGTCATCTTGCAAAGCTGGATGTATATGTGGTGCGAGGACGCAGTTAAGGATGCCCAGTCTAAATTGGAGTTGGCTGGAATACCTATAGTCTTCTTAGACTTCTATATGGATCCTATGGGTAATTCTCCGAAGAGTATGTTGCTTTTGGGGCAGATTTTTGGTAAGGAGGCTCGTGCTCAGGAGATCGTGGACTTCTACAATGAGCAGACTAATCTTGTCTATTCACGTTTGGCTAGTGTGACGGGGTCCAAGCCGACTGTTTACATAGAATGTGCAGCTGTGACGCCGCCTGAGTATGGTATTTCTTATGGTGATGTGGCTCACGGCTTGATCATCAAATTAGCGGGCGGTGACAACATTGCTGTGTCCCTGCTTGGCAACAGTAGCAAGGCTTTAAGTCCAGAGTATGTGGTAAGCGAGAATCCGGATATTGTTATATTGACTGGCAGGAACTGGTCTACTCCCGACTCGTTGAGGCTTGGCTACGCGGCTACTTCTGATGTTGCTACGAGTACTATGTCTGGGTTCGTTGAGCGTCCGGGTTGGGAGACGTTGAATGCTGTTAAGAATCACAAGGTGTACGGTGTCTATCATGGCTATTGTTTCAGTATCTACAACTTTGCAATGTTGCAGTCGTTTGCTAAGTGGTTCTATCCTGCAGAGTTCAGTGATGTCGATGTGAATGCTGTCCTCGCTGAATACCATGAGCGCTTTTTGCCCATAGACTATAGCGGCACGTTCATGTTTAGCTACTATTAAACAGCGCGCGACTTCGATTAACGGGCGATTAGTTGCCTGTTTTCGATTGCCCTCTTTTCTTTGTTTAGTTCTTGGATTCAGGCAATATTCCATAGTGAAGCCTTGAAATCATTGTCTTATTTTGTATGGTGTTCCTTTTTTTATTACGGATAATACTTATATCGGTATTACTGTTTTACAAAAAGGTATTATTAATTTGGAGAGAGGTTGATGTTAAAGTGGTAAAGTCAATTTATAAGATTGCAGTTGTCCTTGTCGTGATTTTGGTTGCTTCTACAGCAGGGTTTGTCGCATACAATGGCACGTTCAATAATTCGGGCACCAATACGGGAAAAACGACAATAACTGTTACGGATATGCAAAATCGAACAATGGTTCTCAATGCTCCCGTGGAGCGAATCATACTGTTAGAGTCCTCAAAAACTGAAGAGTTGATCGCCCTAGACGGAAATATTGCTGATAAAATAGTTGGGTGGGACAAAGATTTCGAAAATAACGCCGGTGACGGATACGCTATTTTCGTGGAAAAATATCCACAGCTGGCAGACATTGACGATGTTGGCGCTCTTGACGATAACACATTTAGCGTAGAAAAGGCGATCGCGCTAAAACCCGACGTTGTAATCATGCACAGTTGGATGTATGTGTGGTGTGAAGACGCAGTCAAAGATGCCCTCTCAAAGTTGACTTCAGCAGGTATACCTGTCGTATTCGTGGATTTCTACATGGAACCGATTGCCAACTCCCCAAAAAGCATGCTGTTGCTCGGCCAGATTCTCGGTCAAGAAGACCGCGCCCAAGACATCGTTGACTTCTACAATAGTCATGTTGAGTCTGTCTATTCTCGCCTTGCAAACATTAGTGATGTTAAACCTACAGTATACGTTGAGCAGGGGCTTAAAGGTCCATCAGAATATGATATAACTGAAGGCGACGAAGGTTGGGGGTCCATAGTAAAGATGGCTGGGGGCAATAATATCGCCGAGTCACTACTGGGAAAAAGCAGTAAAGCCTTAAGCCCCGAGTATGTCATTGACCAAAGCCCAGATATTATCGTAATAACTGGGAGACATTGGTCCAATCCCGGGTCAGTAAAAATGGGGTACACCGCGACGGCTTCAGATACAAAGAGCACGATGGACGGCTACATCGCACGCTCAGGCTGGGATACAATCAATGCTGTTAAAAACCATAAGGTTTACGCAATCTATCAGGGATACACCTTTAGCGTATATAGTTTTGTCGAGCTAGAAGCTTTCGCTAAGTGGTTCTATCCTCAAGAGTTCCAAGATATCAACCCAGATGCCACAATCAGGCAGTATTATGAGCAGTTCATGCCTATAGACTTTAGCGGGACTTTTATTTTCAGCTACTACTGAGAACCTGTGAATCTGTAGGCGTCGCATTGATGGGCGGTGATGGCTCCACTGCTTTCGATGTTACCTTTTTCTTTTTTTTTCGACGTTTATTTTAAGGTTAGTTTGGGTTTTTTCTTTGGCTGGTTTGTTTTCTTGGTGCTGAAATATATTTTTTTACAGGCAATACTTATATTGATATTACGGTTATAAAAAAAAGTAACACTGGCGAAGGAGAGAAATATGGCGACGCTAACCGAGCCTTCAAAAAAAGAAGTAGCTGATATCTGGGACGTGCATTCCATTAGCTATGATCGAGCAGGCGGCAGAATCCATAGCGGACCCGAAAAAGAAGCATGGCGCGCATATATTGCAAAGGAAATTCCCGCTGGAAAGCTTAATGTGCTAGACGTCGGCTGCGGCACTGGCGAAATTAGCCTGCTCATGGCAGCTATGGGGCATAAAGTTACGGGAATCGACATCTCAGAAAAGATGATGCAGAAAGGAATTGCTAAAGCCCAAGAGATGGGACTCGCAATTGATTTCAGGTCTGGCGACGCCGAGCATACGGGCTTTGACGCTGATTCTTTCGATGTAGTGATTTGTAGGTTTTTACTCTGGACGTTGCCGAATCCGCAAGGGGCACTGAATGAATGGCATCGAATATTGCGACCCGGCGGTAGAGTACTGATAATCGACGGAAAATGGCGTGATTACACAGTTTCTTTTAAACTTACAATGAAATTAAGCCAAATCTCGATTAGAATAATCGATGGAAGAAGGCCAATGAAAAACTATTCGGAAGGGTTGGCTCGGTCGCTGAACATGAATGGAGTGCCCACCGACACAGCACGTAAGTGCCTAAAAGGAGCTGATTTTAAAAACATATCTATCGTGGACCTTGAGGAAGTGCGAAGAATCAAGTTGAAGTCAGTTCCATGGCGATACCGCGCAGGCATCGGGAGAAGGTACTACCTGATCACTGGAAAAAAATTACCTATGGCTGTTGTGGAGTAGCGATAAATATGGACACTGTGAAAACGAAAGAAGTTATTAGAAACTATTGGGACTACCGCTGTAAATATTATAACAACGGCGTCGTCGATCAGTCTGAAGAGGAACGTAATGCATGGAAAAACATGCTTGGATCGGCAATAAGCGCTGTTGGCGACAAAAGCCCGCGGAAAATTTTGGATGTCGGCACAGGACCAGGTTTTATTGCGCTGATGCTAGCGGAGATGGGCCATGACGTAACAGGTATTGATCTGTCCACAGTCATGCTAGAACAAGCACGCAAGAACGCCGCTGCCCGATCACTTGTTATAGACTTTCGTCAGGGCGACGCAGAGAATCTCGAATTCTCGGACGGGTCGTTTGATGTGGTCTCAAACAAGTTTCTTCTTTGGACGCTACCGAATCCTGGAAAAGCGATAGCTGAATGGTTCCGTGTGCTAAAGCATGGCGGCATAATGATCGCTATCGACGGGGACTGGTATGATCCGGGGCTGTACTGGCGAATTGTCCGCGGCAGCTCCGACATAATTCATGCAATCAAAGAGCGGCATTACCCGTTACGGCAAAGGCGAAGGTATGCTTCGATCAAAAAGAACCTGCCGCTCTATAGCCTGAAGCCTGATAGAGTTTCAAGTTTCATTCAGGAGGCGGGCTTTGCAAATATCCAGATAGAACCTGTAGACAATCTTTGTTCGTCAGCTAGGAAGAGGGGAAACCTGTTAGACAAGCTAGATTACGCATACTCCATCTACTTTATCAAGGCTGTGAAACCCTAACGAAACACAAGTGAGCAAAGTCAGTTTTTTTATTGCCGGTTTTTCGATCTCAAGTTGTTCAGATTAGTTGGGTATTTCTTACGGCTATTGTCCTGTCAATCTATCCCGAAAAACAATGTTTGTTCCGTTTTAGGGGGCGCTCGTTGTTTTGGTACGCGTTTTTCTTTTTTCCCCAACGCTTATTTTTTGATTTTCATTCTTGTTGGTACGGTATTACTTTTTTTTATTTTAGTAATACATATATTTGTGTTACTTTTTTCTGGAATGGTAACACTGTATGGAGAGAGGTTAATGATTGAATATTTGATAAAATCTTCAGTTAAAACAATTCGCTTGTCAATTTTGTTTAGCACATGCAGAGGGGTTGTGTGATGAAGACAATTTACAAGATTGCGGCTGTCCTCATCGTGGTTTTGGTTGTTTCCACGGCAGGATTCGTCGCATATAACGGCACGCTAACTAATTCCGGTACCAATACACAAAAATCAACAATTACTGTCACCGACATGGAGAATCGGACAGTAACCCTAAATGTCCCTGTGGAACGAGTTGTGATAACTTCATCCTCTTATACGGAGGAGTTTGCGGAGGTATATGGAGATGGTTTCGCTGATTTGATCGTTGGCTGGGATAATGAATTTGAGACCCTTTCTGGCGATATTTTAGCCAAGTACATCGAAATGTATCCTCAACTAGCCGACATGCCCGATGTGGGCAGTCTGTCTGACGACACCTTTAGCGCGGAAAAGGCGATTGCTCTTAAACCAGATGTCATCTTCCTGCAAAGTTGGGATTATGTGTTCTACGAGACTGCGACTAAGAATGCAGTGACTAGGCTGGAGCAGGCTGGAATCCCCGTGATCTTCTTAGACTATTGGGTGGAGCCTATGACCAATTCTCCAAAGAGCATGTCGCTTTTGGGAGAGATATTTGGTAAGCAGGAGCGGGCACAACAGATAGTGGACTTTTATAATGAGCAGATTAACCTCGTCTACTCGCGTTTAGCTAACGTAACCGGACCCAAGCCGACCGTATACGTAGAAGGCGCATGGGTTACGCCACCAGAGTATGGTGGGTCTTACGGTGATGTGTCGCATGGCGCAATCATCAAGTTGGCGCGCGGTGACAACATTGCTGAGCCGCTGCTTGGCACCACTGGAGCCAAGGCTTTGAGTGCTGAATATGTGATCAGTCAGAACCCTGATATTGTGATATTTACTGGCAGGAACTGGTCTACTCCCAGCACAGTGAGGCTTGGCTATGCTACTACTATTGATGTTGCCCGGAGCACGATATCTGGATTCGTCGAGCGCCCGGGGTGGGATACTTTGAATGCTGTTAAAAATCATCAGGTGTATGCTGTCCATCATGGCTATGTCTTCAGTATCAAGAACTTTGCGATTTTGCAGGCGTTTGCTACCTGGTTTTATCCTGCTGAGTTCCAAGATATTGATCCCAATGCTGTTCTGGCTGAATACTTTGAGCGGTTCTCGCCTATACCCTTTGCCGGCACGTTCATCTGCAGCTACTACTAGGAGACTTAAGACCTGAATGAGAAAGACAGCATCGAAATACGGGAGTTATTCTCCCGCTTTCGATTTTTATTAAAGCTAAAATGAGTGAATATCAAATGGATAATGTACAAAAACTTGAACTTGACCATACAAAGGACGGGGTCAGAAAATATTGGAACGACGGAAGCAAATTCTATGACAACTGGCCGGGATTTGGCGGAGAAGAGGAAATGATCCTGTGGAAAAAGTACCTCTTAGCCGCGATCGGTCCGGAACCCCAAAAAATACTGGATGTCGGCACTGGAACGGGGCAGGTCGCCATGTTGCTCTATGAGCTAGGTCACAGCGTTACAGGTGTCGACTTCAGCCCCAGGATGATGAACCTCGCTAAGAATAAGGCAGAAGCAGCCGGCGCCGATATCCGGTTCTTTGAAGGAGATGTGGAAAACCTTGAGTTCGAAAACGAAACTTTTGATTGCGTCACCGCCCGACATGTGCTGTGGACTATGGCTCACCCTGAAAAAGCAGTACAGGAGTGGACAAGGGTAGTGAAGCCCGGCGGTAAGGTTGTAATAATTGACGGTAATTGGGTCAACAAGGGATTGTTGCAGAAGCTTTCCGGCGGAACTTACCGCCTATACTGGTTTTTCAAGGCAGGAAAAAATCCATTTACTCATACTCTTTCGTATCAAAAGGACATTCAAGATGGTCTTCCGAACTTGGGTGGTCTGGAGAAAGAGCAGATAGTTGGATATTTGTCTGGGGCCGGTGTCACCGATCTCAGTGTTACGGATTTAACAGCCATAAGGGTTGCACAGAATAAGCGCATGCCATGGTACATGAAACGTTCCAATGAGCACCCGACATATCTAGTTTTGGGCAGAACCCCAAAAAAGGATACAATCAAAAGAGTACACAAATAACTTGACAGTCGTGCCCCTATGTATCGCCTAACGGGCATCACTTTTTCTTTAAACTGATTTTGCATGGTATTACTTTTTTTTATAATAGTAACACTTATATTGATATTACTGGTGTGAAGAAAAGTAATACCTTTGGAGAGGGGCGGGATCCTCTACAACTACGTGCACGAGGAGTAAACGAAGTGGAGTCATCTAACGGGGAAGCACAAAAAGCGAAAGTTGAAGCAAAATCGCTTTATGGTCAAATATCAGGAAAGAAAATCCTTTTCATTTTCTTAGTCACATTCGCGATCGTCGTTACCCTGATAGTCGATGTCATGACGGGGCCGGCTGCGCTATCCCCCGCTGAGGTAATCTCGACAATCCTCTTTCCAGGGGCGAGCGACCAGGCGCTTTACGTCATCGTCTGGACCTTCAGGCTACCTGTAGCTCTCATGGCCCTCGTGATAGGTGCAGCTCTCGGACTGGCGGGCGCAGAAATGCAGACCATCCTAAACAACCCGCTAGCCAGCCCTTACACTCTGGGCATATCGTCTGCCGCCGGGTTCGGAGCAGCGCTGGTCATCGTGCTCGGCGTGGGCCTGATCCCATTTGCAGATTCAGTATTGGTCCCAATTAACGCATTTATATTCTCGCTCGTCTGCTGCCTGTTGATCTATTCGATTGCAAAGATTAAGAGAGCGTCTACAGAGACAATCGTGCTCGCAGGAATTGCTGTTTTGTTCCTCTTTGATTCGCTTTTGGCGTTGTTGGAGTATGTTGCTAACCCTGAGCAGGCTCAGGCGGTCATGTTCTGGCTGTTCGGCAGCCTGACGAAGACCACATGGACTTCACTTGGCATAGTGACGCTGGTGCTTCTCGTTTGCCTGCCGCTGATCATGATGGACGCATGGAAACTGACAACTCTGCGCCTAGGCGAAGAGAAAGCAAAAAGTCTCGGCGTCAACGTCGAAAAGATGCGGCTGAAGGGGTTCATCATAGTCTCGTTGCTTACGGCTACGGCAGTAGCTTTCGTGGGCACGATAGGTTTCATTGGATTGGTAGTGCCCCATATAGCCCGTATGCTCGTGGGTGAGGATCACAGGTTTTTCCTGCCTCTTTCCGCATTGGCTGGGGCTCTGGTGCTTTCTGTCGCCTCTATCCTTAGCAAAGCTGTAGTGCCCGGCATCATATTCCCCATTGGCATTCTCACGTCGCTCATCGGGATACCGTTCTTACTCTGGTTACTGTTCAAACAGAAGAGGGGATACTGGTGAAACTGGAAGTAAAAAACCTGACGTTCGCCTACCAATCTACACCTGTCCTTAACGGTATCTGCATGGAAGCCGAACAGATGGTCACGGCGTTGATTGGCCCAAACGCCGCCGGGAAATCAACACTGCTAAAATGTATGAGCGGACTATTGAAGTCAAATAACTCTAAGAAACAGGCAGGTTCTATTCTGCTGGATGGGCGGGATACGAAGGTATACACGCGCGATGACTTCTTGCGGGCGGTCAGCTACCTGCCACAGGACGCTCCATGCAGCTCAGCGCTGACAGTATTCGAGGCTGTCTTGCTGGGCAGAATGAACTCACTCGGCTGGAAAGTTTCCGACGAAGACCTCAAGCTGGCATTGGATGCTATGGAAAAACTAGGAATCGAAGGATTGGCAAAGCGCTCTATGGGCGAGCTTAGTGGGGGCCAGAAACAGATGGTCTCCATCGCACAGTCAATCATCAGGAAACCCGCGGTACTTCTCATGGATGAGCCTACGAATTCGCTGGATCTTCAGCACCAACTTGAACTTTTTGAGTTGATTAAAATGATCACCAAAGAAAACAAGATGACGACAGTTGTTGCTCTGCATGACCTCAATTTAGCCGCGAGATATGCGGACAAAATTGTATTGATGAACCTGGGAAAAATAGAGGCTACCGGAAAACCTGAGTCGGTGATAACCGTTGACATGATCCGCAATATCTATGGTGTCAATGCTCGAGTGATGACTGACGATGAGGGAATACCTCAGGTCATCCCAATAAAATCAGCTCGGAAATGTGTTACGATAGCAAAATGAGAAAGGAAGTTGAGTGAATAACATGAGTAAAAATACCCAAAAACTTGAACTTGACCATACTAAAGACGGCGTGAGAAAATACTGGAACCACAGAAGCGTGGCTTACGATAGGTGGCCGGGGTCTCGCGGCGACGAAGAGAAGGCCCTGTGGAAAGAATATCTATTGCGTGCGATTGGTCCGGAGCCTAAGAAGGTGTTGGATGTTGGCACGGGAACTGGCGTTATCGCGATGCTGCTCTATGAATTGGGTCATAGTGTTACCGGCGTAGATTTCAGCTTGGAAATGATGAACGCTGCCAAGAAGAAAGCAACGGCGAGGGGTGCCAATATCAAGTTTTTCGAGGGCGACGTGGAGAACCTAGAGTTCGAAGACGGAACCTTCGACTGCGTTACCGCCCGCTGGGTGCTATGGACTATGGCTCATCCTGAGAAAGCGGTGCAGGAATGGTCAAGAGTGGTTAAGCACGGCGGCAAAGTTGTCATAATTGACGGCGAATGGATTAACAAGGGGTTACTCCAGAAGATCTCCGCTGGGTCCTATCGTTTGTACGGCTTTGTTAAATTCGGTAATAATCTTCCTGCTGGTTATGAAAAAGATATACGTGAGGGCATTCCGAATCCGCATGGGGTCAAAAAAGAGCAAATAATGGGTTACCTGTCTGGAGCGGGTGTGATTGATCTCAGTGTTACTGACCTTAAGCCGATAAGGGATTTACAGAGAAAGCGTGTACCCTGGTACATGAAGCCTTCCGCTGATCATCCGTCGTATTTAGTTTCGGGCATAATTCCTGAAAAAAAGGAATTATGAAAAGGAATTGATGAAATATGACGACAAGCGATAAAATCAAAAACGAGATTACGGAACGATGGAACTACTCGTCCCAACGGTACGATAACTACCACGGGCACGGAGTTAAAAGCGACGAAGAGTCTAAAGCGTGGAAGACGCTTTTTCAGCAGACTCTTCTAGGCGATGACCTGAAAATACTGGACGTTGGCTGCGGTACAGGCGAGATGAGTCTTGTGCTTGCCTCCATGGGTCATCACGTCACCGGCCTCGACCTATCAGAAAAAATGATGGAAAAAGGAAAAATCAAAGCAAAAAAGATAGCAGAGAACTCTGGAATACTTGACCTCACTTTCAAGGTTGGCGATGCAGAAAAGCCTCCCTTTAAGGATGGAACCTTTGATGCTGTAGTGACTAGGCATGTGCTTTGGACACTGCCGCACCCGCAGACGGCGGTGAACAGTTGGGTCCGTGTTTTGAAGGAAGGCGGGCGGCTGATAGTCATCGATAGTTTGTGGGGCGCCGGTGGTCTTGGGATGAAGCTGAGGCGGAAGCTCACAAACTTCCTGATACTGGTGGTCGAGAAGGACAATATATCCAAGGATCATTATCCGGCAGAGCTGAATGCGGCATTACCTCATTCGAAGGGTGTGTCAGTTGATAGTGTCCGCGAATATATGAAGCAGGCTGGCTTGAAGAATTTCCGCGAACAAGACCTCGACGATCTGGTTAAAATCCAAAGAGCCCATATGCCGTTTCGGTATAGGATAAGTTACAAGTATAATTACTATGCAATTGATGCCACAAAATTAATTCAAACTTGACAAACAACAGGATAACCTCAAGTTGCTCACATCATCTTCAGGCAAAACGCGTGATTTGTATCTTCATTTTCCCCATTTTGTGGAATTTGGCTATTTAGAACAACCCTAAAAATTAACCGTAAAGTTAGAGTGTGAAAAAACGTCAGAAAATATTTCGAAATCAACAAAAACTAAAACTGGTATGGCACGGTTGATGGAGCTAGCAGCTACAAAAAAGCCCCTAGTGATTACATCTGTAATCCTGTCGGCGCTTGCGTCAATAGCCTCCTTTATTCCATATATAGCGGTTTATTTTATCATAAAAGAAATCATAGGCGTATATCCCAATTTTGGAAACCTTGACCTACAAAGCACGCTTGGCTTTGGGTGGCTGGCGTTCGGAGGCATACTACTAAACATCCTGCTATACTTTGCTGCATTGATGTGTTCGCATCTCGCCGCGTTTGGCACGCTCTATGAGTTAAAAGTCAATTTTGCATCACATCTTGCCAAGGTACCTCTTGGCTTCCATGTACTCGTGGGCAGCGGCAAACTCCGCAAAATCATGGATGAAAACATCGAAAAAATCGAGGGCTTCATTGCTCACCAACTCCCAGATCTTGTGGCTTCTTTTGTCGCGCCGGTTGTGATGATTATCATTCTGTTAGCCGTGGACTGGCGTTTTGGGCTCGGCGCAATTGCAGGCGTTGCAGTTGCCTATTATATCCAGAAGCGAGCTTACGAAAATAAGTGGGCAAAGATGATTACAGAAAAATACCAGACGTCGCTGGAGGACATGAACAACGCATCGGTTGAGTACATCCGAGGCATAACCGTCGTCAAAGCCTTCAATCAAACGGTTTACTCACTTCGCAGAATGTACACTGCAATCAAAGAATACACCAAAATGGTCATCCCATACACGTTAAGTTGGGAAAATTATATGTCTGCTTTCACCGCAACCATCAACAACATCTACCTGTTCCTGATACCAGTCGGCATCATAATCGGATTCTATACCACAGACTATGTCTCCTATGCGTCTTCCTTCATCTTCTACATGATTTTTGTTCCTTCCATCGCCACAGTAATGATGAAGATTCTATACGTATCCTCTGACGGAACGCAGATCACTGTAGGTGTCGAACGTATGGATGAAATCCTGCAAACCACACCACTTCCGCAGCCTCAAAACCCCAAAACTACACAGGGGCACGATATCATTTTTGATAACGTGACTTTCTCATATGTCAATCAAGAAACCGAGGCATTATCCGACGTTTCATTCAGCGCGGAGGAAAATCAAATCACAGCAATCGTCGGACCCTCGGGCGGCGGCAAAAGCACCATTGCCCATCTCATCCCCCGCTTCTTCGATGTGAAGACTGGAAGCATCAAAATCGGCTGCGTCGATGTCCGCGATATGAAGACAGATTATCTGATGGAAAAAGTCAGCTTCGTATTCCAAGACGTCTTTCTCTTTAAGCAAAGCATACTTGAAAACATACGTATGGGCAATCAAAACGCCACCGACGAGCAGGTAATCGCCGCCGCCAAGGCAGCTCAATGCGACGAATTTGTCAATCGCTTACCTGACAAATACCATACGGTGATTGGCGAAAAGGGTGTGCATCTCTCAGGCGGAGAGCAGCAACGAATCGCTATCGCAAGAGCAATAGTAAAGGATGCACCAATTGTAGTGCTTGATGAAGCCACAGCGTTCTCGGACCCTGAAAACGAGTATCTGATTCAGCGGGCTTTTGAGAAGTTAATGCAGGGCAAGACCGTTATTCTAATTGCACATCGCTTGTCCACCGTTCGGGGTGCCAATAAGATTGTGGTGATGGACAAGGGGCACCTAATCGAGCAGGGCACACACAACGCGTTGATGACAAAACGAGGCAAGTATTTTGACATGTGGAATGTGTACAATAGAACGCTTGACTGGAAACTAGAACGAAAGGGAGTTGAAGTATATGCGTAGCCTCAAAGGTTTCTTGATGCTCACCGATAAAGGGTATTCTGATTTGAAAAAGGCCATCACAGCCTGCACACTGACCAACCTGTCTCTTATGTTGCCCACTAATGTGACTATCCTTGCTTTTATCGAGTTGTTTAAGCCGTTCATGGGGCAGGAAATATCTTGGACAAATATGTGGATACTACTCGGAGTTGGCGTTATCGGCTTAATCGTGGTGTTTCTTGCAAGCAAATATGACTACAGAAAAACCTACGTAACCTCGTATATCGAGGCTGAAAACACAAGGATTAGCGTTGTTGAGCGTATCCGAAGGTTGCCGATGAGCTTTTTTAACACCAAAGGTTTATCGGATCTTACTACAAACATCATGGCTGACTGCGCAACCACCGAGATGGTATTGAGTCATATAATCCCTCAACTGTGCGCTAACACTATCTCGGTCACAATCGTCTGTGCCCTGCTAGCTATCTTTGACTGGCGAATGGCGCTTGCTATATTCTTCACCTTACCCCTTGCATTCACAGTCATTTGGGGCAGCAAAAAAATCCAGGATCAATTGAGCGAAAAATATATTGTGACAAAACTGAAAGCATCTGACCAAGTACAGGAATATCTGGATGGCCTAAAAGTTATTAAGGCATGTGGGCTTTCTGGCTCCAAGTTTTCTGCGCTTGACAACGCCTTGCATCAGATGAAGAAAATGGCCATTAAAATGGAGTTTGGAACAGGCGTTTTTGTCATGGGCGCACAGATGTTGCTACAGGCTGGTGTAGGAGTAACCATTTTCGTCGGCACGTATCTTTTGACGGGCGGGCAAATCGATTTGATTTCTCTGCTGCTGTTTTTCATAGTTGTAGTTCGAATCTATGGTCCCACAGTAGTAATATTCACTATGCTACCGCAGTTGTTTCATTACCGGGTCTCCACAAAGCGGATGCGTGCGTTGATGACGACGCCGATTATGGAAGGCGATACCGAAAAACAACTTACCCGCTGGAATATTGACTTTGAAAACGTGTCCTTTAGCTATAATGCTCAGAATCCAAAAGAAGATTTGGTTATTAAAGACTTGACTGTTTCCATTCCCTCCAACGCCATCACGGCACTGGTCGGGCCATCCGGTAGCGGCAAGAGCACCGTTTCACGGCTGATCGCACGGTTCTGGGATGTCAACGAAGGTGCCATAAAAGTAGGCGGCGTCGACGTGAAAACTCTAGACCCTGAGCATTTGATGAGTTACATGTCTTTTGTCTTCCAAGACGTTGTCCTATTCAGCGATACAGTCTACAATAACATTCGCATCGGAAAAATGGATGCATCCGAAGAAGAAGTAATGGCAGCTGCTAAGGCGGCTTGCTGCGACGAATTCGTCCGCAACCTCCCCGCCGGCTACCAGACGATGCTGGGCGAAAACGGCTCTACCCTATCCGGCGGTGAACGACAGCGGATTTCGATTGCACGTGCGCTCCTAAAAAATGCGCCTATCGTGTTGCTCGATGAAGCCACTGCATCTCTTGACCCAGAAAACGAAGCACTGATACAGCAAGCAATCTCCAAGCTGATCGCGGGCAAAACGGTGATTGTCATAGCTCATCGTTTAAGAACTGTGGCGGGAGCGGATAAAATCATTGTCTTAAACGAGGGCAGGTTGGTTGAGGAGGGTACGCATGACATTTTGATGAGCAACAAAGGTCTCTACGAAAGGCTGTACCGTATTCAGCAGGAGAGTCTAGGCTGGAGTGTATAAGCCGCAACGCAGTTAACTAACGGTTCTGAACCCATTTCAGACTGTGTGAAAAGTCTCTTTCCTGCCAGTTCCACTACCGTTAAGCTTAAAGCCAGCTTTATAACAACTGAAAAATCATGAGTTAACATATAACAGGCACCAACAGAAGGTTAAGGGGGGCGTTTGGATTTACTATGTTGGCTTACAACATGAGAAGGGCTATCAATATTCTTGGAGTTGGAACGCTAATAGGTTTGATGAAGGCCTAAAAAGGTGAAAAAGGATTTCAGGCCAATAGCTTGGAGGCAGATGCACTTCTGATTCAGCTCTGAGTTTTAACACAGTCTGGTTTGGGTATGGAACCCAATCGAGACCCGACCACATTAGGTTTAAACCGAAAGTCCTTCAATTGGCGCTGTTATGGCTGACGGGTTCAACTTAATCCTGTGCTTAGCCTTTCTGCGCAATGTTTTTAGATTTTGGTAAACCAACACTTTCTATGTTTTTATCGATACTGTGGAAAACCTTGACTACGCTATCTCTTTTAATACTCGTGATATCTCTTGGCTGTCGATTCCCAATATTGCTCCGACTTTGTTGATGTCTTCGGTGGAGAAGTTTTGCACTGTTTTTCTCGCTTTTTCTTTGGGTGTTATGGCAAAGAGTTGTTCTTTGAGCTGGGACAATTTAGTGTCGGAGTGCCATGTGAGGGCGTAGATGTCGGCTATATCTTTGAGTAGTTTGTGTTCTTTGTCTCTTCTTGGGGCAGAGTTGATTTTCATCGCCAGCATGACATACGGTTCAGGAATTAAGATGTCTTTTCCAAATAGCGGTTGGGTTCGGTGCATTTTTTCTTGGAAAACCAGCGATAAAAGCGGTTCATCTATCGGTACAAAGCCGAGCAGGGTTTTTATTTCTGGGTGGATGCAGTCAACGATTGGGTCTATATACAACTGAAATATTTGGTACAACGGAAGCTTAGCTGATTCTTCGGGCGTTAGCTCTTTTCCTGTGTCTATATCAAAATCCTTGACAAGTCTGAAGCTCACTGAGTTAAAACCTATGCTTTCAGCCACTTTGATTGTGGTGGCAAACTCGGAGTTTTGCAGCTGCTCTTGATTCCAGTCCATGTTTATGTGAAAGCCAAGGTCGATGTCTCGTGAGCCAATGTAGGTTCTTCCGGTGGCTTTTTGGAAGTTTTGATTTACCAGATAGTAAACTGCCCATCCGCCGAGCAGGCAAGTTTGGATTTTAAGTTGAGAAAAGATTGCCTGCATTTGTTCTTGCGAGGTTTTTGTTTCAGTTGTTTGATATAGCATGCTGCTCCACCTTGCTGATGAGTTTCTCTGCGGCTTCGGTGCATACGCCGCCTTCTT
>JBNIDO010000028.1:0-27331 GCA_050108095.1 Bathyarchaeia archaeon
AGAATCTGGTGAAATTATGTCTCAAGGTGGAGGAAACATCCCCGTTCTAGTATTAAAGGAAGGCACAGGTAGAAGTACTGGCCGCGAAGCACAACGAAACAACATTATGGCTGCTAAAATCGTTGCTGAAGCCGTAAAAAGCACGCTCGGCCCCTGCGGCATGGATAAGATGCTTGTCAGCGGCATGGGCGACGTTGCCATAACCAACGACGGCGCAACCATCATGAAAGAACTCGACGTACAGCATCCAGCGGCAAAGATGCTTGTTGAAGTCGCTAAAGCACAGGACAACGAAGTAGGCGACGGAACAACAACCGCCGTCATCCTCGCAGGCGAACTCCTTGCAAAAGCTGAAGGATTACTCGACAAAAACGTTCATCCAACCGTTATCATTGAAGGCTACAAGAAAGCAAGCGAAGAGGCACAGAAAATCCTGCAGGCCATCGCTTTGCCAGTTGCCTTCGACAACGACAAGACGTTAAAAGAAGTCGCCATGACCTCGATTTCAAGCAAAAGCATCAACGTCGCAGAGGACCACTTCGCGAAAATCATCGTTGACTCAGTCAGGCAAGTCTCTGAGAAAGTTGACGACAAATACGTCGCTGATATTGACCTTATTAAAATCGTGAAGAAACACGGCAAGAGCCTCGACGAAACTGAACTGGTCAAAGGCATGGTTCTTGACAAAGAAATCGCCAGTAGCGGCATGCCCAAACTGGTTGACGGCGCAAAAATCGCCCTCTTAAACGCCAAACTCGAAATCGAGAAAACCGAGTTCGACGCAAAAATCAACATAGAGAGCCCTGACCAAATGAAAATGTTCCTCGACGAAGAGGAACGCATGATAAAAGACATGGTAACCTCAGTTACCAAGTCAGGCGCAAACGTTATTTTCTGCGAAAAAGGCATCGACGACATGGCACTACACTTCCTCTGTAAAGCCGGCGTCATCGCAGTAAAAAGCGTTAGCAGCAGCGACATGGAGAAACTCAGCAAAGCCACAGGCGCAATGATAGTTGCCTCAGTCAAAGAGTTAGCTCCAGACGTGTTGGGTAAAGCTAAACGTGTTGAAGAAGTCAAAATCGGCGACGACAAACTCCTCTATATCCGCGACTGCAAGAACCCCAAAGCAGTAACCATCGTTATCCGCGGTGCATCCAACCACGTTATAGACGAAGCAGAACGCTCACTGCATGATGGTCTCTGTGTTGTCCGTAACGTCATCGAAGACGGGAAAATCGTTGCAGGCGGCGGTTCACCCGAAGCTGAACTTTCAAAGGGCCTTAAAGCATTCGCAGTTAAAGTCGGCGGACGCGAACAACTTGCAGTAGAAGCTTTCGCAGAAGCAGTCGAAGAGATTCCGCTTACCCTCGCAGAGAACGCAGGCTTAGACCCCATCGACGTTATGGTTGCTCTCCGTGCACAACATGAGAAAGCAGGCAGCAAAACCTTCGGCATCGACGTTAACACAGGCAAAATCGTTGACATGTGCCCCAAAATGATCGTGGAACCCCTGCGCGTGAAGCAGCAAGCCATCAAATCAGCCACTGAAGCCACCAACATGATACTGAAAATCGATGACTTGATCAGCATCAAAGGCGGTGGCAAGATGCCTCCAATGCCCCCAGGAGGAATGGGCGGAATGGGAGGTATGGGTGGCATGGGCGGTATGGGTGGAATGCCCTACTAAGCCAACCTTTTCTTTTCCCTTTTATCCTTAAAATTAGATATTACTTGTTTCTTGAAAATCTCTTGATTCTATACGGTGGAGCCTTTATCGAGAAACCGCGTATTTGCTGTTCTTGACCCTTCTTTGTCATGAAATATTTGCCGTCGGCTGTTTTGGCGATTAAACCGCTCCTTTCCATTATGTCTAGGACGGCGCCGAAATCTTCAAAGGTTGACGCAGATTTTTCATCAAATGCCTTGTTCTTTTTTAGTTCACTTTCTATTTTTATCCTTGTAGTAATTATGATGCCTGAGGCTTCTACCGTTTCTGCCAAGTTATCACACTCAACCCACTTTTTATGTGGTGTCGTTGTCTCATATGACTTATGACCGTAAACTATGTATCGACAATAGTTAGCTCCAAACCCTTCCAAGCCCAAAAATAATTAAGCTTTAAGGGGTAGAGTAGACAATGGTTGGGCGAACAGCATGAAGCAGCTAAAGATTACAGCATTTGACCTCCCCGACGCATGGTTCAAAGCCCTACACACGATTTGGCGTGAAGGCGACATCTACAAAGTCGGGTTTGGCTCTGAGGAGACTGAAACAAAAAAACTCAACTTAACCATCGAAATCTCCCACCCCGAAAACAGACCCCTAGTAAGCGACAAAGCCCCCTGTGACTTCAAATACGTGCAAGGCTATGCGTTAGAGTACTTGTGGTCTGGAGAATGCGCAGATACCGAAGTTTACACTTACGGCAGCCGACTAAACAAGCCAGTAAACCAAGTTGAAGAAGCCATAAAGCGGTACTTGGAGGAGCAACGGGACCGCCAAGTCACCATGGTTATCCGCCGCCCAAAAGACATCGAAAAATTCGACAAGAAAGGCAACAAAAGCGAGCCGCCATGCCTCAGCCTAATCGACACCGAAATCCTCGACGGCCAAATGCACCTCACCTGCTACTTCCGCAGCTGGGACGCCTACGGAGGCTTACCCGCCAACATAGCCGGGCTACAGTTATTCAACGAGGCATTTGTTTCAGAAATCAACGAACGCGGCAACCTCTCGCTTAAAACGGGCAAACTGGTTTTCCACAGCAAAAACTGCCACATCTACCAGCGCCAATACCCACTCGTTAAGGAACTGCTGGAACCTAAAGATGCAAAGAGCACTCGCTTGGCAAAGGCTCTTAAGGGTGAAGGCGAAGTCTAAAGCTCTTTTTTAACTGGGTACTTGAGGTTTGTCCAAGCAGTCATTCCGCCGAGTACGTTGATTAGGTTTCTAAAGCCAGCACGTTCAAGGATACTTAGTGCAATGTTGGTTCGGTTGCCCACAGAACATGTGACTGCAATGGACTTGTCTTTAGAGATTGAGTCTGCTTTGTCTTGCAATTCAGCAAATGGGATCAACATGGCGCCTTCGATGTAGCCGTCCTCGGTCCATTCATGCGGTTCTCTCACGTCAAGGAGCGTAACTTCGTCTCGGCTTAGCTTCTCAGTCAACTCCGTTACCGTCATCGTGCTAAAGCTGCGGAACGGTCTTCCAGCTTCCTGCCAAGTGTTCATGCCGCCGCACAGGTACCCGCACATGTTAACGAAGCCCACCCGGCGAAAATACGCCGTCACAGAATCGATGTCTGCGGGGCGTTCAAGTACGAAGACGACGTATTGGTTGATGTCCATAACCCAGCCGGGATAAGCGCTGGCACCCTCAAGCCACATGCTTAGCGAGTTAGGGATGTGGGAACCTGAAAATGCGTAGGGCTGGCGTGTGTCAACTACAATCATATTCTGTTCTTGTATTTCCCATTCAAACTCTGCTAGCCCAAACGGCTTTGGATTTGCAAGACCGCTGAGTAACGGTGGCCCATTTAGGTTGAGTGCCTCCATTTGTTTGAAGTAGTGCGGCACGAATAGTTTGGTGTTTTCCGATTTTTGAGCAAACTGTTCTTTGCTCAATCCAAGATAGGGGTTAGTTTTTTTCTCATAGCCGATGGTTGTGGGTTCATGTCCACTGATTTGGCTGCCGCAGACGCTACCCGCGCCATGAGCAGGATAAACTATTACGCCATCACCTAACTGCAAAAGCTTCTCATGCAGGCTGCCGTAGAGTTTTTCGGCTTGGGTTGGTTGTGCCTCTTTTCCGTAGAGGTCGGTGCGTCCAACTGAACCCGCGAACAAGGTGTCGCCTGTAAACACTGCCTGCGCCTCTTCTCGTTCGAATACTATGTAGCATAGGGATTCGTTGGTGTGTCCCGGCGTGTAGAGTGCCTTGATTTTTGCTTCTCCAACGCTAAAGGTGTCGCCTTCTCCGAGGGTGAGGTCGCCGTATTTGAAGGGTAATTCTTTGCTGTGGCCAATCTGGGCTTCAGTATTGTTCTTCAGTTCCACTGAGCCGATGACGTAGTCTTCGTTTCTGTGGGTTTCAAAGATGTACTTGATTGTTGCGCAGTCCCTTGCAGCGAGTTGAGTGTAGACTTTGCAGTCGCGGCGTGGGTCAACTATGGCGGCTTCGCCTTTGCTTTGGAGGTAGTAACTGTTGTGGGCTAACCCCTCCGACTTGACGACTTCAATCTTCATCTAAACCGCCTAGCCTTTCCAGTCCAAAAGTCGCCTCTCACCCTTCAACCCCTGAATCTCCGTAACGTCCTGCACCACTTCCACTGTACCCAAATACTTGCCAGAGGCGTCCCGCTCAGCGAAAAAGCGGATGTAAATCATGCGTCCGTGCGAGTTTATCCAGAATTCAGCAACGTCTTTGACGCCTGACCTAAAGGACTCGGTTATCCTGTTTACTGTGTCGAGGCTTTTGGCTGGGTGGCAATTCTGCACTTTCATGCCTATGACGCCTTTGGTACGTAAGAAAATCATTTTCGGGGGGTTGTTGAAGTAGCGGACGGTGTCGGTGTGGTCGATGAAGGTGATTTCGATGGGTAAGGTGTTTAGCAGGGGGTTTAGGATTGAGTGGGTTAAGCTGCCGAAATCGAATTGCACATTTGACTCGGACAAAAACATTCCTCATTTAAACTTACAGAGGGATACCGATTTATTTCTTTCCTAAAATCAAGCGGTCTCTTTATGTGTGGCTCGACTAGCTGAGGGCGACTGCTTTTTGCCAAAGCAGTGCTTTCAGCGTGCTCCGGTAGCAAAAACGTTTTCGGCTTTTCTGTTTTCTATTTTAAGAAGAAGGAAAGAGTCGCCCTTGCACAACAACTTCCAGCGGGTTATGTATATGATTGTATTTTGTGTTCTGCAACAGAAGGAAGTTGCAGGCTGGTTGAGGCGAATTCTACAAGCAGACGGCACAGGGTAGGTAGCGATGCAACAATGTTAGCCTCTGCAAAGCTTGCTGCTCAACAATTTCTCCGCCAACTGCAACTCCTCGACAGTGTTAATGTTGACAGCCAACTCCTCGTAGTTTAAGACGAAGATGTCTTGGTCAAGCCACTCGTCACCGTAACGTTTGCTACCGTCAATCACGTTTATACCAACTGGAACCAGTTCCTGCCCACATTCGCTAAAAGAGTAGTCAACACACATTCCCAACCTTGTTTTGGCACCGATTGGAACCGCAACCGTCAACGCAGGCTTACCGCAACGCTCATACCGCTCCACGACGGCGTCAATCATCTCGGGCTTAACCAGCGGCAAATCAGCAGCAACCGCCAAAAACACGCCCAACTTAAGCGTCTGCACCGTGTAGCCCATGTCGCTGACATAGTCGTTTCCGGGTGTTTCGATGACCTGCACGTCTTGCTGCTTCATCAGCGCAGTGGTTTTTGGGGTTATGGCGGTTGTTGCAACGATTATTCTGTTGATTTTCTTGGCGCCTTTGAGCGCTGCTATGACGTATTCGATTACGGGTTTGCCGCAGACTTTGACCAGCGGTTTTTCTCCAGCGAGTTTCATCCGCGTTCCTTTGCCGCCTGCCATAACCAACGCCGTTACACCCATGCAATCACCGCCAACAACACAACCACGCAGACCATCCGTGTTAGCTCGTTTGTTGCGCCAAACACGTCGCCTGTGACTCCGTTAAAGTTCTTGTGCGCTACCGCCACCATAACTAAACCTGCTACAACAGCGGCTAGGACGACAAATACGCCTGTAATCCACAGCAGCGGTACCGCAACAGCCAACGAAATAACCAATGCAACGATAAGCCGCCCGTTGCCACCTGAACCATGCATGTACTGCAAAAAGGACGTGTTCATACCCTCATGCACCGATTTGCCTGCCCACGCAGCAACAACCATCGACAACTTAGCGCATAACTCAACCACAATCACGCCTGGAACCACCAACGGCACAGCAAAACCGCCGACTGTTACCGTTCTGCCGAGTTCAGCAAACGCAAAAGCCGTAATCACATAAGTCATCAAAGCCAATCCGATGGCGCCTGCACCAGTAAGTTGGTCATGCATAACCTCAATCCTACGCTCTGGGGTTCCATGCACCATAACGGCGTCGCCGAAATCCAGCAGCCCATCGGTGTGGTGTAGTCCAGTCATCCAAAGCAGCAACGCCAAAACTAAAGCGCCGATTGCTATGCCAACTGTGGGGAAGAATTGGTACATGACCCATCCGAATAAGCCAGCAAGCAAACCCAAAAATGCGCCGATGAGGGGAAACGCCCACATGTTGCGTGCGCAGTCCATGAACAGGTCCTTGTCCATGGCGACTGGGAAAACGGTTAAGAAAGACAGGAGGTTTTTGAGCTGCTTAACTAGCACTTGCACTTCACTTTGCTTGCATCAGTGAGGCATAGTTACGCTCTATCTCCTTAAGAAGAATTTGCTTGTCAACTGCACCGCCGGTTTTAGCCATAGCTGCAATGGAGGCTCCGCCTGCGCCGACGCCTTCTTTGACTAAACCTGTTTCGTAGATTTGCAAGCCCGGGTACTTGGAGGAGCCGAAGTCTAAGTCCGCGGCTAACACGGGAACTTGGCTGAACTGTTTAATGATGCCACAGATGTCGCTGGACTTGTCTTTGGCAACCCAGCGTGTAGTGCCCACCGCGACGTTGCAGAGAGAATCCTCAGAGAGGGCGTTTATGACTGCCAAAACCGCGGTCATCTGTGTGCCGCCCGCCATCAACACAGGCGCCTGCCGAGCACCGCCAATAACTAAACCGGCAACCGCAGCCATCATCGGGTCGCCCACTGCAGAAACTGCCTTAATTGGGTCTCCTCTGAAGTTGCTGAATTTTTGCTCAGCAGCTTTCAAGCCAGCCGAAACCACCGCTTCCTTTAGGCTATGAGGGTTTTGGGGGAGGGTGCTGCTGACTTTTCCATAAGCATCCACGTTCATAGCAGTTAAAACACCCAGTGCCGTGGTGGTCCCACCAGGGATGCTTTCACCGATAACCAAGTAATCCGCCGTTTTTGCCAGTTGTTCGCCGACTACTTTGGCGCGTTCGATGACTTCTTCGACGTTGTCGACGCTGTCGCCTGTTCGGATGTCGCGTCCGGGGCTGCCGTTGACATCTATGTAGGGGATTTGGGGTTTGACTTTGACTCCGCCGTTAACTACCAGCACGGGTATGTCTGCTAAATGCAGTGCTGAAGTAGTGATTAAGGCGGGTGTGGGGATGCCGTCGGGTGTGATGGGGACGCCTTGGATGCTTTTGCATTTGCCCAGCAGCAAAAGTTCCGCGTCTGCGGGGGGTGTGAAGTCGGTGAAGTCGGGGTTTGCGCCTGCCGCCGATAACCCGGGGATTTTGCCGGTTTCGGTTGTGGCGATTGTGGCTATGAAAAGTGGGTTTTTAGCCTCGATTTCTTCAAGGAAGGCTTTTGCTTTCAACTCATTATTCGCAACTAAAACATCCATAAGAGTGACCTACTTTGGGGTTACAGTGTACTTTTTGATTTCTAGGTACCCAAAGCCATTATCTAAGCGTTTCTTTTCTGTTTCTACTAGTTCGACTTTTTGGGTGAAGCCTGGTCCATCTGTGATGACGGTGTGGTATTCGCCGCCTTCTCCGCAAGCATCCACGCCGGGGAGTTTGAGGATGTCGTCGTAGAATTGGCGGTCTAACACGCGTCCAAGCCAGTCCAAGCTGAGTTCGCGGTTGGTGCGCACCACCGTTGCCTTCAAGCCAGTGACGATGTAGTCAAGGTAAATCTGTTTAGTGTCGCCCATCCAGAGAGGCTTGACGGCTTGTAAACCGACCTCTTTGAGGATACGACCCAGCCAACCTTCTTCGTGACCCGCTACTTCGTAGATGTCGCCTGTGACTAAGCCTTCAGCGCCTTTGTTTTTGAAGTCCGCTAAGACGGCTTTGAAGTCGGCTTCGTAGGTTTCGGCGGAAGTGGTTTTCTTGAGCAGTGGCACGCCGATGGCTTTGGCTTGGGCGTCAAGGATGCCTGTTGGGATCATGTGGAAGTTGGATTTTTCCTCGCTCATCATCATGGTTAATAGGGATAGGACTTGGTGGCCTTGCTGTTTGGCAAGGAGGTATGCGTAGGCGCTGTCTTTGCCGCCGCTCCATGAAGCAACAACTTTCATCTAACTTTTCCTCCGGTCTGATTAGAAACAGTTAAACAGGAAAATAAGGTTTTACTTGCCAAACATTTAAGCCTAGTGATTTCTGCTGGATTTTTGATCGGCATAAGCGTGTTTTGTTTGATGTTTAGCAATTTCCTGCAACCCTTTTGGTTGGTTTATCCAACCTTTTCATATAAGGCTTACGGAAAACCCTGCCCAAGCCCCAAAACAGAACAACAGCCAAAGGAGCACTTTAGATGAAATACCCCCCCCTAAGCCGACGTTTTAGAAGTCTCTTGCGTCTTCTCAGATTTGTTATCTGTTTTTTTGGAGTTCAAGTTAACGTTGACAACAACCTGATTGTAGATAACCAGATTTGCGTAAGCAGAAGCTTTTGGACTAAGCAGATTAGCCTCTTTTGAGTTGCCCTTTTCTTTTGTTTCAGAACTGGATGTCATGCAAGCGCACCCACTTTTTCTAGCGTTTGTGGGGATAAAATGGTTTGTTGGCTACCTAATGAAACAATAGGAATGGCTTTCAGAAGACTTAAAACACTCCTCGCCCAATAAAAAAGCGGTCTAACCTATGAACCAGCAAACCCCGCCCCTACTATCTTACCTCGAAACCAAAGGCATCACGCTGCAAAGCCTCATCGACTGCGCCCTAGAAATGTATGTGCCGCACCCAGGCATCGAAACTGTCGAAAAAGCCACGGAGATGCTCAAAGAGGAATTCCTCGACGCCCTAAACGACGTAAACATATCCATTTTGGAGTGGGCTGCTTTCCACGCACAGGAAGACGCGGAAAACGGCTTAATCCCCGGTTTAACACAGGAACGCTTCAAAGGCAGACCAGGCCCAATTTCAGACGAGATCTTGGGGATAGCCATTGCCACCTACATTGGCGGAACCCGAGGTGTCTTCGAGTACGTCCGCTTCGACCAAGCTAAACCCGGCATCCTAAAAAGTTTGGGCTCCATAACCAACGACGCCATAGGTGCATTGGTTGCGGGTGTGTCCTCTAATGTTTATACGCGGGCAATCAAGGCTGCTGGCACAACCTGCTAAGGGTTTTTCCGTAAATTATAATACCTCCGCGGTTGAGGGTTAATCGTTGGCTCTCCATGGCTAAAACTCGGCTCTGCATAGTCACCCACACGTTTCTGCCTCATGTAGGCGGCATAGAAATAGTGACTAACGAGCAGAGCAAACGGCTGCTACACAAAAACTACGCGCCCATGGTGGTTACTAACAGGATTGGGACGCCAAGGTGCTATGTGGTTGATGGGGTGCCTGTGGAATGCTACCAATCCCTTAACACAGGGTTCCGCTTGGGCATCCCCTACTCCATTCCGACAGTACCCAGTTTTCCAACGTTTGCCAAAGCGGTGAAATCCAGCAAAATCGTGCATGCGCATGGCCACCCCTACCTCACCTCGCTAGTCGCGGGCAAACTCGCCAAATTCTACGGCAAACCCTTCGTACTAACTCAGCACAACACCTACATCGAATACAACAACATCTTCGACCAAGTCGAAACCGTAAACGACCTATCCGTGGGCAAACAGAACCTTGCAGCCGCAGACAAAATCATCACAATAAGCAGCGCCACAAAAGACTACGTGTTGAGGTTGGGCGCGGACCCAAATAAGGTTAAAGTGATCTACAACGGCGTTGACCTCGACCGATTCCGTCTCATCCCGGGGAAGAAACAGGAGATGCGGAAAAAACTGAGCATCCCCCAAGACGCCGTGGTGGTTTTGACGGTGCGCAGGTTGGTTTACAAGAACGGCATCGACACCCTGCTTGAATGCGCCAACATCGCCGTCAAAAAGAACACAAAAATCGTGTTTGTGGCAGTGGGCAAGGGCCCCGACATGGAGAGTGTACGGGCGCAGGTTGCCGAGTTGGGGTTGACGGGCAATTTTAGGTTGGCTGGATTTGTCAGTGACGAGGATTTGCCCTCCTACTATAATTTGGCGGATTTGTTTGTTTTGCCTTCTAAGTCTGGGGAGGGGTTGCCGCTTGTGGCGTTGGAGGCGATGGCATGTGGGTTGCCTGTGGTAGCTACAAACGTGGGCGGCATCGGCGAGATTCCAGTGAAAGAGTTCGGCAAATTGGTTCCGCCTAACCAGCCTCAACTGCTTGCTACGGCGGTCTTGGAATTTGCAGCCAGCGACTTCTCACCCCATAGAGCAGAGTTGCGCGCTAGGGTGGAGGAGCGGTTCAGCTGGGACGCTAACGTTGAGAGGCTTGTGGAAATATACGAAGAACTTATTTAGCCATGCTGCGGAAACAATATAGCCCTCTATACGGAATGTAGCAACTGATGACGTCAAAAGTTGAGATGGTTTCGGTGGTCATTCCGACACTCAACGAAGCCGGAACCATAATGGAAGCCATAGATACAATCGAGAAGTATGTTAGTTATCCTAAGGAAATTATCATTGTCGATGGGAACTCGACCGATGGCACGCTGGAGATGGTCAAAGACTGTGAGCGTTGCCGGCTTATCGTTGAACCCAGACGCGGCTATGGCGTTGCGTTGAGAACCGGCATGAAAGCCGCCAAAGGCAACATCCTAATCATGGTTGACGCCGATGGCACCTACGAGTTCAAACACATCGACCGCCTCGTAACCCGCCTAATAGAAAAAGACGCGGACCTAGTTTTAGCCACCCGCATGTATGACCCAAACAAAGCCATGGGGTTCCTCAACTTTTTAGGCAACAAAGTCATCACCTTTACCTACGACTTCTTCTACAGCCAATTCTTAAGCGACACCCAATCGGGTTTTAGGGCAATCGACCGCACAAAATATGACAGCGTAAAATTCAAAGAAACCGACATGCCCTTTGCCACGGAGATGCTTATTCAATTCGCCAGAGAGGGCTACAACATGGTTGAGATTCCCTCAACGTATAAGCCGCGATTGTACGGTGAAACTAAGCTTAGACCGTTCCAGTCGGGGATTAGGATTTTTACCACTATCTTTAAGGGGTTCTTGGATGCTAAGACGTTTAGAGTCTGCTATGCACATTGGAAGAAAAATCGGTATAAGCGACGATAAAGGCTATTTCGTTCCAGTTCTTATCGCTTTGATAGTGGTTGCCTCCACAGTCGCAGGCTTCTACATCTACTACAACATAGTATCAGCGAAGCCTTCACCTTACAACACGATTTTTCTCCTCGACGACCAAGGAGGAGCCACAGATTACCCCCAAACGCTCGTTGCAAACCAAAACAGCACCTTCAGCCTCAACGTGGGAGTAACCTGCCATGAAGGCAGAGCCGAAAACCAAAGCTACCAAGTGCAGGTGAAAGTAACCCAGAATTTACCAGCTATTTTCCCCATGCAGACGCCGCCCACCCAAACCTTCAACTTGAGCCTCAAAGACGGCGACACCCAACTAACAAAAGTCACCCTCACTGAGAACACTGTTGGAAACTATGCCGTGGTCTTCGAACTCTACAAACTCGACGATTCGAACAACTATGTTTTCACTCAGAACTATTGTGTGCTGCCCATACAAGTCATAGATTAACTCGGTTGCCTTTGTGCTTGATTACATAGAGGATTAGAACAGTGCACACACCAATAACAGCCACCACAACTACAGGCAAAATCCAATCCGACAAGGCTGATGGCAGATTGTTTGGTGTCTGTGTCGGCGGCGGGCTGGGTTCTATGAAGCCAGGAATCTCGACCGGTGCAATAAGCGGGTAGTGGTCGATGTTGATGCGTACTTGACTGATAGTGTGTGGTTTGTCGGCTATGCCGTCGTGGTTGCTATCTGTTGCTGCGTAGTCGCTCCAGTAGTTGCCTTGTCCGCCGCTGTCCCAGACGTGCACGCCGTTGGGGACGGGTTTGTAGTTGTATTCATGCCAATCTGTTGAGTGCACTTGCTGGGTGTTGTTGATGAGGTTGTTGCGGTAGATGACCTGCGCTGACCCAAGCAGGGATACGCCGACTTCGTTGTTTTGTATGGTGCTGTTTGTTATGGTGTTGGCTTGTTCAGCGGTTATGACGATGCCGTGTGTGCCATCTGCAAGGTAGTTGTCGGCGACTAGGTTGCCGTAGGAGTTGTGGAGGTAGATGCCAGCCCAGAGGTGGGTGAGGTGGTTGTGGATAAGGGTGGAGTTGGTGGTGTTTTTCAAGATAATCCCGGTTGAGGGTCCGCTTATGGAACCCCCGTCTAACCAGAGGTTTCTTACGGTGATGTTGGAACAGCCTTGGAGTGCTAAGTAGCCGATTTCGTGGTGGCTTTCGCGGCTGATAACCAAGTCTTTTTGGTCTATGAGGTAGTAGATGGGTTTGCCGTCTATGGTGTTTGAAGTGTCAACGCTGTTGGGAGGTCAACATCAAACGTCACCGAGAAGGTGCTGTTGACCATTCGGTTGTTTCTTAGTTGATTGTCATAGGAGAAAACGATGCCCACCGCGGGTTTAGCATTATAGAAAGTGTTATCTGTTAAGTGGTTGTTGCTGCCGCCTCGGAGCCAAATTCCAGATTGGCAATCGATGGTGCAGCCGCTAATGGTGTTGCCTGAGGATTCAATCGAGGTGGCGATGCCGAAGCCTTTGATGTTGAGGTTTTTGATTGTAACCCAGCCTACACCACTCTGTAGAATGATTGCGTATGGCGGGTCTTCTGTGAAGTCGCCCTTGAGACTGTAGCTTGCGCCATCGATGATTATGCTGCCTTTTTCAATTCTTAATGTGTGGCTGATGTCGCCTGTGAAAGTGTAGGTGTTGCCGTCGCGGTGCAACCTGTCGGTGCCAGCGACTAAGCCATCCGCATTAATAGTCACAACTTCGGGGGGTTGAGCGCTAACGTAGAATTGGAGAATAGGACAGACTAACACCAAAGCCAGCGTTAATACTAAAGGTGTTTTTTTCATTTATGATAATCCTCCAAAGGTTGGTTTGCGTTTTGCTCTGTAAACCGCAAATGCGCCTATTGCTATGGTAGCGGCACATGCGATTGCAATCAAAAGCGGCAGTATTGGGAAAGATGGCGGTATCTCCGTTGCAGATCCAGAAGCTTCTGTGAATTCTGAGGTCACCGCGGGCTGCGCAAGGGGGTAGCGGTCCATGTTGGCGCGGTTGCCTGATGTGAGCACATACGCTTCATCGTATATTCCGTCGCCGTCAGCGTCTGTTGCATTGATTCCACTCCAATAATTGCCGCCAGAGGGGTAACCGTTATCCCAGACATGAACCGCATAAGAAGGGTCAAGGCGGTTAAGGGGGCTCCAGTCGGCTGAATCCACATGCTTGGTGTTGTTGAGGAAATTGTTGTGATAGATAATCTGGTTTGACCCTGATATGTAGATGCCGACTTTGTTGTCTTCAAAGGTGTTGTTGGTGATTGTGTTTGGGGTGGTTGCGCTGATGGATAGGGCGAATTCTTGGTTGTTTTTGAAATAATTTTCCATGATGAGGTTGCCGTATGAGTCGGTGCTGCTGATACCCTGCCAAAAGTTTGAGAGGTAATTGTGGGTAATCGTTGAGTTCGTTGTACCCCTCAAAATTATGCCTACACTTGTTGGTGAACCCGACAGTTGAAGGTCCCTAACAGTCATGTTGGCGCAGTCTACTAATGCAAGATAACCGATTTCGGGGTAATCTTTGGGGCTGATAACTAAACCGCTTTGATTAACTATGTAGTGGATAGGTTTGCCATCAATTGTATTGGATGGGTCAATGTCATTGGGCTCGGTGTCTATTCCTGTAAAGATTGAACTGTTGATGAATTGGTTGTTTCGAAGTTGATTGCCCGAGGAGTCGCTGAAACGGACGCCCGGATTAAGATTTACGTAAACATTGTCCTTGATGATGTTGCCTTGGGCTTCGTTTAGCCATATGCCTGAGGAACAGTCCTTTATGGTGCAGTCGCTGACAGCGTTGTCTTTGCCTTTCAGCGTCATGCCACCTACAAAATCCTTGATGTTGAGGTTTTTAATTGTGACACCGTTCACTCCAGGTAGGAGCAGAAGCCCTGTGCCTTTCGCTTCCACGGTATTGTCGGGTCTGACTGTGTAGCCTGCGCCGTCAAGCACGATGTTGCTTCTTCCAATCCTAATCGTATAAAGAACATCGCCGGTGAGGGTGTAAACGTTGCCGTCACATCTAATGTTTGATGTGCCCGATATGGAGCCGTCGCTGTTTATATTGACAGCCTGCGCCGAGGGCACGTAAAACGCAAAAACGGCGAAAACTAACAATCCAGCCAGCACGGCAACCAAACCTTTGCTACGCAACGCTGCCACCTCGCCTTGTTTTCTTAACAATCAAAAGAGCAGCAACAACCAACGCCGACGCAACCGCAGGCAGCACAACATAGTAGGGGTCGATTGGCGGTTGATTTTGGGTTGTGTCTGTTTGGGCGGGGTTATCTGGGAATTCTGCGTTGTTGAGGGGGGCTGTTCGGGGGTGGTTGTCTTGGCAGTCCTCGTTGACGACGTATGGTGTATCCCATGTACCTGAATCGCCGATTTCTTTGGCTTGCGGATACCTTGTGGAGTAGTCGCTCCAGTAATTCATGTCTAATAGGGGTGAGTTGGATAGCCAAACCTGAATGGAACAGTTTAGGAAATCATTGTTTGTTACGCTACTTGTGCCTGCATAGTTGATGGCTATGCCGGCTTTTTCCAAGTTGTTAGAGGATATTGTGTTGTTTAGGCTACCGATAATCCATATGCCGTTCTCACAGTTTTTTATGGTGTTGTGGCTGAGGGTGTTGTCGTTTGTGTTGGCGCTGTTTATGCCATAGTAAAAGTTGCTGATTGTTAGGTTGGCGACTGTCACGTTGTTTATTTGGGTGCGGGTTGGGTCTTGACCTCTGCCGTTTGAAAGGTCCACGCCCCAGCCTTCGCCATTTCCTACTATAGCAAACCCAGCGCCGTCTAAGACAATGTTGCTGCGTTGTATGGATATGCCGCCTGAAATGTTGCCGTTTAAGGCGTAGAGGTCTGCTTCATGTTGGATGCTGCTGGTTCCTGTGACTGAGCCGTCAGGATTGATGGCTATGGCTGCGTTGGATTGCGCGGTTGCAGGTTCAAAGACGGCAAAGCATAGAGCAAACACGAACAGCAGTATGAGCGTTAGTGTTAGGGCTGGTTTGGGCATTGGAACATCAAAATATCCCTAGTGTTGGCGGTTTTAATGGGTTTTCGTCAAGAAACCTTGACTAACGACCTCCGCTTAAAGATGCAGTTTGGGTGAAGCTGTTTTTGCAAGGCGTTCAATTCCTGTTTTATAAGGATTCAAAAATTTGTTTGTGGGTAACCCCAGGTAGGGTCTTATGGAATTATTTCCAGATTGCGCATGCTTCCACACCCACAAAGAAAGAGAAAAACTAATTTGACTTTCAAAGGAAAAAGAACAGAGAGAGTAGCCGCTACTTTTTGCGTCTCAGCCTCGGGGGAACCGTTATAGTCAACTCCCGTTTGGGAGGCGCCCCTTTAATTGGCTGCTCAATCTGTGGTACTGCCTTCTTGTGCCGAACAGCATATTCGTTCTCGATTGCAACGCGGTGCACGTTGTTGTAGGCGCAGAAGGGAATGATTTTCTTGTCGGGAGTGATGTAGTGGACGACGCATCGGCGGACGCGGTTAACGTCAAAGTTGTAGCTGTCCATGAACGCCATGCAGCCTAAGAGGAAGATACGGCGGCGGATTTTGCCCAGCGACTTGTAAGTGGGGTTCATATGCATCTGCATTATGCTCTTTATCAACGTGAAGGTGCCAACTTCCTCCGTTACAAGCAACATGTTCATCGAGATCATGGCCCCCATGAACAGTGAGGAAAGCAGTTGGAACCTGTTTTTGGAGTCGGCGTCTTCGGCGGTTTTTCGGATGGTGTTGAAGAAGCGGTCGAAGTTGACGAAGCGGTTAATCGGATACATTTTTCCGGTGTGGGGAGAGACGTATATCCAGTTGACGATGCCGCATTGTGGGCTGCAGCTAAACAGCGGCCACGGTTTCTGCATGAATTTGCGCATGATTTTGATGGGGGAAGTCATAACCGACATGGGAAAGAGGTCGGTGGTTTTGATTTCGCCGTTAGTCTGGTTTTCGACGTCTTCGGCGAAGCTCCATTCACGGAAGTTCTCGCGAAACGGGTTTTCAGTGGCTCGGCCTGTGAAGGCGATGGGCTGGAAGATTAAGCCGCGGATGATGTCGGTGTTTTTGGAGGCGAAACGTATCATGTCGCCGACTTCTTTGTCGTTTAGGCTCTTCATCAGTGTGTTGACTAAGATGATTTCCATGTCGTATTTGCGGCAAACATCAATGGCTTTGAGTTTAATGTCTACAAGCTCTCTGCCGCGGACTTTACGGTTGAAGTCTTCGTGGAAACTGTCAAAAGACAAATACACGATGTTTAAACCATTATCTTTTAGGCGCTTGGCTAAGCCTTCGTCGGTGACGAGGTGGGTGCCGTTGGTCGCCAAAATCGTCATAAACTTCAACCTGTGCGCGGCAGCGATGATTTCAGGCATGTCTTCCCGTTCAAGCGGTTCACCCCCACTGAACAGTATCGCTGGCGGTTTAGGGTTGGCTTTAGCCGCAAATTCTAACATGCCGATGAGGGCTTCTTTTGTGGGTTCATAATCAGTTGTATCCTGACCCGGAAAAGTCGAAAAGCAAACTGCACAGCGGAAGTTACAGCGCTTTGTCACGTCGATTACGCCGATGACAGTGCCCGAGGCGTGGCTGTGGCAGGTTTCGCAGACATAGGGGCAGCCTTGAGGGTTTTTGGGTGCGTTGAGGTCGCCTAGGTACTGGAACTGGTCGTACTTGAGCATGTGGTCAAAGATGGGTTTGCTTTGCCAGTGGGTGGCTTTGAAGTCGCCGTGTTCGGGGCATTGTTTGGTTATTTGGATTTTGCCGTTTACGTTGCTGAGTTGGGCGTCTATTTTCTTTTGGCATTCAGGACATATACTTTTGGTTTCACTCAACTTAGTAGCACTCCAGCGAGGCCTTCCGCTATTAACGCTAAGGGTAGCAGCATCATCGACATGGTTACGATGCGCTCATATTTACGTATATTCTGCACCGTTGACCCAGAAGTGAACAAGCGTACAGCGGAATAAATCAACAGTACACTCCACATCAAGATGAACGGTAAATAGTAAACCATGAATTCCCCTATGAAATAGGGCAAGGGCGCAAACAATCCAGTCAGGAGGAAGAAGACTGCACCGACTTTAGCTGCGTTATAGTCACCGATTTTCTGCGGCAGCGTAGGGTAGCCGACTTTGGCGTCACCTTCCGCACTGAAAACATCACGCAGCACGTTGCCGCCTATTGTGCCTAAAGCGATGGGGTAGAGACTTATCGACGCAAAGTTAACGGTTCCAGTTGCTGTTGCCTGTCCATAGATGAATGCGGTGCCTGTGAGGATACCCATCAGTAGATTCGCAGCGAACCCCGATTTGCGTTTAATCAAGAAAGAGTACACTACAAGCAACAGTGAATCAGCGGCGATTATTGCGAAGGCAAGCCAGTTAATAAAAACCGACAACACCAAGCCCAAAGCAAAAAACGTGCCTGAGATGGCAACAGCCTGCTTGTAGGAGAGTGCACCTGAAGGAATGGGGCGTTTGGGTTTGATGACTGCGTCGCTTTCGCGGTCAAAGTAATCGTTTATGGCAAACCCGCCTGAAGCAATGAACGCCATGGAAAAGAAAGTCAATAGCGCCACCAAGCCTACGTTCATGGTGCCTAGAAGAGTTTGGATGTCGGAGAAGTTTCCTTTGAGTATGGCAAACGCTGTTAGAACTGCTAAGCCGCCAGTCATTAACCAGTAGGGTAGCCGCAGAAGCGCAATTAGTCCTCGTAGTGGCGAGGATTGGTTCATATCTTGATTTTCCTGTCAGCTATGACTTCTTTTATGCTTTCTTCGAGTGTGACTTTAGGTGTCCAGCCAAGTTCTTCTTTGGCTTTGGAGATGTCGAACCAGATTTTGGTTACGTCGCCCTGCCATGAGACACCTGTGGTTGTGACTTTGGTGCGGTTTTGGAGGTTAAGGATTGAGAGAATGATGTCTGCGAGTTCAAGTATAGAGGTCGTTTTTCCTAAGCCCAAGTTGTAGACTTCGCCGTTGATGCCTCCTTTTTCGCCAAGAAGGATAAGCGCTGAAACCACATCCGATACATGGACGAAGTCTCTGCATTGCTTTCCAGTGCCTAAAATCTCAAGTTTGTCAGGGTTCTTCACCAGTTTTTCTAGAAAGTCATGAATTACTCCGTGGCAACGCAAACCATAGACGTTGGCAAACCTTGTGATTACAATATCTAAACCGTATTGCTCCTTGTACATTTGGCAGTATTCTTCTCCCACAACCTTGCTTAAACCGTAACACGAGAAGGGGTGGAAACCGTATGATTCGGGGGTTGGGAAAACGGTTGGGTTGCCATAGACCGCTGCGGAGGAGGCGAACACGACTTTGGCGTCATCTTTGCGGGCTTTCTCGAGCACATGGAGGGTTCCTTTGGCGTTGGTTTCGAAGTCCACCAGCGGGTTCTCCATGGAGTAGCCCACTACGACTTGCGCTGCTAAATGGTAGATTAGGTCCTGTTTGGGCTGGCTGCAGAGGGTGTTAAGGTCCAAGATGTCGCCTTGGACGAATTTGGCGTCAGGCACGTCTTTGACGTTTTGCAGGGTGCCGCTTGAGAGGTTATCGTAAATAGTCAAGTTGCCAGTTAAGCCAGAGAGTTTCTTGCAAAGATGATACCCTATGAAGCCTGCTCCGCCAGTAACCAGTATTTTTTTCCCTTCCACATTGTTTCCCCCGTTGATGATAAAGCCTATATTATATACAGGCGAGTTGGTAGGTATATGTCGGCGATGAAAGCTATAAAAGTTTTCAGGGATTTACTGTCCTTCTTAACCATCATCCCAGTGGGTGGAAAAGAAGATTTCATATTCACCACAGCCCAGAACATGTGGCTTTTTCCCCTCATCGGCGGCTTCATGGGGCTACTGGGCGGCGCATACTTCATACTCTCAAGCGTAGTAGTGAATTTTCTGCTCGGCTTAGCCAACGCCTACGTGGCTTTGCCAACTGCCCTGTTAGGCACAGCTATTCCAGCGGCGATGACCATAGCCTTTCTACTGGTGCTAACTGGATTGCAGCATTTTGACGGCTTAATCGACTTAGGCAACGCAGTAGGCATACGCAACGTGCACGACCGCAACATGAAAGCACACGCATGGACAGTCACCTATGCAGGCGCAGTATTGGCTATGGCTGTTGAGTTGTTGGCGTTTGCTGGGTTGTTGTTAATTAATCCTTCAAACCTCTGGTTTGGGTTCTCAGCCATCGTCTTAGCAGAGGTTTCAGCGAAACTGTCCATGGTAACCATAGTGTGGGCTGGGAAACCATCGCACAAAGGGCTGGGGTCGATTTTCCTTGCTAAAGCCAAAAAAAACCTCAACATAGCCGCCTACGTGTTCGCAGCATTAATCGCGCTATCAATCGTCTTTGTCACTGGAAACCTCGTTTTGGGTTTAGCCTCAATTGCCTTAGTGTTCGTGAGTGTTCCAGTGGCGTTTATCATGAGAAAAGTATCCAACAATGTTTTCGGCGGCGTCAGCGGTGACATGATTGGGGCAACCAACGAAACCGCAAGGGCAGTGACGCTTGTGTTATTTGCCTTGGTACTATGGGCGGTGGCTGCAGCTTGAAGGTTCCCGCGTTGATTATGGCTGGTGGCAGAGGCAGCCGCATGGGATTGCCCACTGAGAAGCCGATGCTGCCGTTCCTGGGTAAACCACTGCTGGACTGGATAATCTCAGCAGTGTTGAATGCAACTAAAATCTCAGAGTTCTACATAATCACAAGCTCCAACACGCCCCAGACAGAAGCCCACTGCAAAAAGATGGGTTGGAAAACCGTGCACACCGACGCAAAAGGCTACCACAACGACCAAAAACAGGCTATTCGCAAGTTGGGCTGGATGGGACCCGTGCTCACTATGCCCTCAGATGTGCCAGCCATTACTGGGCCGATTTTGGACAGGGTAATCGGTGAGTTTGAGGCAAGTGGCAAAGACTTTCTTGCTGTGTTTGTTCCAATTGAGAAGCGTCAGGAGTTGGGGTTGTCGATTTCCTCTACCGACGAGTACAAGGGCGTCTGGTATGCTGTGTCAGGCGTAAACGTCATAAACGGCGCTAAAACGTTGGGTGAAGGCAAAATTGAAACAGCCGCCATAATCACTGATGAAACCGAAGTTGTCCTCAACGTAAACACAACCAAAGACCTCGAAATAGCCAAACAGTTAATGCAGAAAAACAAGCAGTAACCCACTGTGGACAAGTCTTTTTTGTTTTTCTAGTTTAAGAAGAAGAGAGTTTTGCCCTTGCTCATCTTCTTCCTGTGGGCTTGGCAGGCGACGCCTTTTTTGTTTCTGCAACAAAAGCAGAATGCTGGCTGGTTGAGGCGACTTCCTCAAGCAGAAAACCGTTATGCTCCATTACAGACCCCTTCCCCTCTAAAAAGATGCAAAACAGCTTTTCTCTCTTTGTATGAGTGGCAATTTGCGGGGTACCACAAGGCTGCAACCAACATCGGATGCTTTTGGTTTGCAAGGTTTCTGCCTTTGCACGCTCTTATACCGTTTCGCAGAGCCCTTAAAATCGCAGGCACTACTCAAATAGCGTACCTCCGCTTGCTTTTTTTGAGCGAGGTTATGCTTAATATTTAGTTTATAAATTAGCTCTAATAGAGCAAACTTTTCGGAGCGTACACGTTTGTTGTTTAGTTCAGAGTCTTTTGGACATAGCGAGCGGATACTGGCTGTCTTGCTTGTCGTAGGAATCATTATCGGCTTTCTGCTAACGCCATTGGGATTTGAGCCCCGTATGAACCAACTGCGAAGCTATGGGTTCGCAGCGTTTTTCATAATCGTAGGGTTGCTACTTCCGATTGCAGTGCTGATTTCGCTGTTTTTTAAACCGAAAGCCGCCGCCGTTTTGGCAGTAATCGATGCTGCACTTCTTTTTCTCACTGCGCCCGCTGATCAGGCACTGTTTTTCTTCACAGTTCCCCCGCCGCCAGCGGTTACAATCGGCGAGTACCTTCTCATTTTTGTGGGAATCGGGTATATGCTGTATGGACCACGAGTATACAGCAAAAAACATAAAATGACAAAAACGTAAGCGCAAAGGGTGTTCTCCAGCTTACTTTTTTTAGATTTAGAGAAATCTTTACATCCCCCTCATCATCATTTAGGTATCAGAACCGCTTGGAGAGTGGCACCTGCATGAGCATCCTATCCCACGACACGTTCTGGAACGCAATCGTCACCATGCCCATGACCAAGCGGATGCTCCAACTCTCACTAAAAAAATGCTCAGCTTGTGGCAGAACCGTCTTGGAAGCCGCTTTGGACGATTACGGCGGCAGAAGAGACCACAAATGCGACAAATGCAGCGGAATGTACTCGCAGATCATTGTTTTCTGGATAGAGTTTCTGCGTCGGGCGCTGGGTTTTAAGCGGGCTAAAGTCGAAAAGTTACTCACAGACCGATACGCACGCAACGCAGTCATAAACCTCGTCGAGTCGTTTGAGTACTTTGGCATCAAGAAGCCCATATCGCTAGTTGCGCCATTCCTTGTAGTTTGGGATTTCACCCACAGATGCAACCTCCGCTGCAAACACTGCTACAGCAACAGCGGCGAACCCGACGAAGGCGAATTAACCACCGAGCAGGCGCTAAACGTAGTCGACCAGTTGGCGGATGCGCATGTGACGGCGTTGGCGTTTAGCGGTGGGGAACCCTTAACCCGCAAAGACTTCTTCACTGTTGCTAAGCACGCCAGCGACCGAGGACTCTACGTGTCGCTTGCCTCAAACGGCACCCTCCTCAACAGCGAAAACGTGGAGAAACTCAAAGAAGCCCACGTCAACTACATCGACATATCCATCGACGGCGCAACAGCCAAAACCCATGACGAATTCCGAGGCGTCCCAGGCGCCTACGACCGAGCCGTTGCAGGGCTAAAAAAATGCATAGAAGCAGACATCTGCGCATGCATCGCCACCACCGTGGGCAAAAACAACATGGCAGAGCTTCCTGGCATCATCGACTTAGCTGAGGAACTGGGTGTGGAACGGTTTACTTACTTCAACTTCATCCCGGCTGGACGCGGCAAAGACTACGTCAACCAAGACCTCTCCGCGCAGGAACGCGAAGATGTCATGCGTTACCTTCTCAACCGGATGTCGGCTGGCTGCAAAACCACAATCCTCGCCACAGCGCCCCAGCTGGCACGTGTAGCCGCGCAATGCCAAGGCGACATGGGCACAGGCGAAGTCACCATGGCGTTGGCGCACATGCAGACCATTAAAGTTACCAAAAAAGCCGTGCCGCTGGGCGAATTCATTGGAGGGTGCGGAGCTGGGCGGCTTTACTGCGCCATCAGCCCACAGGGCGATGTGCGTCCCTGCGTATTCCTCCCAATCAATGTGGGCAACCTCAAAGAGCGAACATTCAAAGACATCTGGATAAACGCTCCATTATTCAACGCTTTCCGGAACCGAGCCAACCTCAAAGGCAGCTGCAGCAAATGCACCTACAAATACATCTGCGGCGGATGTCGAGCGCGCAGCGCGGCTTACCATGAGGGGGACACCTTAAACGGTGATCCCGGATGCTTAAACGGGGTGAAGATATCAAATGGCAGCTGATACCGTGAAGATTAGCCGTGCAGGCGAAGACGTAAGTGAAATAATAAAGGAAGCCGTAGTAGCTGCTGATTTGCGTGGTAAAAAGCGGATTTACATCAAACCCAACCTAAGTCATCCCGAGTACTTGCCCGGCGTCGTAACTAGCCCCGAAGTAATGCATCAGGTCGTGGCGCTTCTGCGGGACCAGAACAGCGAAGTCATCGTGGGCGAATCTAACGGCATCAACTACCCTTGCTGGACTGCCTTTGACAAAACAGGCGCGCAAGCCGCAGTGGAATCTGCAGGCGGAACCGTCATCAACCTGTCCGAGGATAAGGTGGTTGAAGTAAAATTCCAAACAGACGGACCCCTCAAACGTCTCTACCTCCCCAAAACGGTCCTTGACGCCGACGCAGTTGTGGACCTGCCGCTGATGAAAACTCACGAGTTTATGACTTACAGTGGAGCGCTCAAAAACCTCTTTGGCTGCATCCCAAGCAACCGCCGCATCTACCTCCACCCCTACCTACCCGAAGTCTTCTACCGCCTCTACACTGTTTTTAAGCCATCGCTCACCATCATGGACTCACGGGTCGGCATCGAGGGCAACGGACCCACCAAAGGCAAACCAAAGGAAATGGGTTTGTTCTTGACAGGCAATGACGCGTTGGCAGTGGACATAGTGGCTGCCCAAGTGATGAAGCTTGACTGGAAGAGTATCTACCTCAAATACGTCGCCGACAGAGCAGGCTTCGACGGGGACGCGGTCCAAGTTGAGGGGCTTCCGGTTGAGTCGGTTGCTAAACGTTTTGAGTTGCCTAATCTTGATTTGCCTGTTAAGGCTCAGATATTCATCTACCAACACGAGTACTTAACGAAGCTGATGTTTTGTTCACTCGATGTTATTCACCTGTTCCAGAGAGTAACCAAAGCCTACCGTCGGGAACCACTCCAAATCGCTTAGTCAATGTTCTCTATTCTCTATTTTTGGATAGAACCTCAGCCACTAAAGGCCGAAATGCAGGCAAACGCTCCTTAACTGTCTTCCAAACAACATCCGATTGGACACCGGAAGTATCCATGGATCAACTTGTCTCTCATACCCGCCATATCCCTCCAGGGCACATTTGGATGTTTACGCCTTACTGCCAACGGAATATTCTTTTGTTGCTTCACCGATAAGTTCAAAATTCCTGATTACAGCATCAACCGTTTTCTTGTCGCTGGCAAACCCCTCGTAGGTAGTCCCTTTGTGTATGCTTCGATGCTATCTATGGCACTTAGTATATCTTCAAGGTAGACTTGGTAGTCTCTCAAACGTAGACCGCCTCGCTTAGGATTCGCTCTTTGAGGCGAGGTTTAATCCCATCCTTCATTACGAGGTCAACTTTGACTCCTAAAAGGTCGATGGTTTCGCTAAAGGTAACCAAAACGTCGACATCACTTTTCTGGGTCTGCTCATTTCTAACATAGGACCCGAAAATCCCATTCTCGTTAACCTTGTAGTTCTTCTTTAATTCGTCTTTATGCGAAGCCAAAGCTGCTTTTAGCTTCTCTATTGCAGGCATTTTCGGTCGATATACAGTTAGGCTATTTCCTATTAAAGATTAACAACGAAAGTCGCTGGCACTTTTGCGATTAGCTGAGGGCTTCCTCATAGACTTCCATTGCATCCTTGACCACGATGCGCCAATCCAGTTCCCGCTCAACAGTCTGCCGCGCTTTCTTTCCCATCTCCGCTGCTTCTGTGGGGTGCTCTAGAAGGTAGAGGATGGCGTCGGAGAACTGCTTGGAGTTGAACGGTTGGACCAGCAGGCCGTTTTTGCCGCTTTGAATGGTTTCTGCTATGCCACCTACGGTTGTGGTGACAACAGGCAATCCCGTTGCCAATGCCTCCAAGACGGCGAAGGGGTGGTGCTCGTAGAAGGTGCTGAATGCGAAGACATCTGCTGCCTGATACAGTTTGGGTAGTTCTTTGTCAGGAGTGTAACCTGTAAAGACGATGTTACCGAGTACGCCGAGGCGAGTGGCGTGGGCGATGAGTTTAGCCATTTCGTCACTCTGCCCCTTGCCGCTGATGACGAATTTAGCGCGGGGAAACCGCTTGACGACGGCGGGCATGCTCTCGATTAGGGTGAAGAGGCCTTTGCGTGCGTAGAGGCGTCCGACGGAGACTATGGCTATGTCGTCGGGGTTGAAGCCCAACTCAGCCTTGACTTTGCGTTTGTCCGCGGCGGGCTGGAACTTTTTGATGTCAACCCCGTTGTGGATGACCTTGATTTTGTGCGCCGGTATCTTGTAGTAGTTAGTAAGTTCCCACTTGGTGAAGTGGCTGACCGCTATGATTTTTCTGGCGCGGTGAATCATACCTTCCTCGAAGAACCGCAGGAAACGGTTGAAGCTGACGAGGAACTTTTCGTTAGCGTTAAGGCGCAGGTAGGGTTCTCTGCAGATGGCTTCGGCTTCGCCCTTCCATGTGGAGTGAACGGTGCAGACGAGGGCTTTGCCAAAGGAGGGAGGAACCGCAAAATTCGGAGTTAACGGAAGCTGTGGATGCACCACATCCACGTCTGCGATGCCTCGGACAGCTTGAAGTTTGCGGCTGCTCGCCTGCGCTAGCATAAACGATTTGACGATGGGCATCTTGGGGATTTTGAGGAAGGATACGTCAAGCTGCGGGTTAACATGGACGTCTTGGGCTTGGTTTTGGCCTGTGACAACGTAGATGCGGTAGCCGTTTTTGAGGAGTTGGTTGCTGAGGTAGTAGACGTAGCTGCCTGTGCCGCCGGTGAGGGGCCAGTATTCGGGGCTGATAAAACAGATTTTAGGCTGCATTAGCGGTTCCTCCCAGACAAGTATGTGAGGGTGGTTGCGACGGCTCCGTCAAACCATGCGCCCGAACGGACAAAATAGAGCACAACCAGCCGTAGCGCCGACCAATCATGGAATTTAGCTGAAACCTTATCGGCGGAGTAGATAAAGTAAACCAGCATACCCAACAAAATTGCGAATGGACCAAACCAGAGAAGCCTTAGCAACGGCACAATCCCCAAGAAAAACAACACCACAGCAGTGAGCAGCAGAATCGGCTGGATGTTCATGCCGACATCTGTGATTTCGTCGCCTTTTGCCAGTCGCCCATGTTTGAAGTAGAGTTTGAGCGTGTTCTTGCCGTACTGCAACTGCTGCCGGTAATACGCTTTGAGTGTGGGGCGGTTGTAGTGGTAGCAGACCGCGCTGGGTTCATAGGCGATTTTGTAGCCCATTGCGGCGATTCGGTAGCCGAAGTCAGTGTCGTATTGGCTTGGCAACTTTTCGTCCCAGCCGCCTACCTCGTCGATGACCGTTTTTTTGAGCAGCAAGTTCATGGTGGCAATGCGCCCGGTGTATTGTCCTATGCGTTGGTAGCGGTTTTTGATTTCGTAGCCGATGCTGCGTGCCCAGGGGTTGTTGATGTTCCAGGTTTCAATGCTGCCACTGACGCCGGCGACCTGTGGTTCGTTTAGGTGGGGCACTACTTTTTTGAGCCAGTCCCGTTCAACTTTTGCGTCTGAGTCGATGAAGCCCAAGATTGGGTGGGAGGCGATTTTTTGGGCGTAATTGTATGCTGCTGGGCAGTTTAGGCGGATGGAGATTACTTTTACTGGGAACTGCTGGGCGATTTTAACCGTGGCGTCACGGCTGACGCCGTCCATAACGATGACTTCAAAGTAGCCCTCAGGGTAATCGAGCGCCATAACCGATTTGAGGCATTCCTCTATGGTGTCTTGGTTGTTGTAGGATGCCACTATAATCGAAACTTTGGGGTAATCAACGTCCGCCATGTCAGTTACCCCTTAAAACAGCCATTAAAATTGAAAACAAGATTTTGCTGCCATCCACCATGGGATCCACGCCTGAGCGCCCGTACGTGCGTTGCTCAAAAGTTATGGGCACCTCAGCCACTCGGAAGCCAGCCTTCGCGGTTTTGACGAGCATTTCGGATTCTATCTCGTAACCGCCTGACTTTAACGTTTGGCAACCCAGAACTTCACGTTTCAGGGCACGGTAGCCTGATTGGCTGTCTGTTACGGCGACTCCTGTGAAGAGTTCGATGAGATAGTTAAAGATGCGTACCCCGAACTTGTTGAGCTTCCGTGCCTCTACCCGTTTGCGGTTCATATATCGGCTGCCGATAACAATGTCAGCCCTGTCCGCCAACACAGGCGCTAAAACCTCGGGAAGCTCTTCGGGCCAATGAGAACCGTCGGAGTCTATGGTGACGATTATGTCACCGTGGGCTTTGGCAAACCCCGCACGCAACGCATAGCCTTTGCCTAAATGCGTCCTAAGAGAATACACGCTCACTCCCCGTTGAAGCGCAACTTCAAGAGACCCATCGAGGGAGAGGTCGTTTACAACGATTATTTCGTAGGGGCAGCCGATTTGTTCTGCGGCGTTTTTGGTGCGGTCAATGATGTTGCCTATGGTTAATTCCTCGTTGTAGACGGGAATTATT
>JBNIDO010000029.1:0-27277 GCA_050108095.1 Bathyarchaeia archaeon
AGGCGGTAGCCTGCAGAGCTGCTCTATATGGGTTCAATTCCCATCCCCAGCTCCAATCTTCTATATTTGCACAACATTCTTATCATACACTTTTGTAATACGATTACGGTAATATTAATGGGTATGGAAGAAACCGTATGCGCTAAAGTTCCTGCTGAACTCAAGAAAAAACTATCCAGCTTAGGCGTGAATGTAAGCGAAGTTATCCGAGAATCCTTACAGTCAGAAGTAGAACGACTGGAAACCGAACGCATAAACAAACTTGCCAAAGAAGTATCAGCGATTCTTAAAAAAATACCACCAGAAGAATTCATTGAATCTATCCGCGCCACAAGGGACAGCAGATGACAAAACCCCAGTTGCTCTTTGATTCCAACGCCATTTATAGACTCATCAGGGAAACACCTGAGAAAGCTTTGGAGACGCTAGTTGAGGGTACCACAATTTATTTAGCGTATTATGAGCTCGGCAACGCATTGTGGAGGGAATGCCTGTTACTGAAAAGGATAAGCAGTAGAGAAGCTGAAAAATCATTGGATTTAATGTATTCAATTCTCGAGCACATGCAGGTAGTCTCACTTGGTAATGAAACAGGACAGCAAGTTCTGCAAACAGCGCATAAATTTGACTTACCGTTTTATGACTCATCGTATCTTGTAGAAGCAGAAAAATCAGGTAAAACTTTGGTAACTGACGACAATAAGCTTGCAAGAGCAGCGGAGAAACTAGGCATAAAAACCTTGCCCAGCAAGACGCTTATGTAGGAATAGACAACCAGCAGGCAGTTCTATATAGCCAATTCGCATCCCCAGCGCCACGGGGTTAACTGTACCAGTCGACCTTCTCACTGCACCCAGAACCATATTCAGCAACACCGTCAAACCTGACTTAAACCATTTCCACTACCAAATTGCTAGTTTACCCGGGAAAAAGAAATCCCTGAACTCACGTTGAAGTCGTTGCTGGCGGCATTTTTGACTTCGTTCCATACGCCAGGTCTTCTTTGAACCTTACCAAGAATCAACTGTCATATCGCATTTCAGACCCCCTATGGGGAGAGTTCGATGTTCGGTCCTAATTTAATACCCAATCTCAGTCTTAAGCCAGTTGAGCCTGAAGAATTGGCGATTAGATATGCTGACCACTTCTCTAAACTGTGCTCGAATAGGGAATTTGTACTTCAGCCGGATGCCACCCCCAGTTCCACAGCAAAACCTCTTGCAGTAAATCAACCAAGTTTGCAGTATGGCGTTAAGAATCCAAGCGCAGGGTAGAGTGTTTATTAAAGCGTGCGAGCTAACAAAGGTTGAAAAGGATGGCGTGACTTGAGGCGATTGGGTCCTGAAATTAATACTCCAGGAAAAGAGCACTTTTCATTGGTTAAAATTGCCGCCTCAGATGCAAATATAAGGGGCAAAGCCAGCGCAGACAGCTATAAAAGGGGACCTAGCCGCTCCTCCATATTTGTTGAAGATTTGCCCTATGCATTAATGATACTGCTCGGAGTACTCATTTTTCAGGTCACGCTTGATTTTTCTCTTACCGCTTGGCTCTCTACAGTAGCGTACATTATCTATGGTATCGTTGTTGTTTTTTGGATGGTGGCGTTTGTTTGTCCGTATTGCCAGAATTTTGGAAGCACCTGTCCCAGTGGTCATGGTCAAATTTCTGCAAGGTTCAAGAGAAAGCAGGATGAGAAATTGTTTGCAAGGAAAATTAACAAAAGTATGCCAGCAGTGATCCCAATTTATGTAATTCCAATTGTTATAGGAGCGGTTGCTTTTGTCTTCAGCTTTAACTTTTTAGTTCTAATATTAGTAGCACTGTTCGTAGTTTTAGGCGCACGTGCTCTTAGAAGTCTGGGGTTCAGAATCAACCCAATCCAAATTTTAAAAAGGCGAATTTCCGGTTAATTATGGTCTGGGAACGGTGTACACTCCCGCGGAAGGTTTTGCGTTAGTCTCGATTATGGCCTGTTGTATTATATTCTGCTGTCACTGGTTTTAGGGCATGTTATTCCCCAAGCATACATCAACGGATTGATAGCTGCTTTCATACTCTATAACATAACAAGCACGCTCTATGTGGTTCCCATCGCCTACGTCATAGCGAGGAAAACAAGCCAGTACCTTAGAATAAAGACGAATATCCAATAATGAATCCAAGAGACGCATAAAATCTCCATAATGTTAATTCAAGAGTCCAATAGTTCACACTAAAAAGGGGAAAGGAAAAGTTGAGCGCTGTGTTTTTTCGTTATTTCTTCAGTATCACCAAAAAATCATCGAGGCGCTGGGCGGGCATACTCATAATGTGTACTGTTCCGCGGGAACCCAGTTCAATAGAGACACGCGTGATTGCGTCATTGTTGGGGGCTTCTACGATACTGACAAAGTCGTATCGTCCCAAAACAGCATATTGCTCAAGAACTTTAGCGCCGAAAGCCTCGATTTCCTTGTTGACCTCTTTGATTCGCTCAGGTCTTTGCTTGATGGTTTTTCTGCCTTCAGAAGTCAAGGTGGATACAAGAATGTAGATTGGCACAAAATCACCATTGAAAAGTTATTTTGAGCTGCAATTTAAGTGTACTGTTCACCAGTTTTGAACCAACATTATCAAGCAAAACAAAAAAGGGGATTACTGGATTGACATACGAACCCTAACCCACTCTTCAGGCTTAATGCCCTCAGCTTGTTCCGCACCAGTTTCCAAGCGCACCCAACTGATTTTTCCGTTAAACTTGTTTCCTGACTCCTCGAAATCGCTCGATAGCGGTGCACCGATTTTGTCGCCAACCATACAGGTTGAATCCGCCGAGAAAATAACAGGTGCCGTATGCTCCACGTGTCCCTCCGCAACCTTCACTCCATCAATGAGCAGTGTTACCGTGCCGCCTTTGCCCAGTCCGCCGCCGTCATACTTGAACTCCATACTTACCTCGTGTTTGCCAGCGGACAACACGCTTGGAGCTTCAACTGTGTAGATGGAGAGCCCAAGGAAGTTGTAGATGTATTTAAGTCGTCCGCCATGCATGTATAGAGCCCAGCCACCAAAGTTTGCTCCCTGCGCTACTATGACGCCTTCCGCGCCTGTAGGGGGCACCTCAATTTCAGCGGTTACAGAATGCGACTTGTTTTTGATGCTTAGCACGGAAGCCTCGGTTAACACCATTCCCGGATAAAGAAACTGCGTATTGCCCTGAACTATTTTGGGTCGCCCCGCTGTTTCTGCGTTAAACCGTTCTATGGCTCGGTCATCCATCGGTAGCACATTGTACCGTGTTGCTTCAATTAGCCACTGCCGCTGTAGCATGTGGAGCTTCTTAGGGTATTTTTTGGAGAGGTCGTCGGCCTGAGTCCAGTCTTTGGTTGTGTCGTAGAGTTCCCAGTTGTCATCGTCGAACGCAACGGTTTTTTGACCCACCAGCACCCAAGGTGTGCGGTGTTTGGTTACGGCTGTCCATCCTTTGTAGTAGATGCCGCGGTTGCCAAACATCTCAAAGTACTGCACGTCATGCAGGTCTGGGGCTGCGGGGTCGTCGAAATCATACACCATGCTTATGCCCTCCATCGGATGCTGCTGAATGCCCTCAACAAATAGGGGTTCAGGTACTCCTGCGATTTCCAGTATGGTTGGGGCTATGTCGGTTACATGGTGGAATTGATTGCGCATTTCACCCTTCGCCCTTATGCCTTTTGGCCAGTGCACTATCATGCCGTTTCTTGTTCCCCCGAAATGCGAAGCCACCTGCTTGGTCCACTGGTAGGGGCAGCACATGGCGTGTGCCCAGCCTACAGCATAGTGGTTGTAGGAGTTGCGTCCGCCGAACTCGTCGAGGTGCGCCATCAAATACTCAGGGGTTTCTAGGGCTGCGGCGCCGTTGAAGTTGGTCATTTCGTTAAAGGTGCCGTTGAGGGTGCCTTCTGCGGATGCACCATTGTCGCCGATTATGTAGAACACCAAAGTTTCGTCAAGTATGCCAAGGTCCTTTAAGGAATCCAGTAGCCGACCCACCTGGTAATCGGTGAACTCTAAGAATCCAGCGTAAACCTCCATTTCCCGCCTCAACACGGGCTTGAGAGCTTCAGGCATCTCCTCCCAACTGGGAATTTCCTTATGCCGCTTAGTCAACTTGGCGTCTTTGGCAATGATACCTGCCTGCTTCTGTTTTTGTATTGTGCGTTCGCGAAGTTTGTCCCAGCCGTCGTCGAACTTGCCCTTGTACTTGTCCGCCCACTCTTTAGGAACGTGATGGGGCGCGTGGGTTGCTCCGGGCGCGTAGTAAACGAAGAAGGGTTTCTCGGGCGCGATGGCTTTCTGTGTGCGAATCCAGTTGATGGCTTGATCGGTCATGTCTACGAGGAAATGGTAGTTGGGGTCGTTGGGTATGGCGACTCGGGCTCTGCCATCGTAGACTTCGGGGTACCACTGGTTTGTTTCACCGGCGACGAATCCGTAGAATTTTTCGAACCCAGAAAAGGTAGGCCAATGCTCAAAGGGACCTACCGGTCCAGTTTCCCAAACGGGGACTTCATGACATTTACCGAAATGCGCAGTGGAGTAGCCATTGTATTTGAGGATCTTTGCAAGTGGAGCACAGTAGTTGGGTCGCATTGAAGTGTTGCCAGGGGCTGAGGTGGCGATTTCCGTTATTCCGCCCATACCTACGGTGTGATGGTTTCTGCCTGTGAGTAAAGCCGCTCGTGTGGGCGAGCACAAGGCGGTGGTGTGGAACCGAGTGTAGCGTAACCCGTCAGTAGCTAAAGATTCAGCTACGGGGGTGTTTATTGGACCGCCGAACGCGCTGGAAGCTCCAAAGCCCACGTCATCGAGGAGAACCAGCAAGATGTTTGGTGCGTTTTTTGGGGGTCGAATCGGTTGGATTGGCGCGAATTTGGCGTCAGGGTCTTTTGCGTCGTAAACTCTGAGTCCTTTGTAGGGTTGGTCAGGTATTGGGAGTACGGAGCGTTGGATGTCTAGGGCTTGATTGTTATAGTTAGAATTTTCCGTCGGGTTTTTGGCTGACGTAAAAAATCACCAGTGGGCTAAGCACGGTAGTGGAAATAAAAGTATGTTGTCGGTTGAGAACTGCTACAACACGTAGGCTTTTATGTTGAGAAGGGCAATTTAAGCCCTATGGGTTCAAAGAGAAAAGCACCGCTGAAAAAGAAGCATAATCGCCGTTGGGTGATGCCTTTAGCAGTGGTGTTGCTTGTTGTTGTGGCTTTGTCGGTTGCGTACCTTGCTGTTCCCAAAACTTCGATGGACTTCACGGTCACCGTGCCAGAAAACGTTCCTCAGGAACTCAAAAGCATGGCAACCTACTACTTAGAAATCATGCATAACCTCAATTGTACAGAAACAAAAAAACAGATGACAACCCGGCTAAATCCACACTACAACCAAACCGACCTCTTCACGTGGGAATCAAGCAATCTTACTTTTGAGGTGGACCCCGTTTGGTGTGATAGCCCTAATGAAATTTTAAATGAGGGCAAGGGTACTTGTGTACAGTGGAGTATCGTGTATGTTTCTGCTTGCCTCTCGCTGGGTTACCAAAGCAGATTGGTCGCCGCAGCCGATACGACGCAAACGCCTTGGACGTATATTCATGTTTGGGCAGAAGACTACTACAACGGCAAATGGGTGCACGTGGACCCCTCGGATCATGTCTGGGATAATCCTTCGAGGTATCAGAGTTGGGACTGGGGCAGCGGCTTAGGCTCAACAGTTAGAGTTTACGCTTTCGAGGATGGTTCGGTTGTTGATGTCACTTCAACTTACACCCCTCATTGAAAAGGATCAAAATTTATTTTAACTTTGCACTTAATAGATTGCAAGGTTCTCGGTTCTGCTTGTAGTTTGCTCCTCAACCGGCTAACAAATCAAATCCGTTGTAGGACTCAAAAAGCAGCCACCTGCCAAGCCCGCTGGAAGAAGATGAGCAAGGGCAACACTCTCTTCTTCTTATAATAGAAAAACAGAGAACCCGCTTCAATGGGGTTGCTTGGAAAACCATTTAATACCGCCGTATCCATACAGGCATTGCACAGTGCCTAATCAGCAGAGGTAGCTACCCCCAGAAAAGGCAAACTCAGCACATGTTGGGTCTGTAAATAAGCGGGCTGTTGGCTGTTGTGAGCCCTAATGTTTGCATGGGGCTTTCAGAGAATATTTATATTAGGCTTCATTGTTTTACTGCAAGGAAAACCAATAGGATAGAGAATCTTTGACGACTCCACATGACGTTCCAGCATCGGAATTCATCGACCGATTAGCCCGCTATCTTAGGGAAAACGTTGACGAAGTTCAGCCGCCAACATGGGCACCCTTCGCCAAGACAGGCACTCACGTCGAGAAGCAACCCCAGAACCCGAACTGGTGGTATATACGCAGCGCGTCGGTTCTGCGTAAAGTCTACATTCACGGTCCAATCGGATTAGAAAACCTCCGCAGCGACTACGGCGGACGCAAAAACAACGGCGTCAAAAAAAGCCACGCTACCAAATCAGGCGGCAGCGCCATACGCAAGGCACTCCAACAGCTCGAAACCGCAGGTTTCATCCAAACAACACGCCCGCAGGGCAGAGTGATGACTCCTAAAGGCCGCAAGATGATGCAGGAAGTTGCTGGAGACCTCTCCAAAGAGCTCGTTAAATCTGTCCCTGAACTTAGGAAGTATCAAGGCGAATAAGAGAACTATGTCTGATGATGAGCTTGAGCAGATTCGTAAACGAAAACTTATGTCTATGCAGAGTCGCGTGAGCGACGAGCAGAGGCAAGCTCAAGCTGAACAGCAGATCGAGGCGCAGAAGCAGGCGCTGCTCTCGAAGATATTGACGCCTGAAGCTCGGCAACGCCTCAACAACCTAAAAATGGTCAAAAAAGACTTCGCCGAGAACATCGAGTTGCAACTCATCGAGATGGCGCAAACCGGCAAACTGCCGATTCCGCTAAGCGATGTGCAGCTTAAATCAATCCTAATTCAGCTTCAATCAAGGAAGCGAGAAACCACAATCAGAAGGATATAGAGTATGGCAAGAATAAAACCACCAGCAAAAAAACTCCGCTTAGCAAAAGCAGGCAACGAAGCACAGTCCGTGCCAACTTGGGTTATCGCACGCACCGACGGCAAAGTCAGAGTCAACCCCAAATCCAGACGAAACTGGCGAACCAGCAAAATAAAACCATAGGAGACCACACAAACAATGACACAAGAAACTAAACAGGAACAAGCACTCCAAGAACAGGAAGAAATAGAACAGCTACCAGAGGAAGAAACCATAGAGGAAACACCAGAGCAGACGCCAGCACAAGCAGAAGTCGCCCCGCCCGAGGAAAAAGCCGAAGCTAAACCCAAACGCAAAAAGAAAGAGGAGGAAATCGCCGAGGAAAGATTCTACACCATACCCCTCCAAAAAGCCCTGATTCGTCCACCTAAGAAGCGTGCGCCACGCGCTATGTCTCTGCTAAAAATCTTCGTCAAAAAACACATGAAGCTTGAAATGAAAGTTGACGAGGAAGAGGAAGCCGTAGAACTGCCGCAGTTAATCGTTACTCAAGAGGTTAACGAGAAAATTTGGGGTAGGGGAATCGAGAAGCCTCCGCGCAAGATTAAGGTGCGTGTAACCAAAGACAAAGATGGCAACGTCACTGTTTACTTGGCTGAAAACCAGTAAACCTTTCTGCTTTTTTACTTTTAGTGTGCTTTTGTTTTTAGGTTAGCAAGATACACACACACCCTACATGGGCTCCATGCAGACAAACTGGATGTGTGTGAAAGCATTTATCATTTGTATCTACCCCACAGACTGACCCGTATAGGCAAAAGACGGCAATAGTACAATCAACCCCTGTCCTGACAGTCCTTCCTTGTTGGTTGCCTAAGCGATAGAGACACGACTGCTAAGGAGACCGCCACAATTACAGCTACCTCAAAAGCCGGAATCGAGTTTCCTGTAGCTGTAATTATACCTCCTGCCACCAAGGGTCCGAGCAGAAAGCCGACTCCACTTATGGCATTTATTATTCCTGAAGCAGTGCCTGTAACGTTTAATGGAAAATAGTCTGAAACCATCGCAAACGTCACAGCAGGCGTTCCAATCGCAAAGCCGACTGCGGCAGCCAGAATATAAATCGCTATTATTTCGTTCCCAAAAATTATGAAGGCTAACAAAAAAATAGCGTACAATATGCTGCCAAGCGCCACAACATATTTTCGGGCGATATAATCAGATAGAAAACCCCACACATATCCGCCAACCATCATAGACAACGCAAAAACACTAAATGCTCCTCCAGCCTCTACAGGCGTCAACCCTACTTCTGAAATAAGGTAGGCTACAACAAAAAAATTGAAAGCCTTTATGATAAAAACATTCAAAACAAAAATAGCCCCTAAATGCCATGTGATGCCTTTTTTTAGAACCGCCATTTTACTGACGTAGCCATTAAGATTTTTAGAGTTATGGTTCTCATTCGGTGAAGCGCCATAGGGTAATACGTTTTTTTCTTTAGGGTCATCTCTTACCAGACTGTAAACCAACACAGAAAAGAACAGATTGACAGCACCTAAGAAGTACCATACACTTCGCCAGCCGTAGGCAAGCAAAATTAATGGAACCATAATCCCTAAAATGGCCGTATAAAGGGTGCGTGGGCTTGTTATGTAGCTTTGTGCAATGCCTCTTTTGCTCTTGTCAAACCATGCCCTTGTAAGTATTGCAGACAGCGTTGTTGGTGCCCCCGCTGCGAATCCAATTATGGAATAAAAAAACATGCCCATTATTGTCGAGTTGATTGTTCCCATTCCTACTATGCCGATTGAAAGCATCAAGGACGATAGCGTTAGTGATTTTCGGAGTCCTATTTTATCCGCTAATAGCCCCCATGACAGAGCTCCGATTATGAAGAAGACTCCATATGGAGCGAATATGGTTCCTGCTTCGCCGTTTGTTATCCCCAATGCTTCTCCTAATGCAACCAGCACTAGAGGCAATGTTGCTGTACTAGTTGCCAAAATAAGGAAGGCCTGTATTCCGCCAGTTGCGCAAATCCAGCCATAATGAATCCTTAGCCGTTTGTCAAGGTTTCGTGTCAGCTTGTTCATGCACGTCGCTCTTTAATTTTTCAGCATACGGCTTAGTTTGTAAAGGCCGATATGTCTTCCAACTGCTTTCATCCTCGAATGCTTCTCTCCAAATATGTTCAAAGTAGTCTTCGAGAAGTGCAACAAGGCAGGGGCTATCTGAAAATAGCCGGGGAGTCTCGACAGGTTTGCGAATAGGTGTTATAACACTCACTGATACCTGTTTTTTATCATCAATCCGTAGCGTAGCTATGGGTTCTTTATGAACAAATCTAACTTGAATCGATCTCAAATTTTTCCTATAAACTTCTGGTAGGCAGCGTCCCTTTCCAGGGTGATTTGTAATTAAACGGAATTTAACGTTCCTTCTTAACAACGAAGAGATTAAATCAGAATCATTAACTGCACGATATAATGTGTGTTCGAATGAGTCGATAATGTCAATACTCTTTTGAGTTGTTACCGCTGCATCTTTCAATCTGCGAAGATATGCCTCATTTGTCGAGATTAGCTTTATTTCAAATTCTTTTGCGGAAGCTGGCTTTTTTTGTTTTTCTTCGAATCTTCCTACGAACTCTTCTGTTTTCCTCTTAATACCATCATATTCATTTCGTTTTTCCTCTAATAAAGTTGACATACAGGTTTGTAATGGTAAAGCTCTAAATTCAGCTGGCGTATCAATAATTTTTTCTACTAGACTCTTATTTTCAAGTTCAATCAGAATTCTGTAGATGTCTTGTCTAGCAACTTTAGAGCATTTCCAGACTGTTTTGGCCCTAGCTCTTCCCAAGTTTAGAAGAGCAAGATAAACTTTGGCCTGTGTGATGTTTAGCCCCAACGTTACTAAGGTTTCGATTCCCTGTTCATCAAGTGCCATAGTAGCCCCCCCTAAGCAACCTCTTGCTTCCCTTTTTAAGTTGTTATAGCATTTTCAATTTAGATTTTTGCTTTTTGTCAGCGAATGAGCATACGCCAATGGCTTAAAAGTTCTTCAATATGCATTAGGTTTCACAAAAAAATGAAAAAAGCTAAAGGAGAAAAAAAGATGAAATTAAAATCCTCAAAAATCCTGACAATTGCTATCATTGCATTATTTGCTTGCAGTGCTTTCGCAGTCCTACCTCTTAAGGCCAGCGAATTCCCAAACGTTCCTACATGGTCATATTTGCTTGCGGTGCCAGACTATGTTGGCTTAGGCCAATCCGTGTTCCTTACTGCTTGGGTTGACAAAGTTCCACCGAATGCAGCAATGTACAGTGGCGATCGATGGGTAAACATAACAATATACGTTACAAATCCTGACGGAAGCAAAACTACAATCGGACCTCTTACTACTGATAGCGCGGGCGGTGTTTCTACAACATTTATGCCCACCATGACTGGCAATTACTCTGCGTACATGGTCTTCCCTGGTCAAACAATCACAGGTAATGCAGGAAATCCACATTTTCCCATAAACCCCAACGATAAAACAATCGGAGATTACTACGGTCCATCTACAAGTCCAATAATCCACTTCACAGTCGGAGATGAACCCGCAACTATGATTGCTGAGAATCCTCTTCCAACAAACTATTGGGAGACCCCAGTAGAAGCGTTTAATCACTGGTGGTATGTGCTCAATGGAAACTGGTACGGATTCGCCGATGTAAACTTTGCAAATACTGGATGCTATTCAGTCGAAGGCAACTTTAATCCATACTCGCAGGCACCAACAACCTCTCACATCGTTTGGACTCGACCACAGATGCCCGGTGCTCCAGGCGGTCAAATGGGTGGTGAATTCGGAGGAAACTCAGAAACCAACTACTTTACTGGCTTTGAATACCAACCAAAATTTGCGCCAATCATTTTAAACGGAGTGCTTTACTATGAATATGTCCCAGGTTCGCTACGCAGTACAGTCGGAAGTGCAGGTCAAGGCTGGGTCGCTGTTGATCTTTTCACTGGAGAAACATTGTGGACTAAGAATTACCTCAACTATTTTGGAGACGGACAAAACGACGCTCTTCGATGCGGACAAATAATGGTTTACAACCATAACCCCAACTACTATGGCGGAAACGCTTACCTCTGGGCAACAAGAACCAACGCTACTGCTAACTACTACGATTTGTTCGATGCAGCAACTGGAAACTATATAACAAGTGTTTCTGGAGCCCCTCCTAAAGGAAACGGCCTTACCATTGTTGAAGGTGAATACGGCGAACTGCTGTGCTACTACATCAACGCAACCGCGATTCCCTCTAACAACACTCAATTGCAGTCATTAACCCTTTGGAACTCAAGCAAATGCCTCAGTACAGGGTCCACAGGTCAGCCAGATCCGATACAAAACAAACCAGTTCAATGGTCACAAGGAATAGAGTGGACAGTTGAATTACCCAATAGTTACGAAGGTACACCTTTTGGAAATGTCATGGCAAACGGTGTGGCGCAACCCTCAGGCTTCCTACTTGGAACAGAAGGACCATATACCTACACGTTTGACCTCGAAAACCAAATCGTGGTAATGTCAGCCGCACAAGGCCAATACACAAGATGGGAATGGCAAACCGGATGGACAATCGACGCAGCCTACAGCTTGACAGACGGAAAACAACTATGGATAACAAACAGAACACAAACACCGTACACGACCCTCATGTGGTGTTCTGGTGCATCCAACGGAACCTACGCAGTCTATAACAAAGAGACGCTCAATTGGATGGGCTACAGTACGCTAACCGGAGAGCGGAAATGGGGACCAACAGAGACATACAACAATGACTTAGCTTACTATAACGATCAGAGTTCGTTCTGTGCGTATGGTAACCTGTACGCATGGACGTTTGGCGGTGAAGTTTACTGCTATGACATGGCAACTGGCCAGAAAGAATGGAACTGGAGCACTGGCAGCACAGGCTTAAACAACCCCTATGGCGTCAACACACTCTGGATGCAAGGCACATACGACGCAACCATAGCTGACCACGTACTATTCGTGCACGCAGGCCACAACTATGGTCCACCACTATACAACGGCGCAGAAGTCTACGCACTAAACACAACCGACGGCACCCTAATCTGGAGCATGAGAAACTATGCCACAAGCGGAAGCATGCCAATATCGTGCGGTCACTTTCTAACCATGAATGCTTACGACAACCAAATATACGCTTATGCTAAAGGATCAACCAAAACAACCATCTGTGCACCTCAAACTGGAGTTACAACAGCAACACCGGTAACTATAACTGGTACAATTATGGACATCTCGCCAGGCGCGTCTCAAACAGAAGTTGCAAACAATTATCCTAATGGTCTCCCCTGCGTTTCCGACGATAGCATGTCTGATTTCATGGAAGCAGTCTACGAACAATGTGCGATGCCTATCAACATTACAGGAGTTCCCATTACCATAAGTGTCGTCGATGGCAACGGAAACTACCGTGAAATCGGCCAAACCACAAGCAGTCCCAGCGGCACATTCGGCTTCACATGGACACCAGATATCGCAGGCGACTACACACTATACGCAAGCTTCGCAGGGTCAGGCGCTTACTACTCCTCGTCAGCAGAAACATACTTCCATGCAAGTGACGCACCAACACCAGCGCCAACAGCACAGGCACAAACAGGCTTAGCAACAACTTCCGACGTATTGACCTACATCGCAGCGGCAACAGTAGCCATCATAATTGCAATAGCAGTTGCAGTTGTGCTGCTCATGAAAAAGAAGGCATAGGAGCAATTGATAAAAAATTCCCATTTCCCTTTTTTTGGGAACAATAAGTGAATTGGCAAAATGTGGGCTGAGTGGGCTCTGGATATTGATATTGCAGTTGCGGTTGAGGGATGGTTTAGTTGCATTTTCCATTCTTCTCTTCCTTTAATTGGGTTCCAGAGCCCCAGCAAACCATCGCCAATTAAAAACCTAAGGAAATAACTTCACGAGCCCAAAACAAAGAAGTACTTCTAAATCAGCCTTCTTAGGCTTCTTCGACTTCGGCGAGTTCGAAGCGGATTTTGGCAGGGTAAATCCAGTACGCTTTTATGAAGTCTTCAAAGCTCTGGTCAACATCGACTGCTTCAAAAAAAGCCAAAAAATCCTTCCCCACATCCTCCAGTTTCTTGGAAGTATGCACTTTCATGGTGAAGATGTATTCGCCGTTGGGCTCAAGGCGCTCTATATCGATTGATTCGGAGGCTTGAACCGCAAACATCAAATTCGACAGTACATCGAGAGCCGCCAGTTTGCGGGCACCCGCACTTTTAGTTTTAATTATAACTAACCGTTTTTCGGTTAATCGGTAGTTCCACTCAACCTCTTGGTTCAACGCCGCTGACAAAACAATCTCCTCCAATATAGATTGTTAAAGCTATTATTTTACTTTTTAAACTCAATCACCAACATATCCACCGTTGTATCGCCGATATTTTGAGCTTCATGAGACTGTGCAGGCAAAAAGTCCGCTTCGCCAGTTTTGAGCTCCATTACATTTGTTTTACCAGTGGAATCAGTCATTTTGATTTTGCCGCCGCTTAGCATGTAGGCAATGTGGTCGGGGTGATTGTGCATTGGAGCTCTGTCGCCTGGCTTAAAGGTTGCTCTCATGAGGCGCGCACGGTCGTTTTCAAATATCAGTTTGTATTCGTTGCCCGAAGTTTTTAGTGGGTCGCTTACTTGGCTCATTAAAACGGTTTCACCATCAAACTTGTTTTGCCAAGAAAGATAAGTCTAGGTGACTGCACGTTCTCAATCACAAAAATTCGCAATAAGGGCGATAATTCAGTTTTAAAAAAGCGTTTATTTCCGAGGCTGCTTTTTCCATTTAGCTGGGTCACGCAGATTCTGGACAGGCGAGTCATCGGTGAAACCCTGTGTTGTCTGGGCCTTCTGCTTGTAGTTTTGCTCGGCTAGTTTGGCTTTTCCTTCTTTGCTGCTGAGTTCCACGCTGTTGCCCAGTTTGTAGATTGTTCTGCCGAGGCGGCGTTCGCCAACTGTTTTTGTACATCTTCCCATAAAGAGGGATTCTGCATCAAAAGTTAAAAACCCTTCCAACCAGAGGTCTAGAAGACTTTACTGAACCCCCGCCAAATGACTGCTTGTTCTTTCCAATCAAGATGACGTAGACAGTGCTCCTTTTCGATTTTCTTCCTTCATATTTGGCATTGAGCCGTTTTTTGGAGAGAATTAGCAACATGTTGGAAGGAGAGCTTCTTACAAAGTCTTAAGACTATTTCAGGACAATAGGGGAAGCCACAAATTCAGGAGAAAAAGAGTAAAAATGCAAATTTCTAAAAATAGAACTATTGCTTTTGCATTCGCTATTTTGCTGATAGTATCAATTGGAGCTTCATCACTATTACTGCCAACAACCACAGCACACGACCCACCCCAAGAAATCGTCACTCATGCCTACATCCATGCAGTACCAAACCCTGTCGGCGTAGACCAGAAAGTATCTGTTTTCATGTGGTTAACAAACTACTTCTACAGTTCAGGCATAACAAACAACTATCGATTCCACGACTTTAAACTAACCATCACATCGCCAACCGGCCACGTAGAAACCCAGAATTTCCCAGTTGTGGTTGACACCACATCAAACCAGTTCACAACCGTCACACCAACCGAAGTAGGCACATACACACTTGACTTCTTATACCCCGGCCAAACCATCGGCGAAAACGACCAACCAGCAGGTTCAGCTTATGTAGGAGACAAATTCCTGCCCAGCAATGCATCAACAACCATCACCGTCCAGCAAGACCCCATACCAGCAGCCATCGGCAGCTACCCAATGCCCTCTGAATACTGGACACGACCAATCTACGGCGAGAACACCGACTGGTGGAGCATCTCATCCAACTGGCTCGGTATAGGCGCACCAGGCTATGGCGGCTACTCCAACTTAGCTAACGGCTATTGGGGTTCAGCTCCAGGCGAAGCGTTCCTTGCCGCAACTTATGCCAACGGCGAAGCGATGTTCCCAGGCGACGCAATCGGGTCCCAAACCAACCACGTAATGTGGACAAAGCCCCTTCAAAGCGGAGGAGTTGCTGGAGGAGACAACTTTGAGATTAAAGGCGATACCTTCTTCGATGGCTCAGCATACCTCATCAGATTCAACAACCCAATCATACTCGACGGCAAACTCTACTACACCGAACCACGTTCCTTCTCAAACACTGGCTTTAGCATGATCGGCAATGGCGTCGGCGGACCAGTTGACTGCGTTGATCTGCGGACAGGCGAATTAATCTGGTCTCGCAGTGATGTACCAACTCTCTCAATGGGTCTAATCTTCACAGTCCACACTGCCAATGAACACGGCGTCTGCCCACCAGTATTGATATCCACCAGCCAAGGCGGTGCACTCTGGCAAGGCTATGACGCAGACACAGGCGATTGGCTATTTAACATAACCAACGTGCCAACAGTCGGCGGCGCAGGAAGGTCTATGGGGCCAAGCGGTGAATTCTTGAACTATGTTATGGCTAACGCTGGCAACGAAACTAACCCTGACTGGAGATTAGCTCAATGGAACACTTCTAAACTGTTCTTTGCACGCAACGCGCTTGCACCAACCATGACTGGCGTCAAAGATGGAAGCATCTCCGACCCAACTAACGCAAACTGCAGATACGACTGGAACGTTTCTATACCCTGGCGCAACACGATGACCACTACACCCATAGTCATCGCCGCTAACTACAACGACGGCATACTCTGTTACAACGGTTCATTACCTTCAAACGGTGAAAACATGATTTTCCCAACCTACAGCCAATCACCCTACACCTACTTCTGGATCAACCTAAACCCAGATAAAGGCGCAATAGGCGCAGTAACCTGGATGAAGACACAGGACCCACCGCTAAGCGACATCACCGTCGTAACCGGAGGCGTTGACTTCGAAAACCGCGTCTACCTTGAATCATGCAAAGAATCAATACAGTGGATTGCCTACGACTTGGATTCAGGCAATAAACTGTGGGGTCCAAGTGAACCTCAAGCAGCATTCGACTACTACGGTAGCCCCGGCGCTGGAGTTTTAGCTGGCCAAATCGCCTACGGTAAACTCTACAGTTGTGCAATGGGCGGTATTCTCTACTGCTATGACATCAAAGACGGCAATCTTCTCTGGACTTATGGTAACGGCGGCGAAGGCAACAGTACCAACAGCGGTTTCAACTGGCCTTATGGTAACATCCCAACATTCGTTAATGCAATCGGAGACGGAGTAGTGTACACTGTTACAAGCGAACACACATGGACAACCCCCATCTACAAGGACGGATTAGCCCGAGCTATCAACGCTACAGACGGAACTGAACTCTGGACCATCTCATCAGCCACCATGGAGTTCACAAGCACAAGCTACGCCATCGCAGACGGATTCTCAACTTGGTTTAACAGCTATGATAACTCAATCTATGTCGTGGGCAGAGGACCAAGCAAAACCACTGTGGAAGCACCTAAAGCCTCCATCGACTTTGGCAAATCACTGATTATCAGCGGTACAGTCACTGACATTTGCAGCGGAACCACACAGGACGAGCAGTCAGCACGGTTCCCCAACGGTGTTCCAGTGTCATCTGATGCTAGCATGAAAGACTGGATGGGCTATGTTTACCAGCAAAAACCCTTGCCGGCCACTGCAACAGGCGTCACCGTTTCATTAGACGTCATTGACGCAAACGGCAACTTCCGCAACATCGGCACAACCATCACCGACATGAACGGTCAATTCAACTACCACTGGACCCCCGATATACCCGGTCAATACATAGTCTACGCTTCCTTTGCAGGAACAAACGGTTACTGGCCTTCATCAGCAGGAACCAGTTTTGCAGTCGACGAAGTTGCGCCACCACCAACCACGACTCCGGTGACGACCACTTCAAACAATGAATTATACTTCATAGCAAGCACCATCGCCATAATCATAGCCATCGCAGTAGCCACAGTTGTAATCATAACCAGAAAACACCCATAAAACAACAACCTCTTTTCTTTTTTTCTCTTTAAGCTAATTGTAAAACAAACTTTAAATTACATTTCAAACTGCTCCTCAACAGGTAAACCCCTTGAGCAGCATCCGCCAAACACTATCCGCTGCAACCCAAAGAATCGCGTCTCTTCGCCTGCGCTACAAGCTACTGCTCATAGCACTCATCGCATTAAGCATCTACTTCCTCTCTAAAGGTCCCCCGCCGGGCCAGAACCACTTTGTCTACTTAGCAGACGCATTCTTGCATGGCAGACTCGGCCTCACAGGAGGCGGAACCAGCCTAGCAGAAATCGTCCCCTTCAACGGCAACTACTACGTGGTTTACCCGCCGATGCCAGCCATTTTGCTTCTGCTCTTCGTCGCATTATTCGGCACAACCGTCGATCAAGCCCTGTTTTCAGTTGTCTTAGCCAGCCTCTGCGTGTCGGCAACGTGGCTTATGCTCAAAAAAACAGGTGCTAACAGCAACAAGGCGCTGTGGTTAACGGCGCTGTTTGGCTTTGGTACCTGCTTTTGGTTCACCGCCGCCGTAGGCTCAGCATGGTACATTGAGCATGTGGTGGCAGTGCTGTTTCTTACGTCAGCGATTATTCTGTCGATGTTTAAGAAGAACAATTTCGCGGTTGGGTTGCTGCTGGGATGCGCTGCACTTGCGCGGTTGCCTGTGGTTTTAGCGTTTCCTTTTTTCTTGTTGATGATTTATGACCAGCAGAACGCTTGGAAACCCCGATTTAGGCAGGCACTGCTTTTTCTCGGTGGGCTTGCCATCCCCGTTGGCTTAAACGCCCTCTACGATTACGCACGTTACCACGTCTTCACCAACATAGGTTACTACCTGATTCCCGGCATCCAAACTGACCCCTACTTTCAACAGGGCATCTTCAACATAAGCTACATTCCACGCCACATCTACGCCATATTCTTCCAAGGACCCATCCAACTCCCAAATTTCCCATGGTTTGAACCTTCATGGATGGGACTATCCCTGTTATTCACAACCCCTGCATTCATCTACATCTTCGTCGGCCCCTTCAAGGGCGGCTGGCACAGTTTAAGCAAGAAAGCTGCTTTGGCAGTCTTGTGCATCTTGCCCCCCATTATCACCCATGGCACGGTGGGTTTCACCCAGTTCGGTTACCGTTTCAGCCTTGATTTTACGCCATTTTTGATGTTGCTTGTGGCGGCTGGTATGCGGGAGAATTTGGGTTGGACTGAGAAGTCTTTGATTATTCTTAGTGTGTTGGTTAACTTGTGGGGTGTTGTGTCGATTATCGGGTTTAATTTTGTCAGCTTCTAGCCAACGCTTAGTCGTCTGGTTACTGTTAGCAGTTGACATATGACTGATTAGGGGGCAATTTGGGTATAAATCTGTGCATTTCAGGGATAGATTTTGAAAAATTGTTTAATAAACGTTTGAAGACCTGAAGTTTAATGGAGGTGTAATATGAACAGAAAAACTCTTGCATTAAGCCTCGTGTTGCTGACCTCTCTGGCGGCAGTCATGGGCGCACTCGCAATGACCCAAATGTTTGCAGCGGCAGACACAACCACAGACTCCACCACAACCAGTACACCAACAACATCAGTAACAACCCCTGACTCAAGCGCCAACCAACCACAATTCAACGCTAACATGATGATGGGCGAGGCAGGCTTCGGCGGAATGAGATGCGGACGCGGACACGAATTCATGGACGGCATGCGCGGAATGGGCAATATAGAGCTCAGCTCTGAATACAACGCAACAATCAACAGCATACTCGACAGTGACACAGACGTACAGAGCCTAATCAGCCAAGGCTACAGCGTAACAGCGATCCACCCCATAATCCACAACATCATCGAAGGTGACGGAACACTGGCGACAAAAGCAACCACTGCCATAGTGCTACTGGACAACGGAGACAGCGGGCACTCAATCGTTAACGTCGACATCGCCAACGCAACAGTCACATACATAACCACTACCACAACAACGGTCATCGACAAAAGTAGCAGCTAAACAGTTATGCAACCCAACACAGCAAACACAAAGAAACCCAGCCCAACATCCACCTTTCTATAAACATTGAGGCAACGGCTGAAAGGACACTGGAGGAAAAATTTGTTTTCTGCCTTTTAACCTTCTCCTTTCTCCTCTTATTGCGTCTCCAGTGCCCCAGCAATCCAGTCAGATTAGCAGAAGATTATTTGTGCTCTTAAAGATATGTCAATCTCTGGCTAAAGGTTTAGGCGCCCTCTTTTCTCGTAGATGCCCCTCCACGGGTTTACGGTGCGTTTGGAAACAGTGGCGAGGGTGTAGTCTTGGGGTTTGATGCCTGCTTTGGCTTCGCTCCAGTCCAGCGGCGCCGAAACCGTTGCCTCTTTCGTGGGGCGGAGGCTGTAGGGGATGACCATGGTGCGCATGGGGGAGTTTTGGAGGTAGTCAGCGAAGACTTTGCCCGGCTTTTTGGTATCTTTAAACTCGGAGACTACGAGGTCGTTTTCTTTTGCTAACTCCACGCCGATTTTATGCACGTAGGCGCGGATTTGTTCAAAGGGGTGCTCTGGCTCGATGGCGGCGACTACGTGTAAGCCTTTTTTGCCTGAGGTTTTAACAAACGGCGTCAACCCCCGCTCGTGCAGTTTGTCTCTTAGGAGGAGCGCAACTTCGGCGGCGTCGCTTAATGTCGCTGGCGGTTCAGGGTCAACGTCAAAAAACAGCATGTCAGGCTTGTCTAGGTCGGCGGTGGTGGAGAAAGGCATGTGGATTTCGAGTGCAGCCAAGTTCGCCAGCCAAATCAGGGTGTCGAGGTCATTGCAGACGATGTAGTTTACATCTCGCTTGGATGCTGGGGAATAGATGGTTTTGAGTTTAACCCACTCTGGGGTGCCTTCGGGAGCGTTTTTTTCGAAGAAACCGGGTGTGCCTCCGCCGTCTATGCCGTCGGGGTAGCGGGTTAGGACGAGGGGGCGGTTGGCGATTACGGGGAGGATTTTGGGTGCCATTTTGATGTAGTATTCGACGACCATGCCTTTGGTTACGTTGGCTTCTGGGTAGAAGCATTTGTCGAGGTTTTTGAGTTTAACTTTGGTTAGCTTGTTTAGGTTGTCTTCCATGCCTGTCCGCTCCAGAAACTGATGAAAGCCAATGGAAGGTATGTTTTTCTAGGCTTTTTGGCTTTTGATGCAATGTTTAGGGCAGATTGGACAAATGCTCCTTTTTCTCCTTGAAAATGGCGTTTTTTTACAGTTAACAATATATAGGCAACATTGACTATGTAGGATTGCAGAATTAGTTCAAGAAAGGATTCTCGCACTGTTATCTTTTCATGATAATTCGCTAAAACAAGGGGGAGAATATGTAAGATGAAATCGAAAAAACCAACCTTAGAGGACCAGCTAGCCTTTATCTCAGCGCAGCATGACGTTTACCCCACAGAACTCTTCTCAGCACTAAGCCAATCAAAAGACGAAGGCAAAACAACCGTAGGCGACCTAGAAGTAGAATACCGCGGCAACGTAGGAAACCAAGCTATCTTTTTAATCACCAAAGAAGGCAAAGTGGTTGCGCAGTTCCGCGTACCCGAAGACACCTTAGGCCGCACCGATGTCTCCTTTGACAGCTCCATGGATTCCGGCAGAGTCCGCCGCGAAATCGCACGGCAGAACCCTGCGCCTTCCCACCTCAAAATCGAGGATTTAAGGGTAGGCATGAAAAAAATAAATGTCTTAGCAGAAGTAAAAGAAGTTTCTGAGCCATCCAAAGTTCACACACAGTTCCGAGACAACGCAGTGGTTTCAAACGCGGTTGTCGAGGACGAGACGGGCTCGATTCTTTTGTGCCTTTGGGACCAGCAGGTTAACACTGTGCATGCCGGCGACTGCATCGAGGTCAAGAATGCGCATGTGGCGCTGTTTAAGGGTGAAAAGCAGCTGCGTTTGGGCAAAAACGGCTCTGTAGCCATCACGGCTAAAGCCTTAGAAAACGAAATCGCCTAATCAACTCTATTTTTTCTATAGATTTTAACTCAAACGGACGCCAACGGCAATTTTGCTAAGTCGCAAGGCACACACGACGACGTATTCTGGTCGATTGCGCTAGCCATCTATGCTACAGCAAACATGGAACCCGAACCATTCTTTGCAGCAATCCAAAGAGAATGACATCGGCATAACTTGTCTTTTTCTTGTTTCTGGCAAGGTATTTTAATAAGGTCAGAACATTGGAACACAGGTGAAATCATTGGAGCTCAACATCCCCAAAGCGCTTGTTGATGACCTAAGCGAGAACGAGTTAAAGCTTTACTTAGCCATCATGCTCTATAAGGAGAGAAAAATCTCTGTAGGGCAAGCCGCTAAGCTGGCTGGTTTATCGCTCAGAGATTTCATGTATGAATTGGGTAAGCATAAAGAATCGTTTACCAACATATCCGCTGAGGCGCTTGAGGAAGAGCTAAGGCGAATAAAGTGATTACCTCTGACGCTAGTCCACTCCCTGAGTTTTATTCTGTTCTTCACTTTTCGTATGTGAAGGTGTAGTAGGTTTGTTTGCCGTTTTTCTTTTTGACAAATCCTGTGAAGCCTGCTTGGCTTATGCAGTCGCAGAAGAGTTCCCGCTGCTGATTGGGCGTTAAGTCTGTTACGTTGATTTGCTTGGTGGTTGGCTGAGTGTTTTCTGTTGTTGGGCAGACCATATTCGGTACACCTTGATGAGAATATTACCATTTTGGTTATTTAGGTCTTTTTAGTCTAATAGTATTTTTTACCACTTATGATTATTTGGCAGAATTGTAATATTGTACATGGGTTAAATAATTGGAAAAAATCTTAGGCGTCAGCAAAGTACAACCAAACAACAGAATAACAATCATACGCAAAGTACAAAAAAAGCTAAACGTCAACGTAGGCGACGTCCTAATGTACATAGAAGATGACAAAGGAAACATCACAATAAAAAAAGTCCAACTAAAACCAACCTAATTTACCTTTTTAGATGAGCACTTCTTACTTGTTATATCCGTTTAGCGCGGTTGGTTGCTTTTCAACAGACTTATAATGACTTAACGGTATAACGATGACAATATGAAGAATTTCTATTGCAAAAAGCTCAAGGAAATAGTGAAAACAGACAATCGGTTTGTTTTTGGAGCAATTTATTTTGATGAAAGGAAACCTGGGCTTCGTGATATGTGGGTCGCGTATAAAGATAAAAGAGAAATTAGGGTTCCTCGAATAGAGCCATTATATCCAAGGAGATACCTAAAAGGGTTAGAGAAGGCAGGCTTCGACGTTATAGTTTTCGACATGTGGTCATCCCGTCCATGGTTGAACAAAGGAGCGGGTAAAGCAATCTTTCATATTTCGTTCCTACAAGCACATTTTCCATCCCTTCTTGGACCTGAAGCTTACCTTAAATCAGCAGAGTATGGAACCCTGATCAATGAAAACTCGGATATTGGACGAAAATTGGCTCGAAAACATCTTAGTCCAACGGAAAAACGAAAGGTAATGAAGGAATTTGATGGCAGATGTTATGCGTGTGAATCTACGGAAAACTTGACTATTCACCATATTCTTGATCGGCAATTTGGTGGAGGAACTGAGATACTAAATAGTGTTCCTTTATGTCGCGAATGCCATGGTAAGGTCCACAATCGGGTAATAGATCGCTGGAGTTTAGAAATTCTGCGCTATAGACATGGGTATGCTAACTTACGAAAGAACAAGGACCCAAAAATTTAACAATACTTCCACTGAAATAACTGCAAGATGACAAGGGTTAGCCAATTAGCGCTATACTCTTAACGTTGGGCACTAAAAACCCGAGCAATCTGAGCTTTAGAGGAATATTTGATGGAACAGACTTGGCTAGTCTTATGCCCTGATTGGCAAGAACAGATACATGCTAACAAAGCTCAAGGATGGGCTTTATCAAAAAAAGCGGTCACACTTGTTGGAAGCGATTATCTAACTCCCAATGTGACATGTATAATGTGTGGCAAACAGTTTAGCCTTAAAGATGGTCTTAAAGAGGCGTTTGCTAGTGATGTGGTGCTGGACTTATTTCGTCATAACTCTTTTACCCATGGTGAATTGTCTTTCAAAGCAGGCGAATTACTCCACGTTAATTTTTCCGACCCATTTTCTGAGACCCCCGAAATATACTTGACTAAAATGGGTCAAAATGTGCCTGACGTAATGCCTGGTTATATAACAAAAGATTCTTTTGACCTTTTTTCATGTATACGTAACCCATCTGTTCCTCTGGATGGACGGGTGTCATTTGAAGCTTCAGGAAATAGAGGTGTTTTCCAGATTCCTTTATGGCGCGTTTTGCTTTCAAACTCAAAAAATCATCAAAAAAATAAGAATTATCGATCTGAACTAATTGATTTAGAAAGTGCCTTTGAAGTTTTTATTGCTGACTACTTAAGAAACAAATTAAACGGAAAGCTAAAAGACGCAACCATTGTATGGCTGTTGAAAAATAGTATCGAGAATCAACTAAACATAGGTTTCACAGAGTTAAATGGAGTTCCAGTAAAAAGAATGTTTCAAGAGGAATATCGCTTGTGGAATGAAGCTGTCAAAGAAAAAAGAGATGGCGTTGTTCATCGAGGTTTACAGATTTCCGAAGAAGAAGCAATCAAAGCTAGAAAAGCTGTTCTAAATCTTATGCTTAGCATAGACAACTCTGCAGTTTTACACTTTCAGGTTAGCATGAATAAGAGCGTTACTGACGGACCGTACATGAGCTTTGGAACAGCGACCATTGGAAATGAAAAAAAACAGGTTAACTGGAAAGCTTACGCTTAAAAAATCGACAATTTACGTAAAACTCTTCTTTGGCTGTTTGTAACGTTTTTAGATAGATGGCATTTGAGGTGCTTTACGGCTCCAATTTGCAGTAGACTTATAGCGAAATGGTTTGCAGTTTTGGCTTGTGGTTGGTGAGTTTATGGTTGGGGCTTGTGATGTTTCTGGGGAGGGGTTGGTTGTTGAGCGGTTTGATGGGCTGGTGTGCGTTGGGTTAAGGTGTATGTGGGTGGGGGTTTGCATTTTGTTAGTTGGTTGGAGCAGTTTCGGGAGGTTTATGGGGAGGATAGTGTGGTGGTTGAGGAGGTTGTTGCGCCTGTTTTTAGTTGTTATGGGCGGGGTGGGGAGAAGTTGTTTAGGATTTGGGTGAAAGAAGAAAGGTAGCTTGAGGCGTTTTATTTTGGGTTTACTCTTACGACTAAGCTGTAAGCAGAAATATTGGTGATGTTGCTGTTTCCGAGGTTTGCAATCAAAACGTATCTGCCTACGGGCGCATCTTCCGCCATTGTAACCGTTAGAACAGTTGTGTTGTATTCGTGTGGTGAAAGAATAAGGGGATTGTCGCTAAATGTGTAGTTTAAAATTTTTTCTTGGCTATCAGGGAGAATTGACGTTTTGTTATAAGATAAAATCGTAAGGTTCTCAAATGGTATTGCAACTTTTTCGTCAAGAGACAAAATCAGTGTTATGTTCTTTTGCCAAGTTGAGCCTTGCGTCACATTTACGAAGCTGTCAGATGCCTCTTCTTCTGCGCTAAACATCGGTATATCTTGATTTGTCACTGTTTGGGGTCTCTGTAAATACCAGTAGGAAGCGAAAACTAGCACGGCGATTCCGAGGGTGATTGCCAATTTTTTTGTGTTCGAAAGCATCTTGCCCAACAAAAAGGTTAACTTTTTTGCTTTTAAATTTTCTTTAAATCCCTCAAATGCCGTAAACGAAATAACTGTAGCCGCCGATATGTTGTCATTATGAATGTTACTTTGATTGGTTGTCTGGTGTTGGGAAGAACCGTATAAGGCTTTTCTGCCGAAGCGGTTGGGTTATCGTTTTATTGACGGTGGCAGCGTTTGGGGCTATTTGGTAATTTGGTTTTCTGCTTGTGGAATATACCTCAACCAGCCTGCAACCCATTTTGATTGCTAAACATAAAACTCAGTCGTCTACACAGTCCGTAGGAAGAAGAAGAGTAAGGGCGGCATTCTCTTCTTCTCAAACTAGAAAAACAAACTCAGCCCAAATTTTAATGAACTATTCAAAAGTATAGTGGATTAGTAGCGCTATTTTCCGTTTGGCGACCACCGGGCGTTGTCCCATTGGGCTTTGCCGACTTTCTGCAGGGGCTTTTGACCCTGATAGCCACAGGCATAACATTTGCCATCATGCACTGACACGACATCACCGCAGACGGGACAACGGTACTTTTCTGTTTGGCTTTTTAGGAACTCATCTATGCCCTTCTCTTTAATCATGTTGAGGTTTTCTATCATGCTCATGCTGTAACGCGCACGGTAATGGGCATCCAGCTTGGCTAATCGGGGGCAGGGCATGTCGGGGCATTCAGTGCAGGAATCAAGTTCTTTGCCCACCCTTTTTGGGCAGTCCCGCTTGATGAAAGCGCAGTTTTTGCCTCTGATGCGGCAACCAGAGCAATGGGATACTTGCCCCTTCTTTGTGGGGACGCCGCGTGAATAGGCTAGGTAGGCTTTGCAGACTCCACAGTTCATACCACAAGGTGCAATCAGGTCAGATGTGAATTTGGCTTCCATACAACTAAGTGGGGTGCTTTGCTTTTTTATTTTACTGCGGTTGTTTTTTTGGCTTTGATTGCCTTCTTATTATGGTTTAGTCATTGATTGATGGCGCTTTTGTTGGGGTTGGCTGGACAGGAAGCGTTGTGGGGGTGCCTTTTGGCGCTATTGATGGACCTGGGTTGACAGGAAGTTTCTGGTTGCCTAATGGTACTCGCGTTTCAGTTCCATCGTCATTATATACTACGTGAGATACATCGCCGGGGAAATATAGAACGATGACTTCTGATCTGTCGTCGTTTAGGTAGTAAATAGCCCGTTCAACTCCGCTGCCGCCATAAAAGTCCGGTGCTCCAGCGATTTTGTTGAATTCGGATACTAAAGCTCTGTTCGCAGCTTCGCCTTCTAAAGCGCTTATTTCTTTGCTGTCATATAGTTCTGCTGCCTGTTCAGCACTCAATCTGGGCTGATCTTTTGGCAGGTCTCCAATAGCGATAAGAACAGGGCGTATCCATATCCCAAATCCATCCTTGTCAGCAAGAATTTTGTCTAATTCTTCTTTTTGCTCACTGGTTGCCTTTGCATATGCCGACTCATAGAATGAACCACTGCGTATTGATGACCAAAAGTCCGAATCATTAATAATTGGAGGCGGGGATGCGTATGATGCAAGACCTAAGTAAAATATTGAGAAGGTAACTGAAAGAACAAGTGTGGCTGTAACTGCCGCAGCAATAGGTAGAGAGTGGCGTTTCAATCTTGTCGTTAAGGGAATTTGGGGTTGTGGGCACCAACTTCTGAAATTTTTGATTAATTTTTTTATGCTCATATTTGTTCACCTGTTATTTTAGCGAATAATGCGTCTGCTAGCTTGGATGGCAAAATTTTGCTCGTGTCATCTAGCAGCAGGAAGTTTCTGTCTTTGGCTTCTGCGAGCAGGGTGTCTCGGCATGTTTGGAGTTTTTTGCATTTTTCGCAGTCGCCTTCATGCTTATACCAAACTTGGACGCCGTTCTTGGCGGAGAAGGTTATAAAAGCAGGGGTTTTGAAGGGGTTACTGTAGCCTTTGAGAAATCCCCTTTCAGCATTGAGGGTTTCGATGTCGATTTTGTTGATTTTGGCGACTTCTTGGAGTGCATCGCCGATTTTTAGGTTGGCAATATCGAGCGACTTGTGAACGGTTTGGCGTGTGACGTTTAATTTCCGTCCAATTTGTACTTCTTGAAGTCCGCTGCTTTTTAGGTCCCAGATGGCTCTTTGTTTAGGCGTTAGGTACCCGAAGCTTAGGGTCATTTTTTACTCAGTCCAGTAAGCCACAAGCAGCTTACATTGTAAGCATTATACACATATCCATATAAGGCTTTCTTCCGCATATTTGTTTGAAGTTAGAGGTCAGCCTGCATACTTATCCGAGACATTCCTAACATAATTCTTAATTAGCCCATCCCCTAAATGTTTGGCTTGAGGGACTTTTAAAATGGAAAACTCGCAAGTGAAACTTTTGCAGTTGAATCCTCTTAGGGCAGCTTATGTGCATTCGGACGGCGCCAGCCCCGAGGAGGACGCTTTAAACAAAATCCTATCGTATGCCAAAGAAAAGGGCTTAACCCAAAAAGAGCGCCTCTTCGGAAGGAACACCT
>JBNIDO010000030.1:0-27234 GCA_050108095.1 Bathyarchaeia archaeon
AGACCTGTTCCGCCGATTACTCCAAATTCAACTTGCATAGCTTTAACTGCAAGCGCTGGGTTTATAAAAATAGCGACTCCCCAAACCGAATCAGTGTCTGTTGTTCTGGAGCCTCTCCTCTCTTCTTATCAGTGGGTCAAAAATTTTTCGTTAGTTGTTGTTGCTGAGAACCTCCTATACACAACAACAACCAGCCGATTGCGGGGTGCAACGCTTTTTGAAAGCGGCGACTGACCTATTTTGCTGGCTGGTTGTGGAGCAAACCACAGGCTGAACAGAGGTTACTTTTAAAAATAAAACCTTAGTTAAATTACTTAGCGATATAGGATGAGCATAAAGGTTTCCAAAAACAAGAGAGCTTCACTGATTTATGCTACCGCTTTGTTGGTTTCCTTAATTGCCTGTTTTGCTCTATATTTTTCGGATAACCTCCACCATATTTTCTGGGTATCCTCTGCCTTTGTCGCCGTCTATCTAGTGCTTGTGACGTTTTTTTCAGAGCGATATTCGCCTCACTTCAGGAAGCATGCTTCAATCTACCGTGTAATTTTAGCTGTTGCTTTTGCCTTCTTGGTAATAGCTTTACTCATTAGACCTACTTTCTATCTTGCGATCACTTTTGTTGGACTTTCAGTATTTGATTTAACTCTGGGCATAATTCTCATTGCAGTATGGAATCAAAACAAGTTAAGGGAAAGACGCTAGCTGTGATTTTGCCGCCTCTGAATAGATGTTTAAGTCGCGTTCTGAGAAGAGCACAAATGTGACCAACTTAAGCTTGTCCTCTTTTTCCAAGAAGTCCTTAACTGCGGCAACGGCGACGCGGCTGGCTTCCTCTGCTGGGTAACCGTAGGCACCTGTGCTTATCGAGGGAAAAGCAACCGACTTCAAACCATTAGCCACCGCCAGTTTCAGGCTGTTCCAATATGCCCTTCGCAGCAACTTCGACTCCTCATAGAGTCCTCCCCGCCAAACTGGCCCCACCGTGTGGATTACATGTTTAGCCTTGAGTTTTCCGCCCGTTGTTATGACAGCGTTTCCCGTTGGCAATCCGTCGGGCCATTCTTGGGCTCGTATGCGTTTGCATTCTTCGAGGATTTTTGGGCCGCCTCTGCTGTGGATGGCTCCGTCCACTCCTCCGCCACCGAGCAGTGTCGAGTTGGCTGCGTTTACAATGGCGTCTGCTTCTTGGTCGGTTATGTCGCCCCTCACCAGTTGCAGGGTTGCGTTTCCAATTTTAAATTCCATACTATCCAACTAACGTGCGGTTGCTATTATACTATGCCAGCAGCGACCAGAGGGCTGACCCCATAAAGAACAAGCCAAACCCGATGAAAACCGCTGCACAGAAAAGCGTGATGCCCATTCGGATATGGTCGTTCCAGAACCGCTGGGACTTAAAAATCAAAAACGCCGCTGCAGTGTAAACGGCAAAATCGACTGACCAGTGGACCCCTGCAAAGATGGAGAAGCCCAACAGCCCAAACAGCTTCGCATTTAAGATAAGCGTGGTACCGATGGTTAACCACCACAGGATGAACCCTGCGTTGGCTGCTGTCGTGTAAGCTCCCGCTAGAACCGATTCGCGTTTGGCACTGGCTGATACAGTTTCTGGCTTGTGGCGGCTGCGGAACGTCTGGACACCCATAAACACCATCAAGGCACCGCCGACCAAACCCACGGCAACCTGCGCAACCAGGGGTATTTCGAATTCGCTTAGCACAAAGAAAATCAGAAACATCAACGGAAACTCAACAATCCCATGCCCCACTGCGATGAGGGCCCCTGAAATCTTGCTTGTCGCTGCTTTTTTGATGGTTACAGCGAACAATGGTCCGGGCATAAGGACGCCTGAGAGCGAAATCAGAAGCACCGAAGCCAAGAACATCGTGAAGTCAGTTATGTATGCCAAACGTCAATCTCCCAGCCATCGTTTAACCATTTTCCGCAGGCACGGCTATAAGGGTTTCACGTCTCGATAGGCACATTATTCAAAAACGTTCTTGGCTGGCTCACGTCGTTGCTTCTCCATCAGTCTCTTTTGCATCTCCACGATGTCTGCGCTGTCCTTTGCAGTCACGTAATTGTCCAGCAATTTCTGGTTTAATTCAAAAAAAGTGTGGCCCCACGGAAAAATCTCCAAAACCTTCTTTGCTTCTTCCTTGAAGCCTGCAATGTAGAGGGCTGCAGCGATGGCTTCAGCCGTTGTCAACTTTGTAAGTTTGCCAAAGTTAACTGGGTTACCTGCAATGAGGATGGGTAAGCATCGGCTAGTTCCCCTTACGTGTTCACCCATTACCTTCTGAGCGTGTTCCCAGCTGCAATCCAGCGCAGCCAACCCAAACTGTTCAAGCCGCTCATGGTCGGCTGGGGAAAAAGCGATTTCGCCAAAAGGATTGAGCACTATGGCGCGGTTCGGCAAAAATTTTACTTTCGTGACGATTCTTGCAAGTCCCCGTCGTTTCAACCTTAATGCAGTGTTCTTTTTTGGGTCATCCTGAGCGGCATGGTAAATGGTTATCCTTACAGGCAGGGTCTGTTCTGGCGCTTCTGCTTCAGTATCCAGACTTTCGCACCTTCAAATGACTCATCGGATTCTCCAACATGTGCGGAATCCAATCGATAATGTCTGTGGCAACCATGTGGTAACCAATTTCGTCAGCAACAAAGTCACCTGCCGCACCATTAACGAAGGCACCAGCAACCGCCGCCTCGAAGGGGTCAACATGCTGTGCAATCAAACCACCCACGATGCCGCTTAAGACATCGCCAGTGCCGCCCACGGTCATGCCCGGGTTGCCCGTGAAATTCAACTTCGAGCATTCACTGCTACAGATGATGTCGACTTTGCCCTTTACCAGTATGGTTGCGCCGAGTTTTTTGGCGGTTTTCTGCGCCATCGCAACTCGCTCCTGCTGGTTTTCGGGGAGGGTTTCGCCTGTGAGTATGGTGTATTCGCCTGCATGCGGCGTTAACACCAACGGTGTCTTGAGTGGTCGTTTGAACTTTGCAAACGCCTTAAGCCCATCCGCGTCAAGCAACAGTGGTTTCCCTGCCTTCTCCACCTCTTCAACGCACGCTTTGACGAAGTCCTGAGTTTCAGGCGCCAAGCCTATACCGGGACCCATAACAACCGCGTCAACCATACCCAAAAACGGCTTAAGCGTCGCCATGTTGGTTGGGTTGAGGTTCTTGCCCTTTAGCTTCACAGTAATTAAGTCAGGGGACATCGATGAAATCTCATAAGCGTTCTTCTCAGGGACAGCCAGATACACTAGGTCAACGCCTGTGCGCATAGCTGCCAACGAAACCAACGTCGGTGCTCCAGAGTAGATTTCGCTGCCGCCGATGACTAAGAGGCGTCCGAAATCGCCTTTATGTCCCGTGGGGCTACGCGGTTTAGCGGCAAGCAACACGTCGCCGGGGCCTGCGTATTGCTCCATCTCTGAGGGCAAGCCGATGCTGCCAACAACGAGTTCACCTACGTATTTCTTAGCTTTTTCCAAGCCGCTCTTCGCCTTATGGAACGTCACGGTCAAATCAGCCTCGACTGCAGTGCCCAACACAGCACCAGTGTCCGAGTCGATGCCCGTGGGAACATCAACTGCAACCTTGAAGCCCTCCATGGCGTTTATGGCTTCGACGGCTTGGGCGATGGGCGCTTTGAGTTTGCCCTTGGTACCTGTTCCCAGAAGGGCATCGATTACAACATCGGCTTTGACCGTGGGAATATTTGAGCTATCAGTAACCTCTATTATAGGCACTTTGCCCTGAAGCGATTGGAGAATCTGGTAGTTTCTGAGAGTTGCTTCATGACTGATGTCGCGTCCTCTGCCCACCAACACAACGTCAGCCTCAAACCCCGCCGCCAACAAGTGCCTCGCAGCTACGAAGCCGTCTCCGCCGTTGCCGCCTAACCCGCAAAAGATCACGACCTTCTTTCCTTTGGGGTGGCTGGCGATGACTTCTTGGGCGACGTTTCTGCCTGCCAACTCCATAAGCTGGAGGAGGCTTACGCCGAAGTATTCCGCGTTGACTTCCAATGCCCGCATTGTGCGGCTGGATATGATTTGGGCTTGGTTTTTAGGCTGCATAGCATACGCCGCTTAAGTATTGTTTTCTTTGGGAGATAAGCCTATCGTGGCTTGTATACAAAAGCATCGGCCAACACAGTTTTTTCAAGCCCCAACTCCAAAAGGGTCCGCAAACGGCGAAGTTATTCGAAGTACAACGAAGCTTAAATATACATGCCAGTCAACCGCCCCTACGTTCAGTTGCCAACGAAGCCAAGTGGAAAAGCATCCTCTTCCAAGCGGAGTATTGCAACACAGAGGTCGTCTAAGCTATATTACAGCTAAAAAAAAGAGTGAATAGATGTGTTTTCGGGGTTCAGGGCGCTAATTTTAGCTACATTAACGGTCATTTTACCCCAGTTTTACGATTGCCAAATGTTCTTTTTTAGACGAAGCATGTCTGTCTTTGGCTTTGCTAATCTCAAAATTTGTTGCATTGGATGTCGGTAATGGGTTTAGGTATCAGCTTTTTCTTCTGAGCCTTAAGATGCGGCTTTAGAGTTCGAAAAACCTTCGAATGGTCACTTTTTACACTAAAAAGATAAAAAGCTTATTCAGCAGTGGGCAAAATTAGGTAGTTTGGCGCAATTTGCCCATGCAAGGTTCGATTATCCATCGAACAATCGCGTTTTCCAACTGAAAGCCTCTGTAAAAAAGTTTATCCCACAGCTCTACCCTCTATTCTTATTGTTTTTCAAGCAACCAGATAGACCCATAAAGGTGACGTGTTTGAGCAAAACCTACAACTTAACAAACCAAGACGCCCTTCTAGTAACCGACATCCAAATAGACTTTTTACCCGGAGGAGCCTTGCCCGTTGAAGGCGGAGACGAAATAATTCCCGTCATAAACAACTATATCAAACGATTTGAAAACGACCGCGCCCACATCATTGCCTCACGCGACTGGCACCCCGCCAACCACATGTCCTTCAAAGCCCAAGGAGGGCCCTGGCCAGCCCACTGCGTACAGGAAACCGAGGGCGCAAAATTCAGCCCCGAACTCAAACTTCCCAACCACACAGTCGTCATCTCCAAAGCCGCGGACCCCAAAAAAGAAGCCTACTCAGCCTTTGACGGCACAAACCTCGACAATGAACTACGGAAACTCGGAGTCAAACGGCTCTTTGTTGCAGGTTTAGCCACGGACTACTGCGTAGTTAACACTGTTTTGGATGCCTGCAAACTGGGATTTGAAGTTGTGGTTTTGACGGATGCGACCATGGGAATCAACGTGAAACCTGGGGATGTAGACCGCGCCTTTGGTGCAATGGCTAAGAGCGGCGCTGTGCAAGCTACTGAAGCGGACTTTCCAGAGTTAGAGGATGAATTACCCACAGGGGAAGCTGCCCCTGATGCTTTGGCCGAAAAATCCTCGATGCTTAATGCCGCAAAAAAGAAGGCTCGGATGCGTTCAAAAAGCGCTAGCAGACGACTCAAGACAGAGAATAGGCGCTGAGTGTCCGAAGGTAGGCGAAGCTTAAATATTCATGGTTCTTTAATGGCTTGAAACGCTGTTTTTTCTCTTTTTAATATCTGAATAAGGGCAGGAAGCTGTTTTTATCTTTTGAAAGTTTCAGATTTCTGGTTTTCGGGCACCTATTTTTCTTTTGACGCTCCCTTTTTGCAAATGATCTAAAATTAATTGAGCAGTTCTTGCCCGAAAACACGGCGAATGACAACTTTTTACAATAAACAGTTAAAAAAACCAGACACCATCTGCATAATTATCGTTTAACTGTTAAATTTCCATAGAGAGTACTGTTTTTCGCCGATACGAAAAACGAAAAACCAGCAAAAAATTCAAAACGCACTACTCACCCATGACCTGAATGATCACTGTGCGTTCCCGAGGGTAAACGTCGGTTTCCACAAAAAGCAGCGACTGCCAGGTCCCAAACGCCACCCGTCCATCAACCACCGGCAAGGTCCTATCAGGCGGCAGAAGCATCGAGCGCAGATGAGCATGTGCGTTTGATGGGTGCTGGTAATTGCCATGTTTGGGTACGAGTTCTTCGAGGAAAACCTTGATGTCCTCAAGCAGGGCGGGGTCGTTTTCCGTTAGGATTAATACGCCTGTTGCGTGGGGGGCAAAGGCGTGGACGATGCCGTTTTTTATTCCTGAAGCGGTGACTGTTTCTTGGGTTTTGTCTGAGAGGTCGATGAAATCGATTGGGCCTCTGCTGTGGAATGTTATGGTTTTGTTTACTACTTTGAAGTCTGCCATCGTTGTCCCTCACTTGTTTTAGAGGTAAGGTTTGTAGAAAAAGGTTTCGAGAACAGTGTTTTGGTGATGCTTCCGTATACAACTTATCAAGAAACGGGCACTAAATGGGGAGAATTAATTTTTTAAATACCTGTAGTATCCGCGTCGCCTATCACATACCCGATAATAACTCAACTCACTCTTTTTTTCAAGGTGATTTTTTGGAAAAAACCAAATCCATCAACGAAGAAATGACACAGCCCAAACAAACAGGTGCCTCTCAAGTTTTTAAACCCTTTGAATTACAGGGACGACCCATAGAAGACCAATTCATGAACTGGAACACACTCATTAAAGCACCCTACGATAAAGACCGAGGAGACGCCTACACCCGAACCAGAGTAATCCTAATGAACGGCATAGAAAACAACAGCGTAATAACTTCCCATGCCATGGCACGGATGATCGATAATAACGAGATAAAACGGAAACTTGCAAACATCAGACGCGTTGACTCCCAACACCAAATGACCGTGGATTGGCTCAATCCGCCAAACCAAAACATACTCGAAACCACAATCGGGTACGAGCAAGTGGCAGTAGATTTAACTGCGAACTTGGCAAAAAACGAGCCAGACGACTACTTCAGGCAAGTTCTAGACTACGCATTGCTAGAAGACTTCGACCACCTGTACCGCTACAGCATGCTGATGGCGCTTCTGGAAAAGAAAGACGCTGAATCCATCGTTCAGGGAAAAACGGAAATCAAACCGGGACGCCCAACAAGCCAAGAGCACCGCCACCCAGACGATGAAATGCGAAAACACTTCTCAAAAAATGATGTGCACGTAAAATCATGGATGAACTATTTCACCATAGTTTCCGGTGAGCAACAAACGATGCTTTACTACCGTGCGCACGGCGGCATGCTCAACAATGACTTAGCAAGAAAACTCTATGCAGAAATTGCCGAAATAGAGGAGCAACACGTTTCCCAGTATGAAGCCGTGGGCGACCCAAACGCTTCACATTTGGAGCAGATGACGCTTCTGCAACTCAATGAAGCTTATAACTACTATTCATGCATGCAAACCGAACCCAACGAACGCATAAGGAGCATTTGGTCCACGTTTCTGGCTGACGAGATTGAACATTTCAACATCTGCAACGACTTGCTAGTAAAGTACGAAAAGAAAGACATCCGCGACGTCATCAAAGACGACCGGGTTGAGCCCTTGATTGTCTTTGAACCCAACAAAGAATACGTCAACAAAGTGCTCGAATCACAGGTTAACCTGCGGCCTTATAACATGGAGTTTGTGCCTGAGGCTAAACTGCCCTCGGACTGGAAATCCTTTGGCTACCAGAACAAAGTTAACGCCGGAGGCGCACCTTCTGAGATCGTTGAGGAGCGCTAAGAGGCCTTCCCACTTTTCTTTTTTAGTAGTTTATGGCTCGAGTACAGTGTTATTTGATTAAAACTATGTTTTGGGGATGCTTTTGTATACCGATTGTTACTGTGCAACGCCACTCACACACCCTTTAAAGCCAATATTTTTCCCTACTCAAAGTGGACGTTTCTTTTGAGGTGATTTAAGGGTGGAAACAAAAAACCAATCCCGCGGCTACTCCGCAGTACTAAAAGGGGTACTAGAGAACGCTTTGTCTGACTATGAGGATGCAACTGCAGCAAGTTCTGGGGGGACATATCGTTGCCGCGATTGCGGTTTGCTCTTTGACACCTTGGAGGCACATGATCGGCACCTCCGCCAAGTGCACCACCTCAAGGCTCTGTCGCCTCTGTCGGGCATGTCGACGTAAGCTGAGGTTTCTTTATTCAGTTTGGTTGTGTCTGGTGACGGATAATTTTTTGTTAATACCAACATCACAAGAACCACAAAAGTTTTTCCCAGACATATAGGTTGCGCCAAAAGGGCTGGTTTGAAGAGGGCTTAACACTAACAAAAAATGGTGTATCGGCGCAAACAAGTTGGAAGCAACAAGCTTTAGAGTTGGCTAAAACACATTAGAGCGAGTCAAGAGTCTGCCGCTGAGTTGCAAGCACAGGCGCACAAACCTTCAGGACAAGGATAGCAAAATGCACACTGGTTAGTACGGTGACTACGGACGCCTTTTGTGCAGCTATGTTTTGCCAATTAGGCATCACCAGCCTAAACCGACAATTCAATGCTGCCCACAACGCATAACCGTCTGGAACAGCCAAATGTTTTTCTTCTCTACATTTTCAGCTCTACGCTTTGATTTGAATAGGTTACGTCGGGACAGGAGCGACTTCTCCTTTGGCAAAGTTTAGGTATGGTTTGTGGTGGGTGTGATTGGCAGCTTTTTTCGCAGATTTGTCCAGCAGGCACTTCTTCTATGCTAAAGCCTTAACCAATTCTGGATAAAAATAAAACGATTAACCGTAGGGCAGTTCAGTGGAAATTCACCTAAATTTGTGGTTATTTTTGTCTAAAGGGTCGAGGTTGCTGTTGTTTACTGACGAAAGGTTAACTGGCGAAAAACAGCGAAAGTTTTTTCACTAGAAACAAAAACAAAAACCGCAAAGAATGCCGTTAATGCCAAAATGGGTTCGATTAGGGCTTATTTGCCTATCCCTAGGGGGCTTGGCATGGGGAATATCGGGGCCTCATATAAGTACTGTCGAAAATCTCCATGCGAAGCAAATGTCCGGTTTTTCGTTTGCCCTTCGAGGTTTTCGGCGGGTTTTTGGTTAAACAGGGCAGGCGTGAAAACTTTGGCGCTTTAAGGAACTTTTTCGTGGTTTGTCTTTTGGGGAAATGAGTGCCGGCTTTTCTTTGTTTGAAAAGCTTTTTTCGGGTTTTGCTTTGACGACCTGTTGGCGCAGTTTTGAAGCTGGGTTGGTGGCTTATCTGTGTATCTTATTGTTTTCAGATTGATTTTTTGCTCTTCAAGAGGCGGGGTATATTTTTGTCCATTCTGATACTGCCCCTTTTGTAGCTGTTAGACGTGGCTATAGTGGCTATATTTTGAAAGGCTGAATGTTGATAAATCCCTGTTCAGTTGTGTTGGTTGTATGGGTATTTATTTGGCGATTGATGTGCACCAGCACATTCTAGCGCCACCAGCGAAAAGTTGCCGTATACAAAAGCATCCCCCAAACCCACTTTTCAACTCCTTAGGGAACAATTTTTTAATCAAACCACCCCTAAATAACAGCCAACACGCGAGGGCAAAAAGTGAGCACCGAGGAAGACCGCATAAAACTAAGGCGTTGGCGCAAAAGAGGCTTCTACAGCGAAACCGTACTCGTCAAGTTACTCAAGAAAAAAGGCTACCACGCCGTCCGCGTCCCAGTAAGCAACCCCAGCCTCAACCCCCTCCCCGACATCATGGCACGCAGAGGACAACACCTCTACGCCTTTGAAGTCAAAAACGCCACTTACTACGCCTACTTCCCCAAACCACAAATCGACAAACTGTTTAGGTTCCTCGACGAATTCATACCCTCGGGCAACGAAAAAAAGCATGCCGTCGTCGCCGCACACTTGGGCAAGCGGTGGCTGTTCAAAGAGATCAACTGGGCTGATTGGCAAAAAGACAAGTTACCTGAGAAAGTGCGCATTCTAAAACGCGACCGTGGCAACCTAAACATCGACACCTGCTACCATGAGCAGTCCGAGTAAACGAGTGTACCTCAACCTTATTATCTATAAGGCATCTCAACCTAAACTATCCTGCAGGTAAAAGCCATGGCTGCAAACAATAGAGGCGACCTTATGGTTTACACCGAAGCTCTGGAGAAAACCTATGTGGTCGCCCAAGGAAAAGTAGCGGTCCTAAAAAACATCAACCTCGAGATCCCCAAAGCCCAGTTTGCCGTCTTATGCGGCGAATCCGGCAGCGGAAAAACCACCCTACTAAACCTAATCAGCGGCATTGACCGCCCCACCAAAGGAAAACTCGTAGTCGCCAACCAAGACCTGTCAGGCAAAGACGAAGACTTCCTCTCTGACTTCCGCTGCAACCACGTCGGCTTCGTCTTCCAAGCCTACAATCTCGTCTCTACATTAACTGTGGCTGAGAACGTTGCTTTTCCCATGGAGTGGCAGAGAAAACCTGCCAAAGAAATCGAAACAAGAGTCCATGAACTTATAAGAACCGTCGGGTTAGAACATCGAGAAACCCATTTTCCCTCCCAACTCAGCGGCGGAGAACAGCAGCGCGTAGCCTTTGCAAGGGCACTGGCGAACGACCCAGAATTGATTTTAGCTGATGAGCCTACTGGCAACTTGGACACAAAAAACGCTGAAAAAATTCTCCAAGTCCTCCAACTGCTCAAAGAAAACGGTAAAACCGTTATCGTCTCAACCCACGACCTAGCAATCCGAGAGCTCGCAGACCAGGTTTTCTACTTAAAAGATGGCAGATTGGCGACGGATTATGAGTAGCGGCGCCGGTTTCCCAGTCAACGATTTAATGCGTAGAAAACTCCAAACAGGCCTAACCCTAACAACACTCACCCTATGCGTTGCGTCTACGTTGTTTTTGCTACTGTTTAGCAGCCGATTAGGTGTGGGTATAGCATCAGCCACAAACACACTAACTCTGGGGTTAAGCAACATCTTTAGCCAGTTCATACTCTTCATTGGGGTGTTGGTTTTTGTCGTCGGCGCCGTGCTAGTGTCGTTTATCGTGTTCTTGATGATGGCACAGCGGACACGCGACTTCGGTTTAATCAAGGCTGCAGGATGCCCAAACAGCCTCGTCGCAGGATACTTCCTAACCGAACTCTTCACTGTCACCGCTGTCGGCTGCGTTTTTGGGGTTGTTATCGGTTTTCTAGCTGATTTTGTGGCGGCAACCGTTGTTTTTTCGGGTTATTCCCTGCCCGATTGGTGGTTTGGCCCCATAGTCTTTGGAGTATTTTTCGTTTTATCAGTGGTTTTTGGGTTGCAGCCACTTCTAAAAGCTGCTAAAATGTCCGCGGTTGAGGCGCTTTCACCCATAAACTATTTTGGCACAGCATTGGAGGGGAAACAAAAGGCGCTTTCGCATACTGCGTTGAGTTGGAGGCTGGCCACCCGAAGCTTATGGCGACGCTTATCCCATACTTTTCTTATAGTATTTTTGTTGTCGATCGTGTTTGTTTTGCTTACGGTTTCGGTTGCGGGAGGCAAAATCGCCAAAGACACAACAACCAACTGGATAGAAAACACGACAAGCACTGGCACCATTGCCATTGCTTACAGCAGTATGGGCGAGCAGTATGAGGAGATGTTGTCAAAGTTTACAGGAGAGCAAAAAACAGGTGATGTTAACTATTCAGACCCAAAACTTGCCGTTCCAAACGAAGTTAACGAGCGATTAGAGGGACTTTCGTTTGTAACTTCGGTTGACCCTCGTTTGGTTCTATATGAACGCGTCCAAGAAATCAGCAATCATACGGCATTGAACGGAGCTGAAGTCATTATTGGCGGCGAAAGAGAAGGTACATCTCTGGTAATTGGTTTGGACCCCCAGAGGATGGCGGCTGATTTTTCAAGCAAAGGCACAAACCTTGACAAAAACGCTTCCTTAGAAGCCATCATCGGCGATTCCATTTCGCTGACTATGTATTACCGTGATAAAAGCAAATACATCACCTTATCAGACCCCTTAATGGAGAGCATACAAGTTGGAACCTCTGTTTTCCGCATAGTTGGGGTCTGCATTGATGCTATAAACAACGGTTATGTCACCTATGTACCTCTCGATGGATTGATGAATGCAACGGGGGTGGGCAGCCCAAATCTGGTTTTGATAACTCTTAACGGTTCAGTGGACCGCAGCACCGCACTTCCACAGATTGAAAATGTGGTTGAATCGGTTGATCCAGCACTCAAAGTTTTCGATCTATCCCCAATTATCAACGCAAACAGGGCGTTTTTGGGCTCTACTTGGCAGACAATCATGTTTATCCCCCTAGTCACCTTAGCGTCAGCCGCGTTCTGCCTCGTCGGCTATGTTATGCTTACGCTTGCTGAGCAACGCCAAGAATTCGCCATGCTTCGCGCCGTAGGAGCCAAACCAAACATAATCGTCCGTGTTTCGGCGATTGAGAGCTTAATCGTGCTTCTCTCAAGCTTATCTGTCGGGCTCACCTTCGGTGTCATCATTACTCTTTTGATTTTGATGGCTAATCCCCTGATTACGTTGACGACTATATTGGCGATTGGGCTTTGGCTGGCTTCCGCTTTGGCAGCGATGTTTCTTTTAAGCCTCTACCCAGCCGTCAAACTCTCCAAAACACCCATCCTAAACATCGCATCATAGCTTCGCATAGCTGTGACTGAGTACTTTTACGTGGTCTATGTGCATTGGCAGTTGGCAGATGAAGTCCTGCAGTGACAACACAGGCACAATCGGCACCTCATAGTAGAACTTGAAGGCACAAGGAAACAACGCCAAAACGGCTGGCACAAACTTGGCCTTCTCCCACTGCGCACACTCCAACTTCAACTTTGGACTGGGCAGCGCCTCAGCCAACGCCCTGGTCCGCTCAATCTGTGCCTCAACAATCTTTCTGAGTGCAGACTGAGCTATTGCGTGCTGCCAATGCTTGCAGTCGATGCAAACTACAAGGGGTTTTCTGCATCCGACCACGTCTATTTCCCATCGTCTATCGCCGTGTTTGAAGCGTACGTTGTTGGTAACGGCATATCCGTTGGTTTTTAGGGCGACGGCGGCGATTTCTTCGAATTCCTGCCAGCCGAGGTTGTTGCTGATTTCTTGTATGTCTGCGCCCATTGCGGCTGCTTTGACGGCGATTTTGAGGCGGCCCTCGCTGTGGGCTTCGACTGTGTCGCCTTTGAGAAATAGGAGGTTTTCGTTTTGCATTTTTTGCAGCAAACGCATACAAACACCTGTGGGCAGCTTAGAGGCTACATTGACATCTTTGGTTAAACCGATGCCTTCTTTGGTTGTTTTCAGCACCGAAATTAACAGGTTATGCTCAAAACTCAACCACATCGCCCCAGATAATTGCAGCTGTTACGGCAAGAAAAAGGTTTTGTGCCCCATAACCGCTTCGATGCATGAAGCCGCCGTATACAAAAGCATCCCCAAAACACAGTTTTACCCCCAACAAACCCTACACGCCATAGCGCCAACCACAGCCACACTCACGGCAACTCTACGTGCAGACGCAAATAACCTTTCCTCCGAAATCCACGGAAACAGCCAAGGATCCAGAGTTGACGCTACTGCCGGATACGTTTCGTTTAACGTAGCCCCAGATGCGCGAGCAACTATGGAAAGATTGCGCTGAGCCCTGCTTTTCTTGTAGAGTAACCGCATAATTTTTAACTGTTTAGTGTAAAAATGGTACGTTCGATATTTTTTCGGTGAGTCGCCCGAGGAAAAAAATGAAACTTTGCCAAAAACACGCTGCCAAAAACACGCATGAGTTGGGCGCAGGTTTTGCGGCAAATTTTTGCCTGATTTGCTTTCGGGACAGTTTATGGCACGTTTGACTGAACTTATGCCGTGGAATTAGGACTACTTGTTTATTTTCTCTGGGCAAGAGCGGTGGTGTAGGCTTAAACTGGGCAGATTGGGTGTTTTGCGTCGGGTTATTGGGTAAAACGCAGTAACATGACACGCGACATATTGGTTTCAGCGGCAAACCACCTCGCAAAACATCTATGCTGGCGAAATTAAAGCCCCTGAATCCACCTTGGACCCCAGCAACCGCAAAGGCGCCTGCATGATTATATAAGCTTCGCCTGTTTTCGAAAAAATCAGCAACTTCAGGGCATTTTTTAAAACTCGGGAAAAGTTCGGGGCGAAAAAACTGTGTTGGGCGATGCTTTTGTATACAAGATCGGAAAATAAGCCCAAAACGTGGCGTTTAGCGCCTAATGAGAAAACGAATAGTTAGAAATAAGAAAGAAATTATTCTTTCTCTTCTTCTTTGATGGTGCATTGAAGCTTCTTTATTATTTCGTCAGCCCTTAGCGTCTCAATCTTGAGCGTGTAGAGTTGGCTGGGAGTGCGTAGTTTTAGTTTAACGCCGTCTTTGAGCCTTTTAACTTGGCATTCTTTGGCTTTAGCACTCATAGATACAAACTTTTCAACATCAGTAATTTCAGATGGCATATCCGTGTCCTCTGTTATGGTTCGCTGTGAAGATATTGCGCCAAGTTTTTATCTGTTTTGGTTCACACACCTTATATCCAATCAAACCCAAATAGTACCCATCACCGAACCCCAAAAGGTGGACTGTGGAGAGAAAAAAACAGCCCATGAAACGCATCTACATCCTCACAGCAGCATTCATTATGATTTTAGCGGTTTCCACAGCCACTCTACTGGTATCCTACACGCCTAGCGGCAGCAGCACCGTAAAAGACCCAGTCTATGTAGGTATCGCTTTTGGCGGCAACACCACCGAGCAAGCCAAAATTCTCATCGATAAAACCAAAAACTATACCAACCTCTTCGTCCTTGACTGTGGCATAAACGCCATAAGCCTAAACCGATCAGCAGTGGAAGAAATCTGCCAATATGCTACTGACGCCGGGTTGAAAATCATCGTTAACTTGGGAACTTATACACGGCAAAACTGGGATTGGCAAAACCAGCTTTTCATAGACATCAAAAACCAGTATGGCGAGCAGTTCTTGGGTACATACTACGATGATGAACCTGGGGGGGTACCTCTGGATTGGAATTGGACACGAGAGTTCGCTATTAACCCCCTGCCGTTTGGAGCCAACTTTACCGAGCCCATCAAAAGCAAAATCCAAACAGCAATTCAGACGGGCCAAAACCCAAGCGACTATTCGGTTGAAGCTCAATGGTTCAAGGAATTCTTAACCGAAAATCCTGGACACCGAGACCTGATTTCAGATAACATCGCCACTTTCACCTCCGACTATGCGCTCTACTGGTTTGATTACATTGGCGGATATGACACTATGTTTGCGCAACTAGGTTGGAACGAAAGTGTTAACCGGCAAATTTCGCTTGTGCGAGGCGCTGCGCAATTGCAGGGCAAGGATTGGGGAACAATTATCACTTGGAAATACATGCAGCCGCCCTACATAGACACCGCTGACAACGTCTACGACCAAATGGTAACCTCCTTCAACGCAGGAGCCAAATACATTACCATCTTCGACTACCCCTATAACGTAACCGGCAACCCCTATGGCATATTAACCGACGAGCATTTCCAAGCCTTGGAACGTTTCTGGAACCAGGTGGCCACCAAGGCGACGCCGAATTCAGCTGTGGCTCAGGCGGCGCTGGTTTTGCCGAAGGATTACGGTTCAGGCTTGCGGAGTGCCACCGACAAGATCTGGGGTGTTTGGGGTCCAGACGACAAATCTGCGCCATGCTACAACAACATAGTGAAGCTTTTGAACGAATATGGCTTTCAATTGGATATTGTTTATGATGACCCCGCTTATCCTTTGCAGGGTAATTACAGTAGAGTTTACTATTGGAACCAAACCATCACGTGAGAGAGGACGCCAAAAGAAAGAATGTTCAGATTAGGCTTTCTTTGAGCGGATACCGAGTTTAAGGTTGACTTCCACGGTATATTCCTTGTCTGCTTTTCCAACCGCGAAGTTCCAGTCTTTGACTTCGACTTCCATGTCTTTGAATTGTTTTAGAATGGCGTCTTTGTAGTCTTGGGCGGTTTCGCCTATTTTCTGTAACTTCTCTGTTATGTTAATCGATGTTTCAGGCATGCATACACCTCCTAGAAGACGGCTTTTACGCTATAGGCATGTGAGCTTTAACTGCTTTTAACTATATGTGATTGTGCAAAGACAACAGCAATACTATCTACCCAATAATGCAACTTATATCTCTGAATTACCCTTTAAAATTTGGAAGACTTCTTTTGACAACCTATAAAGTAGGCATTTCAGGTTCTTACGGCGGATTAAACCTCGGAGACGAAGCCATACTCCAAAGCATAATTACCCAACTACGCGCCTCCCTTGACGTTGAAATCACCGTATTCACCCGCAACGCTCATGATACCAACATCAGACACCACGTTGAACATGTCGTAGAAGTCAGAAGCCTCACGAGAATGGAGATAACTCCCCAAATTGATAACCTTAACCTTTTCATTCTCGGTGGCGGCGGGATCTTTTTTGATAAAGAAGTAGAAGTCTATTTGCGGGAACTCGAAATCGCTCAACGAAACGACGTAGCCTCTATGGTCTATGCAGTAGGCGCTGGACCGCTTAACAACGACATCTCACGCAAAAAAGTGAAAGATGTCCTAAACAAGACTGATGTTATTACGGTTAGAGAGAGGGAAGCAAAGAAAATCTTTGAAGATATAGGCGTTAACAACCAAATTTTGGTTACCGCAGACCCTGCATTTCTTTTGAAACCCGAGCCTCTACCGGAAAACGCTTTGGAACTTGAGCAAGTACATGGTGAACGTTTGTTGGTTGGGATTTCTGTGCGTGAACCCGGTCCTGCAGCCCCGGATATTGACCCAAACTTTTACCATGTCCTTCTGGCTAACGCCGCCGACTTCATAATCAGCCGCTTAGACGCCGATGTAATTTTTGTGCCGATGGAACGGCAAGTTTTAGATGTGCAACATTCTCATGCCGTCATTTCCAAGATGCTTAAGCCTCAGCACGCTTGGGTTATCAAAGGCGACTATTCAGCTGGGCAACTACTTACATTCACGAAGTATTTTGAATTCACAATCGGTATGCGCCTGCACTTTTTAATCTTCTCGGCTCTGCAGGGGGTGCCGTTTGTGGCTTTGCCTTATGCCTCGAAAGTTAGCGGGCTTTTGGATAACCTGCATGTACCAATGCCGCCGCTCAACAGGGTGGATTCAGGGTTAATTAACGCCTACATCGACAAAGCGTGGGATAATCGCAAAACAACTAAAACTCAAATCGAAAAAATATTACCGACTCTAAAGGCGTCAGCGGCTCAAAACAACCGCTTAGCCGTGGATTTGCTCACGGGCAATCGTTCCGAACCTGCGCCGTTACCTGAAACTGCCGCAAAAATAAGGTGATTTTTTGCCTATTGTAAAACCCGCCGCAAGCGAAACCATGCTTCCGCCACGTAAAGCGAAGGTGCTGCATGAAGTCGACGTTTTAGTAGTGGGCGGTGGACCTTCGGGGGTCGCAGCGGCTTTGGGCGCAGCATGTGCTGGTGCAAAGGTGCTGCTAGTTGAGCAGTACGGTTTTCTGGGAGGCTCAGCAACTGCGGGTCTAGTTTTGACGATGGCATCATACTATACGTCCTCTAACGTTCCCCTAAAGAAAGCTAAGGGACTTACTCTTTTTCCAGTCGACCACGGTGCCGGTGAACCAGTCATCGGCGGAGTCATGGCTAAACTGGTTGAAAGATTAGTTGCCGCTGGGGGGGCATTTGCGCCATCTACGTGGACAGGATACATGGTTCCGTTTGACCCTGAAATTTTGAAAGGGGTACTGCTTGATATGCTGGATGAGGCAGGGGTTGAGCTGTTGTTTCACGCTTTCGCTAGTGGCGTCATGACCGAAGATGTAAACCTTAGGGGAGTAGTTTTTGAAACAAAGTCTGGTCCCCTAGTGGCTAAGGCAAAGGTGGTTGTGGATTGCACCGGGGATGGGGACATAGCTGCTTTAGCCGGCGCCCCCTATGAGGTGGGTCGAGGCCAAGACCGCATGGTTCAACCCATGACGTTGATGTTTATGCTTGAGGGCTTTCGTTTCAAAAAGTTTAATGAGTATGTAAAGTTGCATCCTGACCAGTGGCATGGAGTCGAAGGCTTGCCGAAGTTATTACAGCAAGCCACAAGAGATGGAGAGCTCCGTGTCCCTCGCGAATGCGCTCTTATCTTTGGAAACGTCCATCCAGGCCACGTGTTGGTGAACAGCACCCGAATTCTCGATACTTTGGGTACCGATGTGTGGGATTTGACGCGTGCCGAAATTGAGGGGCGACGACAAGTGGCGCAGTTAACCCGTTTTTTCCGCAAGTACGTGCCTGGCTTTGAGCAGGCTTTTGTTCATCAGAGCGGTATATACGCTTGTGTTCGTGAATCACGTCGTATTATGGGCTGTTACATGTTAACGGCGAAAGATGTCTTGGAAGCTAAAAAATTTGATGATGCAGTCGCACGTGGCAGTTATCCCATCGACCTCCATAATCCCAGAGGAAAAGGAACTCTGCTCAAAAAAATAAAGGGTGGAGAAGCCTACGATATTCCCCTACGCTGTCTTGTTCCTCAAAAAATCGATGGGCTACTGGTTGGAGGACGCTGTATTTCAGGCACTCACGCGGCTAACGCGTCTTACCGTGTAATGCCCGTTTGTGTAGCGACTGGACAAGCTGCAGGTGTCTGCGCTGCCGTCGCAGTGAAGAACCGTCAACTGCCCCGGGATGTCAAAGCTTCTGAGGTGCAGGCGGAACTGCTTAAGCAGGGAGCTATCCTGCATGCCAACAAATGAAAAATTGTTTTTCTAGTTTAAGAAGAAGAGAATGCCGCCCTTACTCATCATCTTCTTGGAGACCGAGCAGGCGGCTCTGTTTCGGGTTCTGCAAGGGAAAAGAATTGCAGGCTGGTTGAGGCATATTTCACAAGCAGACCCCAACAAAAGCAGCCAATAGCTTGGGGTACACTCCAAAAATCAGGTGTCTGTGGGTATGTTTATTGGCAAGTACGACGTTTTTACGTGGGCTGGTGAGTTGGTGCGTGGGTGTTTGCTGATTGGTTTGATAGCGGGTGATCTTTCTGCCTTTTTTATATAGGAGAAAAACAATCAATGGACCGTATTCTGTGCAAATTAGACAAACTACCGACGCTGACCTAAACGACATACTACTAGTAGAGCGTGAAGCATTCAATAAAGATAAAGAAGCAGAACTAACCAAAGATATGCTATTTGACCCTACAGCCCAACCCCTTACCTCATTTTTGGCATATATAGACAACCAACCTGCAGGACACATATTATTCACTACTGCACACCTCACGGGCAACCCCGCCGTTAAGGTCTCTATCTTAGCACCCCTTGCAGTTGTTCCAAAATTTCAAAGACAAGGCGTCGGCGCTGCATTAATCAAAAAAGGTTTAGAAATTCTCCAACAATCAGGTGTAGAGTTGGTATTTGTGCTTGGACATCCAACCTATTATCCGCGGTCGGGGTTCATGCCCGCTGGAAAACTTGGCTTTGAAGCCTTCTATCCCATTCCTGAAAAAGACGCAGATGCATGGATGGTTCTACATCTCCGTCCTAACATAATTGGCTCAGTTTCAGGTAAAGTAATACCCTGTGAAGCATTAAAAAAGCCTGAACATTGGCGAGAATAATACAATCATTTGAAGCTGGCTATAAGGTACCTTTATTGCCATCCTCCCCGCTTTTTCACATGGGCTGGTGAGTTGGTGTGTGGCTATCGGTCCCGCAAGGGACTGAGGAAACTCCGCTCACACGCAGAATTGCAGTCCTATGGACAGGCTGAAAGGCTTGGCAACGGAGCAGAAACGAAACGTCCACCCGGACATGGCTATGACGCATTAGTGATGCAGAGTCCGCTGGAGTGGAAACGGTGAAACGGCCGTCCTGCATGTGGAAAGGGCAAACGGTCGCCGATGAAGACTCTGCCGGAAGGCGCGGGTAGCCCGATTAGCCGAATGCCACAGACAACAGAAAGCGGGTTACAACCAATACACCAACCCAATTCTTTGATTAAGGCAAACCTCGCGGGCATGCGCTGTCTTGCAGACCTTTTAATAGTTTAGAAAATATTTGAGAAAATACCTATGAAAACAGGAATATCAGTTCCAGCATGGAACAAAACAGACCCTATTATACTGTCAGTGCGTTGCATTAAATACCCCCAAGCAAGACCAAGAGCAAAAGTAAAGATAACTAGAGCCCAAATGAAGGGCGTATAAGCACTCAGTCCCACTCCCGCCACAGAATGACTCAACGAGAAAATAATTGCTTGCAGAAGGTTGGATGTTTTTAACCCAAGCTTAGTTTCGTATTTTTTTAAGAAAAGCCCTCTATACAGTAATTCTTCCCTAACACCATTCAACAGAACAATAGTAAGTATCCAGGGCAACCAAGCAATTACTCTATCTAAACTAAGATTTTGTCCATTGAACAGGAGCTGGGCGACTGGAATCGCTGTTACGGCAAATACAAAAAAGCCTATGAGTCCAACTGTAACGCCTAACTTTAGATTTCCTTTCCTTAAAAAAATTGAGCCTAAAGTATTGCCCGATATTTTTGTGAGTATGACTATGATGCTCACTATTACTGAGGCACTCAAGAGCATATCCATAAGAAAACCACTCGGGGTATTAGCTGGGAAATAAACGAGAAAATCAATAAATAGGGCAAAGGAAGCGATGAAGAAGGCAAATAATATTGGCCAATAGCTTTTAAGGGATTGTCGTGAGCGCAAGAAAACTGACAAAGATAGGAAGATGAGTGCTAAGATCAATGTGTATTCAAGCATTAATTGGGAAGTAACCATTGAAAATGGAAAAATTAGCAAACCAGAAAGAGAAGGTAAGCTAATACCGCAGATAAGAAAGAGCAGGAAGAGATAATACTTTTTCATTTGGTGCCCTTTTTTTAATTTACTTTGGATTTCTTTAAAAGCTTTAACTCGAATAGACGTTAAAGGAGCGAGTAAGCATAAAAGGGTTACTACCAGCATACCAACGCTCAAAAATGGGGGTAAACCCTTAACAATTAAGGTTCTAACTTGCGTTTGCTTTAAATTACTCTGCAGTTATTATCTAGAACTCGTGGGAAAGAGATGAGCGAAAACGATAAGTCAGTGGTACGTGGGCTACGTGATGTAGCCGCGGCAAAAAGCAAACTCAGCTACGTTGACCCCAACGGTTCACTTTACTATCTTGGGTACAACATTGATGACCTCATAGGACGGGTTGTCTACGCAGAAATTGCTTACTTGCTGATACATAAGAGACTGCCTGCCAAACAAGAATTGGACGAATTCTCAAATCAACTTATCGTTGAGATGAATCTACCTGAGCCCATTGTTGAATGCATTAAAAAATCTCCGAGGAACTGTCATCCAATCGATATATTGCGGACAGAAGTTTCGCATCTAGGAGAATACGACCCAGACATCGGCGACTATTCCGAAGCGGCAAACTTCCGGCGTGCAACACGCTTGGTTGCGTCGGTACCTGCTATAGTGGCTGCCATTCACAGGGTCAGACAAAACAAGGAGCCTTTATCGCCCAAAAGCGAATTTGGACTTGCAAAGAACTTTCTCTACATGTTTACCGGTGAGATTCCAGACGATAAGGAGGTAAGTGTCATCCACCGTTTCATGACGCTTCACGCCGATCACAGCTTCAACGCATCCACATTCGCTGCACGAGTAACAGCAAGCACAAACTCAGACATGTACTCCGCTGTGACTTCAGCCATAGGCACCTTAAAAGGTCCCCTACATGGCGGTGCAAGCGAAAAAGTAATGGATATGCTAGATGATATTGACCTCGAAAAAGATGTCAACGAATACCTCCAAGGCCTGCTCGATGAAAAGAAAAAAATCATGGGTTTTGGCCATCGAGTCTACAAAACCCAAGACCCCCGAACAAAGCACCTAAGAGGAATAGTCGAAGAGTTCTGCCACCGCGAACGCTCCCAAGGCTTATACAATAGGTGCATACAAATCGAAAACATCGTCTTCGAAAAGAAAAAAATCTACCCAAACGTCGACTTCTACGCTGCTGTTGCCATGGATGCATTGGGAGTTACAAAGGAGTTTTTCCCGTTGTTTTTTGCTTCAAGCAGAATCTCGGGGTGGGTTGCCCACATAATCGAGCAGTATGAAGATGCTGTTCTTCTGCGGCCTTCAGCAGAATATGTTGGAGAATTCGGGAAGCAGTTTATTGTAATAGGGGAACGTTAGCGTTAAACCGTTTGTGCCAACTGCATCCATTGACCCCTACCCCTTATTCTTCAATCTGGCAAAAGGAGCCATAACGCCTCTTTTGGAGGGGCTAACTATGTTAGGAATTTAGCTTTCAAAATTATTGATGTTTTTACGGTGATACCAATCAAAGATGGCTTTGCTGGCTTCCGCAGAGTACCCGCAGCTTGAAAGTTTGCTAAAGACGGTATCGTCGCCCTTTTTCTTAGACTGCCCCATGCCGATTTTTTCGAGAATCTCTAATATAAATTATACGATTTATTGATAAATCCTGTACAAGTGTACAACGTAACTACTCTAAATGCCTTAGGTGGAGTGGCTTTAGGGCTCAGAAAATGACGATGAGATTGTTGATGACTACTGCTGCGAGTAAGAGAAAGGTCACGGAGTAGCTGACGTCTAAGAATCTGCCTGTACCGTTGCTGTTTAGACCTTTGATGAATCCAGCGGCTTTGTAGAAAGCTAAACCTGCCCCGACAACAGCGCACATCTTGACTACGCTAAAGAGCAGCATACTTGAATTTACAAGACCCGTGAGCAAAACATTGCTTTCTTGTGCTCCAAAGAAGGAAACGCCTATAAGAGTTGTTAACCAATCGGAAAACCCGATGAATACGAGGGCTGAGAAAAATAATAGGTCTTTTTTTATCATGGCGCATCAGTCAGTTGTTTACCAGTATATTGGGAAAGGTGCACTTACGTTTTCACAATGGTGAAGTACACAACTGAAGTACACCTGTACGTGTATATTGACAGGTTTAAGTGAAAAACAGTGTTCCCCATAGTGAGTTTATTGCCGAGTTTTTAACATATGGGTTGTTTTTTTGTTCTACAAATCACTTCCAACTTATCAACCAGTCGAATTATGAATAAAATTCACGTTTAAGCACCCTCCCCCAGTTCAACCGTTCAAGGTTGTAGTGGTTACCGCCACTTTGATGCGCCAGTGTCCATTGTCTGAGCCGGGTTTTTTCTTGTGTACCGATGGTCGCCCATATCGATAAATGACTTTTTAATGGAACACTTTTTAGATACAAAGACAATTCCTGAGGCGTGAGATAATATGTCCGCAGATGACATTCAGGTACAGCGGAAGAAAAGAGCCGTCGGCGTAGTCGCAATCGTGCTCCTTCTGGTTTTTACTGTGTTAGCGTTGATAGGTTATATTTCTATCATTGTTTGGGTGGCTGCGGATTTGGTGGTGGCTGGAGTTGCTAATCTGCTGTTTAGGCGGATAGGTAGAAAGCCCCTCTGAGTTTCTCTATAGCAGGCAGCTTCCAAGGGCGAAATTTCTTTTCCATTAATGTGCGTTCACCCTGAAACAGCAAAATTATATAAACGAATTCCTTGACATAAGTCCATTGCAGGAGGTTGACGGATGACGGAAATCGTTTGCTTAGCCCCCAAGCCCACGGTGGATATTGAGTGCCTATGTTTTGACCAGAAAATATGCGACATCTACATCAACGACGGCGGGCACTTAGTTTGTAGACACGGCAGCAACGAGGGTGTTGTAGACGGCATCGCCAAAGTAATCTGCCCCCTAGAGATTGAGAGTGAACGCGAGAAGTGGGAGAACTTCTTGAACCAGGAAAGAAGCGAGAATAGTGCCCCCAAGAAACGAAACCACCGATAAACGCTGAAACCAAAAAAATAAAGGCACGAAGGTAGCTTTGGCTCTAAAGATAAATTATGAAGCTTTTTCTAATTTACCTCGGACTTTGGATGCCCATTCTCCAGCCGCTTGAATCTCCTCAGTTTTCGGGTGCCCCCTCTTCATCAACACACCTTTCCAGCCGCCGTAACTGGCAAAATGCTCCGGCAGCACCTTCTGTCCCTTACCCTCCAAGATTGCCCTGAGTTTTGAAAGCGCCACTTTATCACTTCTCGGTGCTCCACCCCAAGTTATGAAAAGTGCAAACAGTTTGGGGCTTTGGAGGTTTAGGGTTTTGAGGTATTTTACGAGGTCTTCGTTGGGTGTGCCTGCATAGAGTCCTGTTCCCAGAAAAACCACGTCGTATGCCTCTAGGGGCACTGTTGAAGGATTGCTTTGAGGGGTTATTTTTATTGCTTGACAACCCAATTTGGCCGCCATGGAGTCAGCGATTTTCTTTGTGTTACCGCTTTTAGAAGCGTAGACTACAATGGGCTTCATGTTATCGCCAGATTGTTGGAGTACGTTTGAGAATTTAAGGTTTCGGAGCCTCAGAAAATAGTTTATAGCCGCATCACTTAACGCTTAAACGTTAATCACAACGTGCAATTATCATCATAGGCACCGTTTTTATCGGTATTTTTCGAGTTTAGATTCTTTGACCCAGAATTCAGGGTCATAGACATCGATAATTTCTACCTCAACAACGTTGGTGGGGTTTGTTAGTGCTGCTCTAAATTTTGGCGGCAGGTCTGACTTAGAGAGGAATTCCATCCTTGACTTTTCAAGTGTGTTGGCAATTTTTTCTGCGTTCTTGTCTGCGTATCCACGGTACCAGATGCTTTTCCCATCCATGATTGCTTGGTCGAATTCTTGTTTGCTGCATTGAATCAATCTGGTGCCTTCGCGGATGAACCAGAATGGCCCGGTTGTGATGCTCTTTGGCATAATTATCCTTCATCAAATCCGCGGGGACTATTAATTAAGATTATCCAATCAAAGGGTGCTTGGGTTTGCCCAAGCATGACTCTTGATGTAGAAGGCTGCCTCAAATAAGTTCTATTAATTTGATTCGATAAAAAGAAAGAGATGGGCTAAAAGGTTATCAAACTACAGGCTATTTTAGCTCTGTACTTTGCTTTTATGTTCCTTTTTCGCTTTTCTTTTCTCGTCTCGCTCTTTCTTAGTCATCGGTTTTTCTTTTTTCGGCATCCTATTTTGCTCCAAGCACATCCATATAGAGCTTGGATGCTTTAATAACTTTCCAATTTTACGTGTATTCCCTAAACGTATGTCCGCATTTTGTGCAACGCATAAACTGAGTGGACGCTTCATCGCCGCCTCGAGTCTGCACCTGCCAAACATAGACTTCCATGTTGCCGCAGTTCTCACACATCTTTTTGATCTTAGACATAGTGTTAACTTCGTCTGATTGAGCGACCACGGTCATGAACTGATGAGGTTTAGGCTGCAACACAGCGCCTGTTCTTGCCTCAGCTTTTCTATCCAGAGGCTGCTTGGTAAAGTTGCATTTTGCACAGCAGAGCACAAAGGCGTTGCCTTCGCCGGTTTTTTTGGGTTCAAGACGTGAACCGCAAGTGGGACAAAATTCCATAACTGTCAAAATCCCTCTCTTTATTCCTCCATATCAGAATAATAAAATATAAGCATTATTTCTACGAACCCACGAATTCAGGACAAATTTTGCGGCAAAGCTAATTAGCTATGCAGTAAAACATTGGGCGTGGAGTATGCGTTGGAGAAAGAAACTAAAGATCAAAGTGAATGGCAAACAAAAAAGCATGCCTTAAGGTACTTGTCTAGAGCCCACAAGCTACCGCACAGAACTGAAGGCGAAAAAGTGCTTTTAGACCAGATACCACAGGGGGCTGAGCGGGTTTTGGATTTAGGCAGCGGCGACGGCAGATTACTCTCGCTTGTTATGGCAGGCAATCCCTCAATCAAAGAGGGCGTAGCGCTGGATTTCTCCGACCCCATGATAACCCGGGCTAAAACCCGATTCCAAGACGACAAGCGAGTCAGGATTGTTAAGCATGACTTCAGCCTGCCTCTTCCCGAGGAGTTAGGTTGCTTTGACGCTGTGGTCTCAAGTTTAGCGATTCACCACCTAACCGATGAGCGAAAGAGACAACTCTACACGGAAGTCTTTTGCCACCTAAACCCCGGCGGAGTCTTCTGCAATTTAGAGCATGTTTCTTCACCCACGGAGAGGTTGCATCGCAAGTTTTTCTTGGCGATCGGGCAGTTGCCCCAAAACGAGGACCCCTCAAACAAGCTCTTGGACGTGGAGACGCAGCTGCGGTGGCTGGGGGAAATTGGGTTTTTGGATGTTGATTGTTACTGGAAATGGCTTGAGGTGGCTCTTTTAGTGGGTGTTAAGCCCTGATTGGCTTGGGGTGTTTTGTGGCTTGCGTTTTGTTGGTTGATAGAAAGATTAATAACCTGTTATTCAGAAACTGAGTATCCGAGGAGTTTCAAAAAGGCATGACAACCTCTTCTGAACAGATTGACTGGACAAACTGGATCTACCGTTTAATCGCCCTCATAATCGACAGTATAATCGCTGGCATACCTGCATGGGTAATCTATTCTTTCCTAATTGTGCCGCTTCTGTGGACATCCACCGTTGTTTTAGGAGTAACCGTGGTCACTGCGCCATGGTGGGCTGGAGTTCTCCTATGGCCCTTAATCTATGGCATAATCCTAGTGCTCTACAGCGCAATCCTAGAACTGACTTGGAACGGCCAGACCGTAGGCAAAAGAATAATGGGTTTACAAGTGCACACCACAAACGGCAGCGCCAGAACGTTCGGCACAGAATTCATCCGCAACATCTCAAAAATCTATTGGCTACTACTACTCCTTGACTGGCTGCTCGCGATAATCTCGACAAGCAAACAACAAAAGTACACCGACCGCATGGCAAACACAATCGTCCTCCAAATCCGGCAAGCACAAACTGCTCCGCCGCCCCCACCGCCGCCTCCGCCACCAACCTAAAACAAACACCTCTTCTTTTTTCTTCAATTGAACGCTATTTCCGATGTTTTCTTAACACTATTACCGACAGCAACCCTGTCATAGTTATCACGGAGGCAACAACAGTGATTTCTAATATGACCATGTATGGGTTATTGTCCGTCTTGACGGGAGTTGTGGGCAGGGGTGTCGGCGAGGCTGGACTCGGTGTAGGTGGTGGCATTGTAGGGGTTGAAGTGGGGGTTGCTGTGGGTTTTGGTGCATGTGGCGTCGGGGGTGGATTGTTGGATAGGGGTATTGAGGTGGCTTGGGGGCCAGGGGTCGGCGTGGGGTTTACTGTTGTTGTGGGAGTGGGCGTTTCTGTTGGGG
>JBNIDO010000031.1:0-26183 GCA_050108095.1 Bathyarchaeia archaeon
ATGCCGATACAGCCTTTAGTGGTTAGCTATCGTTTGCAACACTATACATAGAAGCGGGTGCTTTTGACTTTTTCTATAGTAGTTGTTGCAGAGAACCCCCTATACACAACAACAACCAACAACTGATAAGAGCGGCTCGGTTTTGGGTTCTGCTGGCTTTGGCAACTGCAGACTGGTTGTGGCATATCCCTCTAACAGAAGGCGAACTTAGCAAACATTCTAAATAACCCTGTCAACATAAACAAAAAGACAATTCAACCGCCCAGCCAAAACCGCCCCTACACGACTCTTCCCAACACCAGATATACGATGAGAGTAACGCTCAATAACAGTTATTTTGATTTATGAGGAAAAATATTAGGTTGAGAAGCAAACCTCTCAAGCGATATTTGTCTTTCTGACGTTGATACTTCCTGATTAAGTTTCAATGGGTTCCTTTGTAAGAACAAGGCTTTTCCAAAGAACCGCGTACTCCTCCCTAAAATGCCTAATTAGGATTTCTTTAAAGTTGACGGTTGAAGGGGGTCACATAAAAATTCCCTTGATTAATACACTTTACAGTATCCAGCAAAAAATATGAAAAACAGATTTGCCTTTTTTATTCAGAAGATTTCCATTGACCTGCGGTTGAATATTTTTTGGCTTTCTTTTTCTTAATAAAAGGTTTTACTTCTTCAAAGGTTTTTTTGAAATCTTTTTTAGCAGTTTCTAAGGGGTCTTTTTCGTTTTTTGCCTTCATTTCAACCAACATTTACTTTTCTCCCTCATATCCAGCTCTGAACGATTTATCACAGCATTCAATAATCTTGGCGTTTCGATTGATTGATACGAAGTTATCCAATCTTATATATAATTCGTAGAGAGAACGCCAAACAGGTTCTTTTATGCCCTTCAATTCTATGTTTAATCCGCATTTCTGTGCATCTTCAGCATAGATGGGTCTTCCATGAACTTTTGCTGCCTTATCTGGAATAAGAAAAATATCAAGGTTCTTTTTGATTTCGGTCTCCGTTAGCTTTTTCAGCATTCCACCTTTAAGTGCTCTTATTGTAATATCGTCGGATAAGTCTAACGCCATTTTATATTCTGCGATTTCTCTTTCGTCGTAGTTTGCTAGTTGTTGAAGATATGGTTGTATGTTTCCCTTTTCATTGACTGCTTTTTCAAATAAATGTTCGTAACTTTTAACAATGTTATAAATCGAGAATCTTGATACATTGTTATCCTCTTGTATCGTTATTTGTGGGTCAACGGGACCAAGTTCAGACGTTTTCCCCATTATTATTTTAGAAGCGCCAAGACATACCATTGTGGCAGCCGATTTGGCTTTGCTTGGAACTAAAGCCGTAAACTCACCAGTGCCACTGTAAGACTTACATACGTTTATGATACGTTCCGCAGCTAGTCCAATACCGCCCGGAGAGTTAATTATCAGTCCAAAACCCTTTGAGACATCACAAGCTTGCAACAATGCCTCTAACATTTCAGCATCGCTGTCTTCGAGCATAACAGGATACCTAAAGCTTGTAAAGTAAGAAATAACGGGCATTCCTAAAAGTTTCTCAAGTTTACGATATAATTGTTTTCGTGTTGAATGAATCTGGAATTGCTCCTCTCTGACTTTTTGATAAATTGGAACGTCAGTCATTTAATCTGCCAACTGATTGGACGTATTGTTTTCCTTTATTTTTAAGATTTTTGTTTATGAATATGAATTATTGAAAAAATTTTCTTTAAAATAGTTTTTATTTTCGCTCGTTACTTGCACGCTATATCAGCGGCTTTTATTTGTCATCGCATTCAATGGTAATTCTAATGCGTCCGCTTGGAGTTTTTTCCTTCCAATGCTTCATGGTCTGACGTGATTATGGAAACTGATAATTTTTCATATCAGCGTTCTATTCTGCTACAAAGAATATTTAGGCATCATAATATCTGCATTAATTTTTATTTTAAAAAGCCCAATAATAACACAAGAAAATGCGTGATAAAGATATGGTGTCTTAGGTTGTGGTATAAAGAAAGGTCAAATAACCATTCCTGCAAGTTTGCGCAAGAAATTCAAGATAGAAGAAAGGAACATACGTTGAAGCCGTCGGAACCTCAGAGGGCATCCTCTTCAAACCCAAAAAATCTTTTTGGGACTTAATTGGGTCTGGGACGGGCGCTACTGCTGAAGAAATGAAAAAGGAATTGGACAAGCTAAGGGAAGAAGACGTCTAAATCGAACATCACATGGATTACCCTCTTGGGACTACTGCGAAAAACGGTTCAGCTCCCATTTCTGTTGTCGCATAAATGGCTAAGGCTATTGCCCAGAATACGTCGTCATGTGTGCCTGTGGGTGGTGATATCCTATTGTGCCGTCTTTGCGTAGACTGTAGCGTTCCACGTTTAGTTCGGTGCAGATTTCTCCTCTGCAGGGTCGTTCCCAATGGAGTAGGGGGTAGTAGAGTTGGTGGTTTGCCATGCGCTGCTTAAGCAGGCTTGCCATTTCGCTTTTGCGCGATACGCTAAAGTTTACGCCCTCCGCGTTGCGTATGCCTGCTTGTTCCATGTCAGCTATGAAGCTGGGGCCTTCACGTGTGAAGTCCACACGGATTTTCTCAAACCCGTGCCAGCGGTCCTGCAACGTCTTGAGGTAGCCCAAAACTGTTGCGTAGATGGTGGGTTGCTGGAAAAGTTTGAGGTGACGCAACAACAGCCGCCCATCCACCCGCTCCACAACGGCAAGGGCAGTGTAGTCACGGGTTTGCGCCAAATCCAGCCCTGCAAAGAATTCGCCTCGGTGCTCGGATTCGGTGTTGAACTCTTGGAGGTCTGCGCCACAGGTGGCTTTTGTGCCGATGCAGCCCGCGATTAGGCTCTGCGTTATCCATACATCTTGGTCTTCAGCCCACTCAGCCTCCATTTCCCGCCGCCAGCGGATTGGGTCATCGCCCATCTGCGTGCGGATTTTCTCTATGATTCCTGCTTTTAGTGGTCCGTTGGGTTCCATCGCCTGCTTGACGGTGACGTGGCTGGTTTTGTAGTCGGCGAAGTCTTTGTGGGTGAACATTTTGTAAAACACGCTGTCGGTGTGCCATGGTGTGCTGGTGCAGACGAATTTGCCGTTTGTTGTGCCAAGGGTGTAGAGGATGGCGTCGTAGAGTTCTTGGTCGTTTGCGACGAAGTTGAATTCGTCAGCGTAGACCACGTGCAGGGTGGGTCCGCGGATGGTTTCGGGGTTGTTTGGGAAAGCTTCGATTATGCTGCCGTTTTGGAAGTGGATTTGGGTACGCTGTGGGGCAAAAACAAGCCCGTGGGGCAACTTATGGGAGAGGAAACCAATGCGTGAGAGGATGCGTTTGGTTTGCCGCCAGGATGGTCCGACTAAGCCGATGGCGCTGTCGGGGTGGTGACGGCGTACCATAACAGGAGGGCGGCTACGATGAAGCTTTTGCCGCTCTGCCGACTCCACCGTGCCGCTGTAAACTGGTTTTCAACAAATAGTTTGATGAATTCTTCTTGGTAGGCGTAGGGTTTGAATCCGAGGATTTCTCTGCAGAAATCGGCGGGGTCGGCGCTTAGTTCCTGTGTTTCCTCGACTGCGGAACTTTCTGCCAGCAGGTCACTGTTCTGGACTTTTTGCCATTTCTGCTGGAACTGGTTGGGTCGCATTGTTTTTGCTTTCGAGGAGTGCGGCATATTTTGCCTCCATGTCGTTTAGTTTGGTTTCGACTTCTCGGTAGTTGAGGTAGTTACCCAGGATTTCTTGGTAGGCTCTTGATAGGGTGGCGACGACTTGCAGGCGCTGAACTTCCACTTTACTTAGCCCAGGGGCAGAGGCGGCTTCGAGTGCACCCGCCAGTTTCTTGAGTGTTTCTTCTACACTGGGCAACTCGGCGGGCAGGGGTAAGGCGAGGGTGGTTTCGTGCCCGGTTGGTTCTAGTCCGAGGCGTTGGCATTTGACGAGGATTGCCTGAGCGCTTCGCCCAAGCGTTGCCGCTACGGCGGATAGGGGTGTTTTTGCTTGCATGAGTTTCTTTAGCTGGATTTCTTCTTCAACGCTCCATTGTAAACCTTTAGTCATATTCGAGGCCTTAACAGACGGGGAGCGGCGGCTGCTTTTAGACTTTTTTGGCATTCAAAAAAACGTTTAATTTAATGCTTTTAAACAGGCAAAATATTTTCGATTATGCAATCCGCAACAGCCTCGTCGCTCAGCCCCGTCACCTCTATGGTTACGTCGGCGTATCTTCGGTAAAACGGCAGCCTCTCCACAAAGACCCCCTCCAGCCCCTTCTCTTTCAACCCAACAATCCCCCTGCCAGAAAAATCTGCTGTGCGCCGCCTGATTTCCTCCAGGGAAGCATCCAAAAACACCACCACAGAGACCCCCTTCAAAAAAGCCATAGCCCTCTGTGAATACACGGAGCTGCCGCCCGAAGAAATAACCGTATCACTTACCGCCCCTATGCCAAGTATAGTGTTCTCTTCTAATTTCAAAAACTTTGCATCGCCTAAACAGTCGATTAAATCCTGCAATTTCTTGCTGTTGGCTTCTTCTATTATCCTGTCGATATCGATAAAGCGATAATGTAACCGTTTTGACAAAAGTTCGCCTATGCGACTCTTTCCTACACCCGACATGCCAATGAGGGTTACATTCATATGACAACGTATTGTGGTTGCGGTTATTTTCGTTTACGGGTTTTCAAAAGTTTTGGGCACAATACATTCAAGAGGTTGTCTGTACTGGCGGAAAACAGTGCCAAACGGTCTGCTTTGACTGAAAACTCTTTTAGAGGGAAACGCGAAGATAGTCTGCGGTGCCGGGGTGGCGGAGTGGTTATCGCGCCAGCCTCGAGATCAAATAAGGGGCGCCAGATCAAAATGGCAAGATAGCTGGTGGGCTTCGTGCTCGCAGGGGTTCGAGTCCCTTCCCCGGCGCCATTGTACTTAAAACGGATTAATAATCAAATTCACTTTAAGAAGCCATTTTTGTGGGGGGTTAGAAAAGGATGAGTTTTAATTGACGCCATTATTCATGGCCTTTGCTGTTTTGGGAAAACCTATCAAGAGCAAAGGTGGTGCATACGGAGATTGCTTTAAAGGCAGTCAGCATCACTGACGTTGCAGCTCCTTCCAGTGCTGATGCCATTCTGGTTCCTGTTTTTTTCACGCTTTCAAAGCTTCTTAGACTTTTGTTTTTCATTTTGTTTAGCTCCATCTTGCCATATACATACATTTGCTTGGTTTAATATAAGGTTAGTTAAGATTTGTTCATAATAATTGTGAACAACTATACACTTGACCATCAAACACTGAGGAAAGGCGAATAATCTCTTCTGCTCACAAGCCGTTCCCAGAGAAACCCTTTAGTACACTCGCTTCTCTAGATTAAGATAGAAAAAGCGTTTTTTTAAAAACAGATCAAAAATCCAGAGCCTATTTTGAGGTTTTTTGATGCCAAAGAAACCCAAACCCAATCCCCAAAACCACCCCATTGAACAGGACACTTGGCACACCCTAAGCGTTGAGAAAACAGCAAGCAAATTAGATGTAGACCCAAAGAACGGGTTGAGCGCAGCCGAAGCAGAGACGCGCCTACAGAAATACGGACCCAACATCTTCACAGGAAAAAAGAAAGAATCAGGCTTTCACGCTTTTCTGCGCCAATACCGCGACTTCATGCAAATCATCCTGGTCTTCGCCGCAATAATCAGCCTTGTCTTCACCGCCCAACTGGGCACAACACTGGTGCTGCTCGGATTAACAGTCTCCAACGCACTGTTAGGGCTCAAGCAGGAAGCAAAAGCCCAAGCCAGCCTAGCATCACTGGAAAAAATGATAAAAAACATAGCCCACGTACGCCGAGACGGACAGAAAACAGAGATTGACGCCGAAAAAATAGTGCCAGGCGACGTGGTGCTCGTTGAGGCAGGGGACCGTGTGCCAGCCGATGGGCGTCTCTTTGTTGCTGCCTCGCTTGAGGTTGAGGAGGCGGCTTTGACTGGAGAAAGCGTTGCGTCGCCAAAAAACACTGAAGTTATCACTGAACCCAACGCTCCCTTGGGCGATCGGCACTGCATGGCGTACATGAACACGGCGGTCACTCGTGGTCGAGGTGAAATGATTGTGACCACAACGGGCATGGGCACGGAAATGGGCCACATCGCGGACTTGATCAATAAAACCAAGGCTGAAAAGACACCACTGCAGAAGCAACTGGATAAGCTCACGCTTATAATCGCTGGCATAGCGGGCATCACCTTTGTTTTGATGGTTATTCTGGGTTTAAGTCAGGGGCAGGCGTTTGAAACACTCTTCATCGCGGGTGTGGCTTTGGCAATCGCCGCTATCCCCACCGGCATGCCAGTCGTGGTGACCACACTATACTCTGAGGGCACCCGTGTCTTAGCCAGCCACAACGCCATCGTGAAGCGACTGCCTTCAGTTGAGACTCTGGGGTCTGTTTCTGCTATCTGCTCGGATAAAACGGGGACGCTTACGCTAAACAAGATGACTGTTCGGGAATTCAGCATACCGGGCAGGAACCACTATCGGGTTACAGGCGAAGGCTACAGCACTCAGGGGCAACTATTACATGACGGAGGCGCCAAAATCGACTTAGACGAGATACTGTTGCCCATGGCGCTTTGCGCCGACGCCACCCTCAAAGTCGACACTTTAATCGGTGACCCAACCGAGGGCGCCTTGATTGTTTTGGCTGAGAAGGGCGGCATCAGCGTAGAGGGGGCAAGGAAGAATTATCCTCGAGTAGCGGAGGTGCCTTTTGATTCTGAATACAAGTTCATGGCAACCTTCCACAACATGACCAACGCCGAAGGCAAACCAGTGGTACGCGCCTTCGTCAAAGGAGCACCCGACGTTCTGATTTCCCGTAGCAACTCGTATTGGACGCCGGGAGGCAAAGTCTTGCCAATCACACAGGAAAACCGTCCAGTAGCCAACGTGGAAAACGAGCGGATGGCAAAAGCCGGCGAACGTGTAATCGTGGTAGCCCGCAAAGATTTCGACCCCCAAACCTTTGACCAACACGCCAAACTCATCGACCAAATAAACGACTTAACACTGCTAGCCATAGTCGGCATGGTTGACCCTCCGCGACGAGAAGCCAAAGACTCCATCGCCAAATGCCACGACGCCGGCATCCAAGTACGCATGATCACCGGCGACTACGCCACCACAGCAGAAGTTATAGGGCACGAACTTGGAATCGAGGGCAAAGCGTTGACTGGCGCACAATTCGCCGCCATGAAAGACGACGAAGTAGACAGCGAACTGGGCCAAATCGGGGTTATTGCACGTGTTGCCCCCGAGGACAAGCTTCGGTTGGTGTCTTTGCTACAGAAGCAAAGCAACATCGTCGCCATGACAGGAGACGGCGTCAACGATGCTCCTGCCCTAAAAAAAGCCGACATCGGCGTCGCTATGGGAATCACTGGCACCGAGGTTTCCAAGGACGCGGCAGTGATGATTCTCACCGACGACAACTTTGCCACCATCGTCGGCGCAGTCGAATACGGACGAGGCATCTACGACAACTTGGTCAAGTACATTCGTTTCCAGATGGGCACGTTGGTGGCGTTTATCGCTACGTTTTTGGGTGCAGCGTTCTTCTCGATTTTGGGCGGCACCCCTTTTAATCCGTTGACGGTTCTTTGGATAAACTTCCTCATACAGGTCCCCATCGCCATCGCGTTGGGGTTCGATGACCCCTCCCCTGGACTGATGAAGCGCAAACCCCGCCCACTCGCTCAGCCAGTGCTGTCACGGTACCAGTGGCTCCGCATAGTCTTCTTAGGCATAATCATCGCTGCCGCAACGCTGTTCATCGAAGCATACTACAGTGGAATTGCCTCTAATCAGGCTATAACGATGGGGTACGCTATCTTTGCGTTGCTAAGCGTGGCGTTAGGAGTGACTTCGAGAAGCGAAACCCAAACCATATTCTCCAAAGACCTCTTACCGGGTTGGCGGCAACTGGGGCTTTATGGAGTGGCTTTGCTTTTCTTGTTTTTGGGCGCGGGCTTGCTAAGAGAGATTGCCAACACGACGCCGCTGAGTAGTGAGCAGTGGCTGATTGGCTTCGGATTCGCTTTGGGCTTTATTTTGCTAGATGAGGTCACTAAGGTTTTCATACGTAGAAGACGTCGCTTCAAAGGTGAAAAATGAAGAGACAACGTGTTGCTGTGTTGGGGCAAAAACAACTGTTTTTATGGCATCTAAAAGCCTAGTTTGGTGGCGAAGTTTTTGGTTGCACGGAAAATCGTTGCTGCAGCAATCATCCTAATAGTCGTAGTGGTCGTTGCGGGGTTTTCTGTCTACTATTACGATGCCTACCATAAGCTGACCTTTGAGCTTAAGAGTGTCAGTTTAAGCAGCATAAGCTTAACTTCGGTTCAGACCAACTTTGGAATCGCCATAGGCAACCCGAGTGCGCTTCCAATTTATGTGCCCAGCGGCAACTTTGACGTTTACATAAACGATGTCGATGTCGGCACAGGTTCATTTGATTCATTAACGGTGGGTGGGGATAGTCAGAGTTTAATCACTGTTCCAGTTGACTTTAATCCAACAGGACTGCCTTCGGTTATCTATGGGCTTATCACTGGAGGCGGAACCGTAACAGTCACCATTGTGGGTTCAGCTAATCTGGTGCTGTTCAGTGTGCCGTTTAATGCTACGCTCTACAATGCAAGCTTCACATAGTCCCCAAAAAAGGGCACTTCATCATAGGACTATCCTTGCGTCGCCCACAAGATTGGCAAGATGAAGAGGTTTGAGGTCGTAGGTGTAGGCGTAGCCCCTCACACAGGTTCGCACGCAGACATTGCATTTCTTTGCTTTCTTAACGTGGTCTTTGAAGGGTTTGCTGGAAAAGTAATCTCTAAAAGAGCCGTTTTTGAGGTCGTAGGTGTGGTCGTAGGTGCAGCTAAAAACTTTCTTGTCAGCCGAAACGTAAACAAACATCTGGGGAAAATTGCAGACCCAGCGTCGTCCCTCGACAAAGTGTTTAAGCACACATTCGGTTTCCATCAACGGATACCCCGCCCTCTTGAGTTTTAGCAACATGTTGTAGAAAACTTGGAGTTGCCTCTGTGTTAATCCATAGTCGCTGACTGGGGAGTCTGTTCTGCCTTGCTCAAAACTTGACTGTACAGTAGGCTCCACAGCGTTATAGGAGATACCGGCATGCAGGTCTGAGGCAAACTGCGCCATGGGTTCTATGGCATCGAAATTCATGGAGCTGATGGTGGTAACCAAAACCACCTTGGTGTTGCCTACTTGCCGTATTCTTTTGATGCCTTCCATGACTTCTTTGAAGGAGCCTTTTCTGCCTCTGATGAAATCGTGGTAAGGGTTGAAGTAATCCAACGATACAAACATGAAGTCCACATTACTCAGCGACTCTGCCTTTGCCGCAACCATAGAGCCGTTGGTGTTCATCGTCGTCAAGAAACCCTTATGCTTGGCATACGCCACCACTTCGCCGATGTCTTCTCGGACCGTGGGTTCTCCACCGAAGAGGTAGTAGCCCCTCATGCCACAGTCGTAGGCTTCATCGAGCAATGCGTACACTTCGTCGGTTGTCATGTCCTCGCTTTTTCGGTTGGACATTTGCCAGTATGTGCAGGTTTTGCAGTGGGAGTTGCAGGCGTAGGTGATTGCATGTGCCAAAAAGAAGGGTTTATGCGTCCAGAGCCTCGATTTTAGGAGGGCTTGGGCGGCACCGAGAAATCTGGCGCTGTCACGCATCTGCGGTTCGCTTTTTTCTCCATTGCTCTTCAGAATTGGCATCTCTTAATCAACCTCAAAATAGGCATTAAAAAATTTGAGGCAGTTTCAAAGCCTCGAAAAACTAACAATACCAACTGTTCTTGTAGAAGGATTTTAAGATTTTGACATCCAGAGAGTCACGCTGCAGGTTGATGATGATTAATTAGTTGCCAAAAACATTCTCTAGTGGCGGTGTTTTTATGGATGAGCAGGAAGTTTTAGCGGTTGTCCGAACTTTGCTGGCTTATGAACGCAACTACCTTGCCATCGAGCGGACACAGCTAGCCCAATTAAGAACTGGCTTGACTTTAGCGTTGATTACTCCGCCAGCAGCAGCCACATACGCTTTCGCCTTCGAGTTTCTTCCCAGAAACTACTACTTAGACGCAGTCATCTACGTTTTTTTAGCCATAATCATCGTCTACGGTGTCTGGATGTGTATCCACTTGTATCTGGGATTGAGGAAAACCAGAAAAACAAAGCTTGAAATCCAAAAACGCCAAGCGGAAATCGTCAAACAATCTCAATCAATCACTGCATTGCTTGAGGATATCTTGCCAAAACAACAAGAGTAGATTTGACTTGCGCTATTTATAAGAGCATTGTACCTACTTTTACCTTGGAGGTCCCTCGGTGCAACCCGTCCGCGTTTACCTTGCAGGTCCAGAAGTGTTCTTAGTCAACGCCAAAGAAATCGGCGAAGCAAAAAAAGCGCTTTGCACAAAATACGGGTTCGAAGGCGTCTTCCCCATAGACGCCAAAGTTAAGGCGGAAGGAAAATCGCCAAGGGAAATCGGCTTGTGCATAAGCGACTTAAACGAGGGCTTAATCAAAGGGTGTGACATCGTTATCGCTAACATTACGCCGTTTAGAGGCCCAAGCGCCGACGTCGGCACCGCCTACGAGTTGGGGTTCGCACACGCCTTAGGCAAACGGGTTTACGCCTACACTAACGTCGCTGAGCCGTTTACGGAGCGCACAATCAAAGCGTTAGGCGGCGAAGTGGTGCGTAGAGACGGCAGACTCTGGGATGCACAGAACATGTTTGTCGAGGAAGTGGGCTTAACAGATAACCTCATGATTGACGGCTGCATCAACGCCAACAGCCAATTTTTGATGGTTGAAGAGGCACCCGCTGGAGAGTTGTTTACTTATTTGGGCGGATTCGAAAAATGCCTCCAAGCAGCTAAGGCGTACCCAAAGCTTTAACGAGGGATTTCCCCAGAGACCGCGCCGAATCCATGCCTTCCTTATCGTTTAAGACATCGCCCTTGTCCCGTGCGATGGCATAGACTCTGCCGCCGCTGGGAATCACCACACCCAACGCGGTAAAGAAGGTCAACATTTGGTTGCAGGTGCTAGAAACGCCTGAACGACGAGCCACCGCAACTACGCCGCCGACTTTACCGATGAAATCGACTTTTTTGCGCTGTAACCCCAGAAAACCCATGCGGTCTATGAAGTTTTTCATGGGTCCCGTGACGCTTTGAAAGTAGGAGGGGCTTCCCAAAATGATGCCGTCTGCTTCAGTTAGCAGTTTGTAGAGGGCTTCTCCGTCGTCTTTTTGGATGCATTTGCCTGTTGATGCGCAGGTCATGCAGCCTTGGCAAGGTTCAAGGTGGTAATCGGATAACCTCAGGAGTTGGGTTTGGGCGCCGGCTGTTTTGGCGGCTTGCAGGGCTTCAGCTAGGAGTAGGTCGGTGTTGCCGTTTGGGCGGGGGCTTCCACTTATGGCTAAAACGTTCATGACTAAATCTCCAACTAAACATGCGGGCAATCCATTCTTAACTGTATCCATACGCTTCAAATAAGACCATGTTTCGAAGCAAAACGGGTTATCTTCCAGAATCTGCCGTGACCTCGCCTAGCTGCCGCAGCCTATCACTTGTCAACTGCGCTTGGGTTACCCGCCACTCCCAGTTCCCAAACGGCTGGCTGGGACAGTTCATCCGCGCCTCTGCACCCAACCCCAAAACATCCTGCAAAGGAACAATGCATAAGTCAGGAACAGAAGCCTCCACAAGCCCAACCGCTTCGAACCCAAGGTCTTTTTCAGGCACTTTTCCACCCAATAGACCAAACAGGTTTGCTTTTTCTTTCTCAGATGCTTCCGAAGTGAACCAGCCCCGAACAGTGTTAGTATCATGGGTAGCAGTGTAGACCACCGCATTTTTCACGTAATTGGTCGGAGTATGAGGGTTGCCCTTCGAACCGTCCAGACCAAACAGGAGCACCCTCATCCCAGGTGCCCCCAACTTCTGGATTGCTTGCCGAACTGGCTCATCGATGTAGCCCAGGTCCTCGGCGATAAAAGGCAGCGAGGGAAAAGCAGCTTTTAGTTTGGCAAAAAAAGCCTCTGAAGGCGCATTCACCCAGCGCCCATTAACCGCATTAATCGCCCTAGCTGATACTTGCCAGTAAGCCACAAAACCCCTAAAATGGTCCAGACGCAACCTATCAAACAGCAGCAGATTGTGCCCTATGCGATCCATCCACCAAGCGAACCCTGTTTCTTGGTGTTTGGGCCAGTTGTAGACTGGGTTACCCCAAAGCTGCCCAGTAGCGCTAAAATAGTCGGGTGGGACGCCGCCTATGTAGATGGGTCTGCCGGTTTTTGTTAGGCTGAAGAGTACAGGGTGAACCCAGACGTCGGCGCTATCATAAGACACGTAGAAGGACATGTCCCCGACGATACTGACTACCTTTTCTTTACAGTAGTCTTTTAGACTCTGCCACTGGCTGTAGAAGAGGTACTGCACATACGCTTCAAACTCAATCTCTTGGGATAGTTGCCGCTGTTTCTGCGCTAACGCTTTTGGGTCACGGTCACGCAGGGATGCAAGCCACAAGTACCAAGGCACCTGAGCCCTCTGTCTTAGGGTGGTGTAGAGGGCGTAGTCTTCTAGCCAGCCGCCGTTTTGGCTGCAGAAAGCTTCGAACTCTGACTTTTGGCTGCCAGATGCTTTGAATTGATGGTAGGCGTCTTTTAAGAGGGCTTTTTTGGTCGCATATACTTCTTTGAAGTTTATTTTGCTCTGGGTCGTGATGGCTTTAACCGATGTTTTTGGCAGCAAACCAGCCTCAACCAGTTTTTCAGGGCTGATTAGGAGCGAGTTGCCTGCGTAGGCGGAACTGGTCTGGTATGGAGAGTTTCCGTCTTCCCAGCGGGTGGGTCCAAGCGGCAGAATACTCCAGTAATGCTGGTTTATGCTAGCGAGTAAATCTACAAACTGGTAGCTTTGGGGTCCCAGGTCGCCGATGCCTGATGTTGAAGGCAAAGATGTAACGTGCAATAGGATGCCGCTGGCGCGTTTCTGGCTAGCCAATGCCTTCACCTCCCAGTAACGCTACAGGAAAAACATCCAAGACCTCATACAGAAATAGCTGACCAGTACTGGTTTGTACTGTTCTGCCGGTGAAGGCGTCGGTCCATTTTGCTGGTGCATTCGGGGGCAAGGAAATGTAGGTGTCTGCCCAATCGATACTGCTCCAAGCCGCTTCAGGTTCAAGCAGCCCTGCTAGAAAACGGGGCACAACGACAAGGACGTAGGCAGCCTGCGTTTTTCTGCAGAAAGCAACCACATTCTCCGCATACATGCCCTTGACATCCAGCGGAAGGAACGCGCCTTCTTCAAACAGCCGCTTATGCCTGCCTCGGAACTTAAGCGCCTTGTAGATGAGGTAAAGCTTGATTTTTCCATCGCTTAAGTTGCTTAGAAGCTCAGGCGAACGTCGTGGCCTCAGCTGCAGAACTTCCTGCAGCAACCTCTGCCTCAAAGTATAGTCAACGTTGCCGCGGTTGTCGGGGTCTACGAGGCTTAAGTTCCAGAGTTCGCTGCCCTGGTAGAAGTCGGGGACACCGGGGCAGGTGATTTTGAGGAGGGTTTGGGAGAGGCTGTTGTATGCGCCGTAGTAGGCGATTTTTTCTTGGAAGGGCAGGAAGGCTTCCTTGAAAGTTTGGCTATCGAGAAGTTCAGCCGTATAGGCTGCGACTGCTTCTTCATAGGGCAGGTTTGGCGTTATCCAGTTGGTGTGGACTTTGGCTTCCCGCAGCGCCTTAAGCATATACAGGCTGATGCGTTCGGGAAACGTTCCTTGCTCGGTTTGGCTCCATGGGTAGGCGCCTAAGAGGGTTTGGGAGAGGCAGAATTCCTCGTTGCCATCAGGAGCAAACGCACTGCCAACTTGCCTCTTTTTTGGGGCAACCTTTCGGATTTGCTCCAAGAAAGAGCGGAATTCAGCCGGCAACTCGCTTAGCACGTTTAGCCTTGCATGGATGTCTTCGCCCCGTTTAGTGTCATGCGTGCTGGAGGCGTTTAGTGTCAGAGGCCACTTTTGATGCCTTTGCTGGATAAACGCGTAGAATCGCTGTTTGGTTATGCCGAATTGGGTGGGGTTTGAGCCGACTTCGTTGAGTGAAAGCAGCCGCGTATAACGGTAGAGTACAGTGTCTTCGAAACCCTTTGCCATGACAGCTCCGGTGAACTGCTGGAAACGCATCAAAGCATGGAGTGCCTCTGGGGAGGTTTGGGCTTTTCTTAGCAAGTAAGCTATAGCATTAAATTCACCGGCTAAATGGGGATTGCAGCTTTCAGCTACTTCAAGCGCTGCCCTAAAGCTGGCGCTGCTTCTCTGTTGCCCATCGATGTAGGAGCGGTAGACTGGGAAGTTAGCCATCAATTCAACCACAGCCGCCACCAAACCATCCAAGTCGAACCTGCCGGGATAACCAGTTTTCTGCAGTGCAACGCTAAAGAGCCAAGCAAGGTTCCTTGTGTCCCCCAGAAAAACTGTTTCTAATACGGTTTTTTTGGCTTCGTAGAGTTGTTTTCCAAAAGATTGGGTGTTGCCCGTGAAGTAGCGGTATAGGGCGTCGAATTCTGGTTGAGACGAGCCTAAAACGAAAAGCTTGTTGAGGCGGTCGAGAAACTCGTATCCAGTTGTGCCTTGGACTGGCCAGGAGGAAAGCTCTTCGTCTCCCGTCAAGATTTTTTCTACCAGCAAGTACGTGTCTGGGCAATGTTTGCGGAGTTGCTGCAGGTACGTCTCGGGGTCGTAGAGGCCGTCGATGTGGTCGACTCTTAACCCAGAAAACAAGCCTCTCTGCACCAGATTAAAAATCAAGCTGTGTAATTCCTCAAAAACCCAGAGGTTTTCCACTCGAACGCCGATTAGGTCTAGAATGTCGAAGAAGCGGCGGTAGTTGATGCGTTCTAAAGCTGTTTTCCAGTATGCAAGGCAATAGTGTTGTTTAGAGAGGAGTTGTTTGAGTAGCGTGGGGTTTCTGTTGTATTCTTGGATGGCTACGGTTACGCCTATGCTTTGAAGTTGCTGTGCGGTTTCTGCACTTAGGGGAAACTCGAGACCGTTATATTTTACTTTGAAGTCACCGTTGTAGACCAGCGTTAGTTTGCCTTCGCTTATGCTACGGTGGATTGGCTCGCTAAGAAAGGGTACTAGTAGTTTGCCGCGCAGTTTTTTGCTGGGATACTTCCAGTCTACATCAAAAAAGCCTCCGTAACGCGAGTCCGCGCCGTTTTGGAGTACATCGTAGATGCGCCTGTTTTCCAGTGAATAGGAGGCGTGGTTGGGAACGATGTCTTGGAGCAACCCCAAACCGTAGCGGTGCACTTCTCTGGCGAGGTCTTCGAAGCCTTCTTTGCTGCCTAACTCTTGGTTGATTACGGTTGGGTCCACTACGTCATAGCCGTGGAAGCTACCTTTTTTAGCTTGAAAAATAGGAGAGGCATAGATGTGGGAAACCCCGAGTGCTTTGAGGTAGGGCAAGACGGCTTTGAGGTCGCTAAAAGCAAAGTTCTTGTTGAGTTGCACTCGGTAGGTTGCTGTAGGCACATTCAAATTTTAAGCCAACCGTATCCCGATTAAATTGCAAAGCTCCCAGAAGGCGGTAACCCATGCCGCTGAAAACTCGTCTTTTCTTAGTTTGAACACTTGATATTGGTTTTGAGCGATTTTAAAAGCTATATTCTGAGATTCCCACAGGTCAAGTTCAAAATGCAACTCCGCAACCATACGGATCAACGCTACAATCGTGTTTATGACTTCAAGGTCCTCGGGGGAGTTAGAGAAATTGACGAATTCAGAGGTTATTTTCTGGCTAGCCAAGTAAGGCAGGAGTTTGTAGTCTAGTGACACTGAGAGGCTTTTTGAGTCATCTATGACTTTACGGAGTTTCTCTAAGTCCGTGGGTTTAGCTAAAAGCAACTCAGCCATCTGCATGTTAAGCACTGTTTCCGCTGCAGACTGCAGAGGCCTAGGAGGGGGAATATTGTTCTGCTTCATGAACCGGAGCATGGCGGAGCTTTCACGATAAATTATTTCGTAGAGTTCCTTTGCTTTTCTTAAACCGTCCGCAACTATGTATTCGAGGATGTAGTGTTGGTCGTCTTTGAAGAGGTCTTTTAGCGAATAGTTATGCCCAAAATACTTTGATAGTGCAACGATTATCTCGTTTATTTGGCCGTTCTCGAAGCGTGTGATTAACTTTTCCCGCATCAAGTTGAAAGTATGTTTCTGCATGTCACGAGTTGCGCCGCAGGTGACGTTGTGGTCTCCCAACCAGATTGCTGCGCAACTAAAGGTTGCCTCATCAAGAGTAGTAGAAGAAGATACTGTGCAACGGTTAACTATGAGCCTAAACTTTCCGTCATCACGCTTCTCCACACTGTCCATTGTTGTTGTGTAGGAGCAGTTGGGCATCTTTGGAGTTATGGGGGCAGACTTTATGTCTTCGGCGAAAAGCTCCCTCATCGTCGTCTGCGCACTGATTCTCGCGAAATCCACGATTGCTGGCTTAACGAATAAGTCGTAGATTTTTGCGCCGTTCTGGAATTCCGCTATGTTGCTTGGTGCCTGCTCTAAGATGTGGGTGTATTGGTCTTCGAGGTTTAAGTCGAAGAGGTCATCTGCCAGTTGCATGACCCGCGCCGCATACATCATAACCTGTACCGCTTCGATGCCTGAGATTTCATCGAAAAACCATCCGCAACTAGTGTACATGAGCATGGCGTGACGTTGCATCTCAAGCATCTTAACAACTCGGCGTTTTTCGTCGTCAGTCAACTGTTTTTTTGCATGTTCAGCTAGAAAAGCTTCGATGTTTTCACGGGACCGATTCAAAATCACCCCTATGTAATCGTTACGTGCCCCCCATGGGTCTTTGAGGTACTTGGCGGCTTCCGCCTCAAAACGGGGAGCCAAGGTATCGCGCAACCAATCCATGGCTTCACGTAAGGGTTTACGCCACTTCTGATTCCAGCCCACATGACCCATGTTGTCGCCGCAGTCGCGTCTCCAACGCTCAACACCATGCATACAGCTCCAAGACGTATTCTCAACAATCTGCACCTCATATTGAGGAGGATATTGCTCCAGAAACTCAGAGTAATTAGCCAACGCACTAGCTTCGTTTGCAGCGATGTAGTAGATGCAGTATGCCAGTGTCATGTCGCCGTGGGGGTGATGGTGGCCATAGAGTTCGCCGTCGCTTGCCACACTCTCCAACTGGGGTTCTGCGCCGTCGCCGTTTAGGGCATCGATTAAACGTTTAGCGAATGCTTCGCCGTTTTCGAGGAGGTTGCCAAATGCGATGTCGCTGGCTGTTTTTTTATCAAAAAAGAACAGGCTGATCTTTTTTCCTGAAGGTAAATTGCATTGGTAGACGCGTCTTGGCTCGATTTTACTATTTGAGACATCAACCCATGCTTCCTCGCCGATCTTGCGGGTTTTTGAAGCTTGGATAGGTGAGAGGATAGTGAATTTGATGCCGTTTTCTGATAGAACCTCAAGCGATTCTGTATCGACCGCTGTCTCAGGCAGCCACATACCCTCGGGGAACCGCCCAAACCTCACCTCAAAATCCCGTATAGCCCATTTCACCTGCGTTTCTTTGTCTCTGCGGTTAGCTAGGGGCATAATCATGTGATTGTACACCTGCGCGATGGCGGAACCGTGCCCTGAAAAGTTCTGCATACTTTCCTTGTCAGCGTTAAGAATCGAGTGATAAACCTCAGGTTTATGCCTGTCAAGCCAAGACATCAATGTAGGTCCAAAGTTGAAGTTGATGCGGGAGTAATTGTTGATTAAGCCGATGATTCGCCACTGGGAATCCATAACACGGGAAACAGCGTTTGGCGCATAGCACTCAGCCGTCACTCGCTCATTCCAGTCGTGGTAGGGCTGGGCAGACTCTTGGAATTCAACTTCTTCAAGCCAAGGGTTCTCTCGGGGCGGCTGATAGAAGTGACCGTGGATGCAGATGTAGTGCTCAGCCAAGCAGTTTTCCCCCGTTTGGCTCTTTGAAGAACACGGCTAAGTTGAAGCCGCCTATTTTGTGGCTGTCACCTTTGACCGCTGAAGCGGGAAGTGTGGAGCCTGGACCCGCCCAAGCGGGGTCTGCTGAATCAAGGACTCTTGTGTATGTGCCGTCTTCAAAAGGGAAAGTATAGTTGGCGGGTTCCTTAGAAAAGTTCGCGATTACTGCAGCCTCTGAAGCTCCCTGCTGCTTATGGATAAACAGAATGTTTTCCTGTGTGGTGATATGCTTTATTCTGCGGTCGGTATCCGCTTGGAAAATGGAGTGCTGTTTTCTAAGTTTTATTAGGGCGTGGTAATAGGCGGCTATTCTTTGGCCCCTGCCACTGTAACGTTGCTGCCAGTTAAGTTTTGACCTCTCAAAAGTATCTGGGCTCTGTGGGTCGGGGACTTCACCGCTCCAATGAAAATTCGCAAACTCTTTTTTCCTGCCCGCTCGTACGGCGTCGTTTAGTTCTTTGCTTTGGTAATCGGCGAAGAAAAGAAAGGGCGCCGTTTCCCCGTAGTCTTCACCCATGAACAGTAAAGGCACATACGACAACAACAAGACTATGCCTGCCGCCAGTTTGCCAGCCTCGAAGCCCGATATCACAGTTAAGCGGTCGCCGTTTAGTCGGTTGCCTATTTGGTCGTGGTTCTGGCTGAAAACTACCAGTTTGCCAGTCGGTATCAAACGGTATGACTCTTCGGGGAGGCGTCGCCTGTACTCATGTTCGTCGCCCACGTAGACATATCCTTCGGTTAGGACTTCGGATAGGTCGTTTATGCTACCGTAATTATGGTAGTAGCCTTCACGCTCGCCTGTTATGAGTGCAAAGACTGAATGCTGAAAATCCTCAAGCCACTGCCCGTCAAAGCCGTATCCCCCCTTCTCGATTGGAGTTAGCATCTTTGGAATGTTGTAGCCGCTTTCTGCGATCAGATGGACTTTTCTGCCGCTATTTTCTTCGAAGGAGCGCATTTTAGTGTTTAATTCTTTGAAGAAATGGGTTGGGCTGGTGTCATGCATGGAGAAGACGGCGTCGAGTCTTATGCCGTCGATGTGGTAGTGGTTGAGCCAGTGGATGGTGTTTTCTAAGAAGTAGTTTCGGACGCCGTCGTTTTGGGGTCCATCCAGGTTCACGTTGGCTCCCCAGGGACCTATGCTTGTGCTTGGAAAGTAGGGGCCGTACTCGTTTAGGCAGTTGCCTTCGGGTCCAAGATGGTTGTAGACAAAATCCAAAAAAAGGCAGACGCCCAAGCGGTGGCATTCGTCAACCAAAGCTTTGAGGTCGTCGGGTCGCCCGTAACTGTTCTGTAACGCAAAGGGGAACACCCCGTCATACCCCCAGTTCCGTGAACCCGAAAACTGGGTGACTGGCATAAGTTCAACGGCGTTTATGCCGAACTCCTGCAGTTCCCTTATGCGTGGTATAATGGCTTTGAGGGTGCCTTCGGATGTGAAAGTTCCAATATGTACCTCGTAGAAAAGCAAATCTTTTAGGTCCAAGCCTTTCCAGCCGCGGTCTATCCAGCGATACTCGTCGTGGTCGATGACTTCTGAGGGTCCAAAAACGCTGTCTGGCTGATAATGCGAGGCGGGGTCAGGTGTCGGTTCTTTGCCGTCTAAGGCGTACTTGTAGGTGGTTCCGGGTTCTAAGCCCTCAACGGTGTAGGTCCAGTAGCCGCCTCCAGCTTTATCCATCGACAAATGCTGTTTTTCCCCTGTCAAGTAGAGGGTGAGGCGACTGCTGTTTGGAGCCCACACTGTAAAACGGCATGTACCGTCTTGGTAATCAGCACCTACATACAAACGGCATAACCTCAAAATCAGGCTTTAACCAAACACAAAACCAGCATTACGCAACACAAGGGTTGCCTTAGTGTCTAACGGTTAAAACTCCAACAACTTATTATTAGAGGCGAACTAAATAATACTTGTCCCTAACTTCTGTGGAAACGTTTTTTGGGGTTTTTGTATGTTAAGGGTTGAGTTGTCTAGGAAAATTGAGCTTAAAGATTATGAAGGCATCGTTAAAGACGACCAAATCCAATGTGTGCGGGCGCTCGGCGACAAACTGAGGGGTAAATCAATAACTCATGTTAATTCGACGGCTTTTGGCGGGGGAGTCGCAGAAATCCTCCATAGCTTAGTGCCTTTGATGCGGGATGCGGGGATGGATGTGCATTGGGAAGTAATCAAAGGCGGCGTAGACTTTTTTACGGTAACAAAAAAAATCCACAACGCCCTCCAAGGCATGAACGTGCCCTTGACCAAAGAGGATGAAAAAACCTACCTCGAATACAACAAGATGAACAGTGAACTCTCAATCCTCGACACCGACTTCGTTATGGTGCATGATGCTCAACCCGCCGCGCTAATCCAGTTTTACCCCAACAAAAACAACAAGTGGGTATGGCGGTGCCACGTGGATTTATCGACGCCTAACCTTTCAGTCTGGGGTTTCCTAGAACCCTACATAAGCCGCTATGACGCTGCAGTCTTCACGGCAAAACAATACGTTGTTCCAAGCTTAACCGTTCCAACCCTTGCAATCCGACCGCCCTCAATTAATCCGCTAAGCGAGAAAAACCGAGAATTAACCGACGCAGAAGTCATAGAGGTTCTCTCTCGCTATGAAATAAAAGCTGATCGACCCATAATCACACAAGTCGGCCGCTTTGACCCATGGAAAGACCCCTCCGGCTGCATAGACGTCTACAGAATCGTGAAAAAACAAATCCCCAACGTACAGTTACTGCTTATCGCGGGAATGGCTACTGACGATCCAGAAGGTTGGATTTACCTAGAAAAAACAGCTCGACACGCAGGCGAAGACCCAGACATCCACTTCCTCACCGACCTAAAAGGCGTAAGAGAACATGAAGTCAACGCGTTTCAACGTGCATCTCAAGTGGTGCTACAGATGTCGACCCGCGAGGGTTTCGGCTTAACTGTAGCGGAGGCGCTTTGGAAAGGAGTACCGGTAGTGGGACGGAGGGTCGGCGGGATTCCGTTGCAGATAATCGATGGTGAAAACGGTTATTTGGTGGATACGGTGGAGCAGGCGGCTGAACGAACGATAAACCTGCTCAAAAACAGGGATATGGCGGCTAAGATGGGTGCAAGCGGCAAGGAGTATGTGAGAGAGAACTTTTTGATTCTTTGTCAACTCAGAGATTACATGACTTTACTAAATGATTTGGTTGAGGAAGAAAAAAGGTAGAGGAAAAGGCTTACATGCCCATAATGGAGGCATGTTCGTCGTGTTCGCCTTCTTCGGTGATGTGGTGCCAAACATGCAGCCCTAACCCAGTTGATGCACCTGCCGCTAAACCAACAAGCAGGTACGTTAACCAAGTGTAGCCAAAAACCATGCCGACGATGGCTAATACGTCAAAAACTATTGCCATGGCAAGGTAGCCACCGCACCATGTTTTCATGCTCATACCGCGGGGTTTGTTAATGCCTATTACCCCAAGATAAGCGAACATGATGATGAAACCGACTAAAGCAAGAAGCAGGTTAATTATGTTTGGATCTAAATCCATAGGTTCTCCCCTTAATGGGGCTATGTTGGTTTTTGGGTTAATTAGCATATCGGAAGCATACGCTGATACATAAGAAACATCGGTAGTTAGCAGTTTATTATCGCTAGTGTTTTTTAATGTCAAAATTGAATCCATATGGATGTAGGGTGTGGAGTAATATAACAAACTATGACGTTAGGCACTGCCATAAATGGGCTCAACTCTTAATCGAGCGCAAAGCCAAACTAGACCAAGCGCTATGCGCTGTTGAAAAAGAAGATTTTGATTCAGCTTTAAAACTGGTCAACCAAATTTTCAACGGCGTCATGGGCGGAAAACAGGCTGACCCAGGCATGGCGGGTTCACTGCTCTACCACATGGCTATGGTTACAAAGATGGAGTCAGAAACAAAGGTTCTTCTCAAAACGTTAAAAGTAGAGTTACCCAAAGTATCCACACACCTAAACAGAATGTACGGTGAATTCTACTGTGACGCCCAAGAACTCCTCAAGGAATTCATGGTTCTAAACTTTGACGCAAAAAAAATAGCCTCACTCAAATACCTAGACAGCCAAGAAAAAATCAGTCTCTTCATAGAGCTAAAACAAAAACAAAGACAAGTCGAAGCCCAACTAAGCCGCGGAGACGCCAAAGCCAGCGTGGCATTGGAGAAGTTGTTCGGGGAATGGTCAGAACAAGTCATACTCATGAGGCTCATCCAGGAATACGAAACCATCAAAGGCTTACTTGTCTTAACTGAACTCGTCAAATCCTTTGGATACGAGAAAGTGGAAGCTGCCATGGAGCGGGTGCAAGATGTCTTCGGGCAGGAAACCGTTGACATCGCGCTTGACGTAACCCTAAAAGTGGGTATGCGACGGGAAAAACTGCAGTCCGTGATGCTAAGCGACCACTACATCAACATGAACATGAGCGGAGAAAAACTCGACGGCAACATGGAGTTCCTCAACTGCCCCATCCACGGCAGCCACAAAGTTGCAGAAGAAAAATACGGTGTCGACCCCAAGGTTTCCGCTTTGTTCTGCAAGCACTTCTGTTTTGCCCACGCCAAAGCCATGCTCGACACGGTTTTGCCTTTCCCGTTTACGCTGTGGCAACCTAAAGTCATGGCGAAAGAGGGCATATGCGAGTACTACTTAAAACTGGCTTATTCTCCCCAAGCAGACCAAACCCAACGGTTTGTTCCCTTAATCATGTCGTGGAACGTTACCCGCGAATGCAACATGAAATGCAGCCACTGCTACATCAACGCCACCGACAAAAAACTCACCAACGAACTCACCACCAAAGAAGGCAAACAACTCATGGACCAGATTTATGAGGTCAGCAGACCGCTGCTGGTTCTTAGCGGTGGCGAACCGCTTCTGCGTCCGGACATTTTTGAGCTTATCGAGTATGGTTCAGCTAAAGGGTTAAAGATGGGGTTGGGAAGCAGCGGCTACTTAATCGATGACGCTGTCGCTAGGAAACTCAAGAAAGCAGGGATAGCCACTGTCTCGATCAGTTTGGATTCAAACATTCCAGCTCAGCACGACGAGTTCCGAGGAGTCGAGGGCGCATGGGAGAGAGCGGTCAACGCATGCAAGGCGCTTCGCAAAAACAACGTGCTCGTCCAAGTCAATACGACACTGACCCATGATAACTATGACCAAATCGACGGCATCATGACATTGGCAGAATCCATCGGAGTGGAAAACTTCCATCTCTTCTTCTTGGTTCCCACGGGGCGTGGCAAAAAACTAACAGATATTTCGCCTCAAAAATACGAGGAAATGATAACCAACACCTTCAGCAAGGTGCATCGCCACAGGTTGAATGTGCGACCTTCCTGTGCGCCACAGTTTATGCGTATCGCTAAGGGTATGGGGTTGGATATGAGGCAGTGGATAAGAGGCTGCATCGCAGGCTTACACTACTGTCGCATCTACCCCAACGGCGACGTAACACCCTGCCCGTATCTGCCAATCAAACTGGGCAACATTCGCGAACAAAGCTTCAAAGACATCTGGTTCAACTCAGAGGTCTTCAAGAACCTCCGCAACCTCGACTGCCTCAAAGGTAAATGCGGCGCCTGTGAATACAAACATGTATGCGGCGGTTGCCGAGCCCGAGCTTATGGACTCTCAAGCGACTTCATCGATTACTGCGGCGACCTCCATGTTCCAGCGGAACAGAAGAGTGATTACTTAGTTGAAGACCCATGGTGTGTTTATCAACCGAAAAACTATTTAAGCCAAAGGTCTCTTCCAAAAACTTCAACTGGCAGTTAAACAGGCATGGCAGACCGCTAAAACGGCGCTCGTGTAAAGTGACTGTGGACCGCCAAACAGGGCAGGGCGAAAACTATGATGGAAGTCCACACAGCTCATAAGTCAATGGCGGGTATAGCGGCAACTATTCAAATTCACAACTATCCCACAACTGTGCCTTTTGTTCTTAACGCAGAAAAAGCCAAGGCAAGGGGGCCTCTGGCATAGCACATGCTGGCATATCACAAAGTTTCTCTGGCATGTTTAAAGAGACTTCGCTAGCATGCATCTTTGACATAGGCAGCTTAATCGCAGGTTTCATGATTGCCCTGCAACTGGGGCTTTTCCATTTTACACCTTGGGCCATAGCACTCTACCCCGCCGTGATTAGCGTAAAAGGTGTCATAACCGGGTTGCTAACAGGTCGCCTAAGTACGGCCCTGCATTTGGGCACAATCTACCCCAGATTTTTAGGCAACACCAAATCCTTCTACAAACTCATCGCAGCCATGATTGTTTTAACCCTAGCCACTAGCGCAACGATTAGCGTCATCGCGATGCTCTTCGGAACCCTGTTTTGGGGTGCGGCACTCTCCGATTTCGCCGCTATCCTCACCGTTATGGTAGCGACCCTTTCTCTAGGGCTCTTAGTTGCCCTAATGACTGTTTGGTTTACCTTCTTCTCTTTCAAACGCAGTTTAGACCCCGACACCATCGTTTACCCTGCTGTCTCCACCCTAGCTAACATCGCAATAACTTTCCTCTACATCGCTGTATTAAGAATCTATTTCTCCACTGGTTGGCAATGGGCAATCGTACTCTTTGGGTTAATCAACGTCTTTTTGGTCTTGTTCATCTTACCCCAAAACATCAAAGAAAAAGAGTTCCACCGAATCCTAAGAGAATCCCTCCCCACTATGCTTCTTATCGCTTTCACCGTAAACATAACCGGCACGCTGTTTAAGGGCATAAGTGACCTAGCGGGCGGCAACCGAGAAATCTACACCATTTACCCACCTTTGATTGACATGATAGGCGATGCGGGTTTAGTTGTAGGATCAGCGGCCACTGTTAAGCTGACTCTAGGAGTGCTCTCACCTAGCTTTAGCTCCATTAAGTATCATGCAAAAAATATTTTGAGCGCTTGGGCTAGCACACTGGTTTTGTTTGTTGTGGTGGGCGTGTTGTCGCTTGCAATAAACGGCTTGTTCACGCTCAACGGATTAGCCACCATCATGGTTATATTGGTAATTTCAAATGTTATTGCGTTTTCTGCCATAGCGGTCTTTTCTTTTGGCCAAGCCATTTTAACGTTTAAACGTGGCTTAGACCCGGACAATTTCGTGATACCAGTGGGGAGCTGTGTTGCTGATGCCCTCACAACCATGGCGTTGTTTATAACGTTGCTCTTACTCGTGCATTGAGGCATAACTAAAATATGCTAGAATAAGGAATACTTCTGTGGAGCGCTCCTTTAACATTGCATAAATTCGAGAAATTAGAGTACAAGCCCATCTCCGTCAGAGAACTCCTCTTAGAAATGAAGAACCTCTCCGAGTTAATGATCGATTTAGCCTATTCCTCAGCATTATACAACGACAAAGACTTAGCTGAGGATGTGCTGGCACTAGAGGATAGAGTTGACAATTTAGCGTATCTTCTTGACATGGAAATTATGGTTGCGGCCAGAGACCCCAGAGACGCAGAGCAACTAATCGGTGTCTCAACCGTAGCGGCATCAGCGGACAAGATTTCTGATGCAGCAGCAGACATAGCGGCCATAGTAATCCACAACATAGGCATCCACCCCATAGTGGGCAGAATCTTTGAAAAAGTTGAAGAGCGCCTAATAAAAGTCACCGTTAAACCTTACTCTACCTTAATCGAAAAAAAAATCGGCGAACTTCACCTTGCAACTGAAATGGGCGTGGACATCATTGCCATCCGCAGAAACTACGATTGGATTCTAAACCCCAAAGAAAACGAAAGAGTCTACGAAGGAGATACCCTTATCACACGTGGGGCACCCTCAGGCATCGAAGAATTCAAAGACCTAGCTGAGGGCACACTGACCACCCTTGATACTGAGAAACGCGCTAAATTCGAAGAAATTGTCTCAAGATTTGTTGAGTTAAAAGACACTTCTGAATTGATGATGGATCTAGCTTACTCAGCGTTGATGCTAAACAGCAAAGAGTTAGCTGAGGAAGTTATGCGAATAGAGGAACGCATTGACCAGTTGCATACAAACTTTGAATTACTAGCCTTAACAAGCGATTTTAA
>JBNIDO010000032.1:0-26014 GCA_050108095.1 Bathyarchaeia archaeon
TGTTTCTTGAAGTTCAACCATTAGCTCATCAGTTCTTCTTCAAGCAATGCTTGTAAGCCACGTTTTAGAGTAACCTTAGGCTTGAAGCCTAATAACCTTTTAGCCTTTGAAATATCTGCATAGCTGTCTTTAATGTCTCCGCTACGGGGGTTTTCATGTTTAATTTCAAGGTTTGAACCAGATAACTCTAAGAGTGTTGTAGCTAATTCGTTTATTGTGACTGCGTTGCCTGTGCCAACATTAAAAACTTCGCCTTCAATGCCCTCACCGGTTGCTGAAGTAAAAACAGCGTCTGCAACATCTTTGACGTTGACGAAATCTCTGGTTTGCAAGCCGTCGCCATAGATTACTAGTGGTTCTTTGTTTTTTATGCGTTCTATAAAGCGTGTTATTACTCCGCTGTAGTCGTTCATGCCCTGTCGCGAGCCGTAAACGTTGAAGAAACGCAAGACGACTGAGGGTAAAAGTTGTCGCGCGTGGAAACCCAGACAGTAATTTTCGCCAACAAGCTTTGACTCTGCGTAGGGTGATAAGGGGTTTGTGGTTGTTTTTTCGCTGACAGGTAAGGTTTGGGGGTTGCCGCATACGGCGCAACTTGAAATGAACACAAACCGGTCGATATTTTTGTTTGCGCTTGCTCGAAGTAAATTCAAAGTTCCAAGCAAATTAATGTCGAATGTTAAATCGGGGTTTTCCACCGATAGTGGAACACTAACTAAAGCTGCCAGATGAACGACGATATCAACGTTCTCGACGCTCTTTTCAACAGCCTTGCCATCGCGGATATCAGCGTTAACAAAATCCACTGAACCGCAATCTATGTGTCTCTGAATATTTTCCAGTTTGCCAGTGGAGAGATTATCTATAACTCTGACGTTATATCCTTCGTTTACCAAACGGTCAACAACATGGCTTCCGATAAAGCCTGCCCCGCCCGTAACTAAGACATTCTTTGACTTAGGCAAAAAGGAAAGTACCCGGTAGTTTGTTTAGGAAGTCACTTGTTTGCATGCATTACAACCAAGTATAGAGCAAATGACCTATCAGTCGCCCATCCTTTAGCAGAGGCATTGCCTAGCTTTTGAGCTATGGCACTGATTTGTTTTGCAAGAGAGCAGCCTATCGTTCGTGCTAATCGAACGAATCTGCTTTCTAATAACCCTTCGAGTTTACCCACGACTGCAATTATGCTTTTAGCGAGGTATGCACTGCGGATGCTTTCTGCTACTTTTATCGTTAAATCAACAAGCACTCGGTCAATCCGTGGCAAAGCTTTGAACCATACGCCAGCGCGTATGGCTTTGGTCTTCAGTTTGGTCAATTGTACTCTATTGAGTATACTACAAGGGTTTTTTTGAGAGTTCTTTTTTAGCGTGAAACGTACACCCAGTTAAACCATCTATCCTTATTTAAAGCCTAAAAAGTCTTGTGGTAAAACAGCAGAATTAGGCTAGAACTACCCGCAACTTGACAGGCGACTTTTGGCAGATTAAACAATAAAAAGTGAGCTTTTGACCAGTTATTCGGTCAAATTGAACTTGTAGACGGCCATTTGACCGTACTGGTAGACGTGGGTAAACTCAGGTGGTAATGTGGGAACTTGGTACCAGCCTTCGCCGTTTATCCACCAAACAGTGTAGACTGAGCTATTGCCAGCGGCTAAAGCCTGCCTTGAGGCACCGACCATTCCATCCACTAGGACGGTTTCGTTATTCAGAGAGATGGACATCATGACATCGTGCTTAACTTGAATCACTTCGGGTCCATGTACATAGATATTGGCTAAATTATACAAAGCGTAATGGATTACCACGGCTGAATCATTAGAAGAGTGGGTGTTCACCCAGTTGAAGCAATTCACCAAGGCCGGATTGTCACTTATGGGAAGGGTATTTTGGAGCATTGAGGAAGGAATGAAAGACAGGTAGGGATTGGCTGATGAGAACAGGGGAATTTGGTTTTCTGGGTTTGCTGCTAAGTAGAAGCCTGATAGCGCCAGCAAAAGCACCGCATAGGCTATGGCTACCGTCTTTGGAATCAACCGCTTTAGTTTCTTCTTATGCATTGATTGGAAATGCCATAGCTTGTCTAATCCTGCGACTGCAAAGAACAGCAGAGGATATACAAGGAGGTATACCCAGCGATTCCAATAATACAAGGGCAAGCTGGGAAAAACAGCAAGCAACAGCGGAGCAATGACACACCAGACTATCCAATATTTTAGAATCCAATCTTTTAAGTCTCGAAAGCCTAGGGCAACTAGAGGCAAAATCAGGGCATAACAGTAAACTAGTAAGCCGCCGACAAAGAGAACAAAGCTGATTGTGGATGCGGAGCTAACATTGGCTGCTGGAATTGCGATTGTACTTGTGGTTGGAGAGTAGGTTCTAAACAGAAAGAACGACCCAGCCAAAAACAAAGAAACAAAAAGATAGAGACCTTCTCTTCTGTTATCCTTGATTAACAAACGGATTGCTTCAAGCCCCAAAACAAAAATCATTATAACAGAGACTAATTGGTGGCTAAACACGGTCAAAATCATTAGCGTAAAGGCAAGTGGATACCGCCATTTGGAATGGTAAGCCTTTAGAATAACCAGTGTTGCGAAGAAGAAAATTAAGGCGAAGCTTTGTGCATAGAGGTCCCAGGAGTTACGTAATGTAACAAAGTATGTGCCGATGAGTAGGGCTACAAGAAATGATTTGGAACCATTCCAGTCTAAGCCATGTCTGGCATAGAGGTACATCATTAGGGCAACACAGCCCATGAGCAGGGGGCCGAAAATTTTGATTACGGTGGTTATGTTGCCGATTAACCAGTAGGTCAATGTTTCGAGTGAATAGAACAGTTGGGAACGGATAATAGTTAACGGCCCCGAAAGTAAAATACGACCAGACTCAATTGTGCTGACCATGTTAAGCGTATCTAGCCCCAATGGGTATGGCCATGAGAGGATTTCAGGTATACTTCTTATCGACAAGGGAACGAAGAATGCCGCTAGGAACCAAACGTGCCTTTTAAGCCAAGAGGTGAGCTTGTTTAGGGCGCTGGTCATGGGTTGTCCCCAAAGAAGCATGTACCCGTGGGGCAGGCCCTAAAGTAACACGCAATCACTCGTAAGACAGCAACATCCATAGGTCACACGCCATTAACTCCCTTCATACCCGTTATTAAATTTACGCCAGAAAACGGAATTTCAAGCCATCAAATACAGATCAAGAAGCAAACAAACGGGTTAAACTGCTACTTTCTTAACTTCCAAACAAAGTAAAGCAACAACAAAGAAAACATGCAACTCAAGACCGCCAATCCAGCAACCCGCAACGGTTCCAGCCACCAAACTACATACACCATGCCAACCAAGCCATCAATCGCCCAAGGGACAAGGGGCAAAAAGAAAAACGGCAACGGACAATTCAACACCGCAAACAGCAACGCCACACCAGAAGCAGCCCAAAACAGCGCCCCCCGCACTCGCCCAACCGCAAACAGAACAATCAGAAACGGCAGCGCCCAAACAAACCACTGCTCAGAAACAATACGATAAGTCAAAAACAATGCGGCGACGCAGAAAAGCATGGTTACGCTCAGCTCCAGCAGAGGCTGCTCATAGCGGAGTTTGCTGCTATACCAATACACCAAGGCCAAAGCCACCACAAAAAGCGCCAACGACACGGCGGAAACAAGAAATTCAAAGCTGCCAGTTGCTGGAAGAAGTCTGCTCAGGGGTGCCCAGTAGGTTAAGCCAAAACTATAGGGTCCAAGCGGGGTGACTGCACCGAAATTGGTGCCACCGCTTTGAAGTAAAAAGAAGTCAGAAACAAAATTTGCTACCGCACCCAAATAGGGCAGAAACAGCACCAGCGAAGTGGCGGAAAAAACCCCCATGAACCTGCCCAAGCTTTTCAACCGTGCACCTGCTGGATAGGTTTTGTAGAGGAAAAACGCTATGGGCACAAGAAACATAATTGGGTATAGCTTTAGCGCAACCGCCAAACTCAGCGAAACAGCGGAGAAGGCAAACCGCTTTTTTACAAGCAAGAACAATGCGGCAAGCGAGAACAGCGCTGGCAGGGTGTCCCACATGCCCCAGCCCGCGGAAATCCAGATGACATAAGGGTTGAGAAACCACAGTGCCGCAGCTACCCATGCGAGGTGCTTGTTGGGGGTTTGTTCTTCGACGGTCTTGTAGAGGAGGACTGCGACCGCAATGTCGGAGATTAGGAAGGGGATTTTGACTACAAAGTCGAAGAGCATGCCTGGGACGACGGCAATGGAGTACGATGGGTAAAAGTTCAGTGCAGTTGGGAGGTTGGACATTGCTATGGTGCCTGTAGGTAGGACAGTGGAGAGGGCGCTGTAGCTGTATGCTACTGGAACCATCATGTAGTGGTACCACAGAGGCGGAAACCCCTGCAAGAAAAGCGGACCGTTCCTAAGAATGCTCTCAGACACGTTGTACCAGACGTATATGTCAAAGGGGTGGGCGGAAACTGGCATCAGAACTAGCCGCACCGCTATGCCTACGGCTAATATGGTTGCTAATTTGTGGGTAAAAAAGAAAGTTCGAGCTTTGCTTAAACTCATCGATACCTAAAATAACATAGCCTTTGCCCTTTAATTAATTAATAACAAAAAAGCCCTCTTTAGCGTAGGCATAAAATCGCAAGTTACATAAAGCCAAGCCTGCTATAACTAGATTGCATCAAAAGCTTCTTTTCTAAACCCTAAATGAGCGGAAACAATGACTTCTCTGAGCGTTAGCAAACCAGGAATTCTAGGTCGAAACCCCAAACTAAACGCCATAATGCTGGATTTTAACCAGCAACTGAGGTTCCACTATATCCCAGAAAACCTAAGAAAACTCTGCTCAGACCAGTTGAGGCTTCTTGATGTCGGAGCAGGAGTCGGCACCCTAAACAACTACTTGATCAACCAAATCAGCGGCGATATAACAAACGTTGAAACAACCAACGCTTACAAACTCAGCAACCAAGTCATCGCAGACGGAAGACACCTACCCTTCGCCGACAGCGCCTTTGATGTCACCCTGTCAAGCGACGTGTTGGAGCACATAGATGCCGCTGACAGGGCAGCCTTTCTGCAAGAACTCCAGAGATGCGCCAGAATAGGCGTCGTATTCACGTTCAGCACAATTCATAAGCAGAATCCAAAGAGGAGCGGAATTCGGCTTTTTGAAAAGCTTAGCCGTAATCAGCCGCAGTGGTATTTGGAACACAATAGCACAGCCATTATAAGAATTGAAAATCTCGCGGAGTCTCTGGGATTGGACCTTGAACCAACTGTTGGAGTCTTAGCACTTTTCTTCACAGGATTGTTGCAAAACGTTCCTTGGAGAGCAAACCTCAGAGCCACGCTCAACGTAATCAGCTACCTCATCGTTAGAGCCATCGACATGCCACCGTACTACGGTTACGGCGTGACCATAATCAAGAAAGGAGGGAAGGGCTTTGAAAAAAACGGTTGCTAAGCAAGATGTGTCCGCCCAGCCAAGATTGAGTTTGATTGTGGTGCCAAGGGTTTTCCCTAACCCACAACTTAAGAGGTTTCTCCAATCTACTGAACTGATTGGGGTACAGTACGAGGTTGTTTTAGTTACCAACCACACACAAGAAGCCCCCTTCGATGAGTACGCTAAAAACCTCATAGCCACTAACCCAAAAATGAGCCAAGTAACAATAGCAGACTTAGCACATGACCCCGGCTTAGCGCTAGGCAGAAACATCGGAGCAGCCCTTGCAAACTCAAATAACCTCTTCTTCTGCGACGACGACATAGTACTCGTCGAGGACATTTCACCGCTACTCGCTTATTTGGAGGACAACCGTGCCCAGAGCGTTCAACCGCTGATTCTGAGGTTTTCCGACCGAGCCATCATCGACTCAGCGGGTGACTGGCTTCTTTGTTTGAAGGGAATTTACCATGCTAAGATAAGGGCGGCAGACAGAAACATTACCCGTTTGCGTGATGGGTTGGTTTTGGAGCAGTTGCCATCTTTGAGAGGCGCGTTTTTTGCTTTAAGGAAGGATGTCTGGCGTGGAATCGGAGGTTTTGACGGCAGTTTCTACTTCAACTTTGAAGACGTAGACATGGGATGGCGGTTGACGCTGGCAGGCTACAAAAACCTGTTTGTTCCCTCAGTAAAAGTTCTCCATGCGGGGGGAAGAACAACAAAGTCCAATGCACCTGACCAAAAAACAGTTCAGTTCCACATCGTTAACCACCATGCTCTACAGTTGAAGATATCGGGGATAGCAGCTTGGCCCTTCATTATTTCAAGATTTGAGGTCTTCACTTTAAGATGCGCATGTAGATGCCACTTCCATGTGTTAGCGCCATTAAATGAAACCTTGGCAATGAATAGGATGCTTGTTCAGCGGCTCGGTTATGTGCGGCTGCACCGAAAAATCCTCAAAGAAACATTCCACTATGCGGGCAGGGAGACTTTTAGGGCTATGGTGAAGCATGAGCGTTTTCCGGTTTCCTAATTATCAGCGGTAAACTCAACAACGCTACAGCCAAAGGCACAACCACAGCAAAGTAAACAGGCACATAATAGTATCCATCGGCTTTTTGGGATAACTCAAAATAGTTGAGCCTAACCGAGAAACCGTAGTCGCCGCCGCTGAGTTTTCCAAACGAAACGGCTTTTGCTGGTTCAAGCGTAAAGGAGTAATTCTCAACTTCCACTTTACTGTAGGTTGGGGCGGTATGAAAGGACAGGGTGACTTCGGCTGAGTCAAAAGGAACAGACTGCATGTTTCGTGAGCCATTGTCGATGAATAAGGTACGTTCAACACTGGTTTTGGGTTGCCAGTTGAGTGCAGAGTACAGTTGCGTTATGGATGCCACAGGTGAGGTAAGGTTGCCATAAATGTTTGAGTCAACCATCAACGTCACGTCGGCTCCAAGCGAACGGTTCTCTAAACTCAGCGGCTTATTGTTCACCCACGAGTAGAAGCCATCGTCCGTAAATTTGAAGGCTAACAGGTTCCATCCGCTGGCTGAAAAGTTGTTGTAGATGATGACTGCCGATGACTGGTTATGTGTGGCTAGGTTGTTGTAGTAGAGGGATACGGCGTTGTTGGAAACGGTATATTGGATTAGGCTTTGAGGGGTTGCGAAGTGGAAAAGTAGGTTTTGGTGTGTGTTGTTTTCTGGGAACCTAAACCCTATGAGGTAGTACCGGTCCTGCGATGATTCATTGAAGCCATAGTTTATGAAAGAAGACGGCCCCATACTGTAAGCGTCTACATCAGTGGCAAAGAGGGTTGCGTTAACTTTTTGAGGGGCAACGCCGCTCTGCCACTCTGGATCCACTGCTGAGAGGTTTGAAGATGCAAAATCCGGCTGCACAGCTAATCCCAACGTGTAATTGTCGGTTTTTAACATTTCAAAGCGACCATAACTTTCCGTTTGCAAATTAAAACTCAGGTTAAGGTCTGTGTCCTGGTAGGTTAGGGGATGGTGAAAGGCGATGGATTGTGACCAATTGTTATACACTACTAATCCAGCCCAGGACAGATAGTAAGTTCCAGACATAGGGGATGAATCGTAACTGTTGGCTGCGGGGAAAAGGTAGAGGGGAAAAACCTGCTGGTTTGACGCGACAACCGGCTGGGAAAGCATGCCGTTGAAGCCTAGACCTAAAAACAGCAGCAACACAACAGCCAAAGCGACCAAAGCCTTCTTTTTAGCAGTTAAAGCGTGACCCCAGCGTGTAATCCATGCATTGGAAGGCTTGGGAGATGCTTCAGAGTCGGATACACGGTTGTATGGGGCAAGGCAGAACCAAGAAACCCCAACCACTGTGCCCAGCAAGCAGAGGTTAAACAAAAATATCCAACCCGCATAGAGTTGTGGCGAAGACACCATCAAAGGAACATCCAACTGCAGCAGCGGATAAGCAAAATAAAACAGCCCCGACTGCACCCCGTTACCTATTGTGAAGCTCATGAAAAATATGCCTACGAAAACGGGCAGGCTGGTCAATAACAGCTTCTTGTTGATTGTAAGCTTTGAAGCGGAGGTTAGGGCGAGTAAGACGCCGATGGGGTAGAGCCAGAGAAAATAATCTGCTAAAGGCACGGCAGACGTATAAATGAACAGTAACAGGACAAAAAACAGTGCGGCGGGCTCATGGTACTTCAGGTTTTTTAGCAGAAGGGGTATGGCTAAGCCTAATACAGCTAAGAAGAGCAGGTAGGGCAACTGGGGAATGCCCATCCAGTACTGGAACCCCTGCACCCCCGACATGTTAATCACGCCGCCTGAGAGCGCACCCGCATAATTGTACAACTCACCCCTAAAGAAAGCAAACTCAACTGCGAACAAGGCTCCGGCTTCCACAACCGCAATCGCCATAGCAGAGGCTTTCTGTTTCACACCAGCCGAATCATAGAATACAAGCGCGGGAACGAGCAACAAGGCATACCGGTAGATGAAGGCGCTTATTAGAATGGGAAAGAAACCAACAACATACCGTTTGAGGTTGCTTCCGCCAAAATCCACATACCGCAATAGCACATAGCCTAATGTGAAGAAGAAGACGGGTAAAATGTCGACCTGTGTCCAGAAGTAGTTGACATAGAGGACGGCGGGGTTTAGAAGCGTGAAGAGCAGGACGGTGTCGGCGTAGGCAGGTTTGACTTTTTGGGTGATGCGGTAGAGCAGAAACGCTGTGAGGAGGGTGAAGAAGAATAGAACTAGCTTTAGTGCGACGATTGAGGCGTAGAGGTTGAAGCCTGAGTAGAGGTAGGTGAGGTAGAGGGGGGTTAGGAACATGAAGGAGAAGAATCCACCGGGCCACGCGTTGTTAACCATCACGGGCGCTGAGCTACTTATGATGCTGCCAAGCGAAACCCAGCATCGAACGTTGAAAGCGTCGTAGGTTGGTAGGAGGGCTAACGCTAAGTTAACAGCTATGGCGACGTAGAGGAGGATGAGGGTTCTGTGCTTGATTGTTTTCACCTTTGGTATGGGTAGAGTATTTCTTTGCGCAGAATTTTTGGCAACACTAAATGGTGGATCAGGATTAGGACGAGCCGAAAGCCCAAGTTTTTGACTCCCGAATGTTTCATGGACCACAAAGCGTTTTCTTTTTGGTCCTTGTAGCGTGCTGGGGAATAAAGGGAGTAAACAGTCGACAGTGTATTGGACTTGTTTAGCTTTAGGCTAACCATCGCCGTCGACTTAATGTAACCGTTAACCAGTCTGTTGCGGAAGCTACTGTTTTTTAGGTTGCGTCCAAAAGGCTGGAAAATCAAAACTTCGTTGAGGCGCACGGCCACGTATCCGCTTTCTTTAACCCTGCGACTAAACTCCAAATCTGCCCAATCAACAAAAAAATTAGGATTATAACCGCCGCAATGGTTGAAAACTTTCACATTGGTGAAGACTCCAGAGGTGATGACTGAGCTTATGACTGAGTAGCGTTCGGTGAACCCCAGCGTTGAGTTATAGTATCCTTCGTCGTTGGTTATTATGGGCGCCAAAATCCCCACCGGCATCTCCTGCAGGGTTAGTTCGCTCCAGCATTTCCGGGCTTTCTGTATCCAGTCGACGTCAAAGTTAGCGTCGTCGTCGAAGAAGTAGAGCCAAAACACCCCGAGATTATGGGCGAAGGCGACTGCTTTGTTGTATGCTTTAGAGATACCCATGTTTTCACCGTTTTTGAGTAGAATAAACTTTGGATGACTATTGCAGAACCTCTCCAAGTACCCAATCACGAAGGGGTCAGAACTGTTATCGCAGATTATGACGTAATCCACTTGTTCCGAGGCTTGTTCAAAGTTTTTTAGGGTTGGAACCTTGTTGTAGGTTACCGTTATAATGGCGCTCTTTGCAGTTTCACCCTCAGTTTTAACGTGTGACGCCATGGCTAAAGCAACCTTCTCAGTATACCCAAAGCATAAGCCACATCCAACAACACAACATAGCCCCCAGATTCCAAAAGTGCAGCCAACCTCCGAGTTCGCCGCCAAAACCGCCAGAACCCAATCCGAAACAGCACCGCCTGCGTATAGAACAAGCCCACCCCTAAAACCAGCGCCAACAGCGGAAGCACCAAAGAACTCCCAACCAAAAACGCAATACCAAAAGCAACAATTGCTATCGTTTCCACTGTTAGGAAGAGGATGCGAGCGAGTTTTTCTTTGAAGTACCCCGTTGATTTTAGCCAGTTTCGGTTAGAGTAGCGCCATGCGTCGAATACGGATTTGCCGTAGAGGAACTCTTTTTTTAAGAAGAAGCTGAGGGTGGCGGGGTCTCGGTGGCCGACTTCGCAGGCTGTGGCGTTGCTGGTGACTAATTTCTGGTTTTTGCGAACTATGGAGGACAGGATGATGTCTTGGGCTGTGAAGGGGTTGGAAGAGCCATTTGAGAACAATTCGGAGAGAACGTGTTTGTTTAGTAGGTCAGCTTTTGTGAAGGCAATTTCGGCTTCAACGGCGTCATTGGACGACAACTCGTCTGTGGAGCTTGCGGGGTCAAACACATCCAAATTCGCGATGCGCCGCTTGTAAAAAACGTATTTTTTAAAGTCTGTCCCAGCGTCAATAACCAGCTTCGACGTTACGATGCTTAGGGGGCTGGATTGAAGCAGTTCAACCAACCGCCCCAGATACTGCGGGCTAAGGGGAACAATATCTTGCTCCAAAACAAGGATGTTATCGTGCTGGCAGTACTTCATGTTTTCTTTTATGGAGCAGTAGAGGCCGAGTCTTTGGGGGTTGTTTCGGTATTGAAAAGGCACCTCGCCAAGCGGGGTGATGTCGGCGATTTGGCTCGAGAAGTCTGCGCCGTCGTTGGCGATGACCACTTCGAAGTTGCGGTACTCCTGATTAGCCAAAGCTAGCAGTATCTGTCTGATGTCGCTGATGTTTGGGTTGTAGGTTGGGATTAAAACAGAAATACCCTTAACCAGATTTTGTTGTTGACTCAAAAATAGGGTGTCTCCTAAAAAACCGATAAAACACAAAGAGAAGATGAGGGCAAGAAAAAGCAAAAAGTGCGCTCATGCTTTAGACCACTGATAAAACAGTCTACTTAAATTCTCGAATAGGCGGGAATATAAAATTTTCCTAAATCTACTATAGTAAAGCCTTAGCCTGAGCAACGAAATAACCATCAGAAACGATTGCTTTGAGAATCCACCTGACAGTTTGCTGCCGTCTTTTTCGAACCAGCTAATGCCCACTTCCTTTACTTTAAAACCGAAACTTATCGAGGAATAGATAACGTTTACATCGAAGGCAAAACCAGTTATCAAAAAATCGTTCTTAATCACATCAATTAAGCGGCGGGAAAACACTTTGACCCCGCATTGCGTATCCCTGATGGTCCATAGTTTCCAAAACATTAGTCTTGACAGCACATTGAAGGATCGGCTCAAAAACGTTCGTTTGAGGGGTCGCCCGCCTCCTATTCGGGAGTCCTTGCCATACCGCGAGCCAATAATTAAATCGTACTGGTCGGCTAAATCTATCAGCCGACGAAGTTCAGCCGCAGGTATGGATCCGTCGGCGTCGATAAAAGCTATCACGTCGCCTTTGGTGCGTTTTAGGGCTTCCATGATTGCGCCTCCTTTTCCGAGGCGAGCGGGAAAAACAAGTGCGACTGCGTTGGGGTTTTGGCTTATTAGTTCTTCAACGATTTGCGGTGTGCCGTCTGTGCATCCATCCATCACAACTAGGACTTCACATGTTCGGTCAAAAAGCAGGGGTTTTGAAGCCATAAGAGCGTTTAAGGTGGTTTCTATCCTTGCCGCTTCATTGTAGGCCGGTATCACAACGGAGAGTTGCGGTCTAGCCTCTAGCAATCACCACGACTCCTAGAATTTTCCCCAAAAACCAAGTATTTCCTAGTTGGGTCTTAGAACAAATAGTTGATAGAATCCTAAAAAGCACCTTCTACAAACAGTATGCTCCCCAGCGTTGTTTGGGGAACACATTGTTAGGATAAGAATGCACTCCGAAAACATAAAGGCTTTTGTTGTAACAAAGCCTCAAAACAAGCGCACAGCTAAGTACTCTGAGAAGAAACTAACCGTAAGTCCTGTCCTACGGAAAGAAAAAATACAAAGTAAAAAAGGGTATTAAGCGTATTTTTTGTCGTTGTAGCAATACCATCTTTGATACTGGGGAATCCATGTTAAAGGTTTGCCACATGTTAGACAAAGCGGCGGCGACTGTTGCTGCTGGGCAGGTTGGGCGGCTGCCTGAGCAGGCTGCTGCTGGGGTTGATATGTACTCTGCTGATTAGCGTTTTCAGCGACGGGCTTTAGGACTATGAAGTCTGCGGCTGCTTGGATATCTTCCCATGGAATGCTTTGGATATCACCATCTTCTTGTTCCACTGTTAAAGAGATGCCCATTTTTCCAACGGCGAACGCAACGTCTTTGACTTTGCCGACTAAGCGACCTTTTGCGTCAATAACTTGCATTGAAACTAAAGCGTCTCTTGTTAGTGGTTTCTCAGTTCCAGTCATCATTAATCACTAAGCTTGTGAATAGTGCGTAGCTTGTTTAAAGAATTTTCGTTTCAGCGCGTTAACCATTTTCCGGGAAAACTAAGACAGCAGTAGAAGGGAACATGTCACCATTTAGTTAGCAAGGGCTAAATAGTTTAAAAACGGTTCTATACTTGGATGGTTTTAATGACAGAGAATATTGAATTTTCTAACGAGGGAATGACTAAAATTAAGCAAGCAGCAAGCGAATTCAAAGACACAGTGGTCAACTACTTCAAGGACAACAACGTGGAAGTTAAAGACTGGAAATTCTCCGTCGAACACAGCGAAGCAAACTACATTGTTGACGCTTCCGTCAAAATAGTGATTAAACCCAAAAAACCAGAGTAGCCGCAGTTTATAGCAAAATAAATGAAACAACAAAAAAATAACCCAACCCATTTTTTGGGTCTACGCTAAACAAATCGTGATGTCCTCTTAGACCCTTCATCCCCAAGTTATTGACGGCTTTTGTATGAGCACAACAAGAGATATGGAGCTACTGCAGAGGGATTTCCCAGTAGCTGATTATGTCGCCCTTCACCCATCTGCCGCCCAAACTGCGCACCGTCTCGTTTATGTCATCCCACTCAGCCTTAAGAAAAGTCACGGGCTTAACAATAACCGAGTCGTCTTTAACTGTGAAACTAAGCAGTTTCCGTTCATCGGGGCTAAATTCGTTCTCCATTTTGGCTGCATAACGGCTCGGAGGCGGCGGAGCCGGCTTGACAATCGAGGGACTGGTTTCTAATTTAGGCTCAACTCGGAGCACACCAGCTACTGGCTTAGGCAAAGGGGCAGGCTGGGCTTCTGCTTTTGCGGATAGTGGCAGTTCGGGGATTGGCATCGCTTCAGCTACGTCCTCGAAACTGTCACTTCTCACAACCAACTGGACCTGTTTGGCTGCTAAATCCATTTTGGCATCCAGCAACTCCAAATCAGAGGGCAAGTAGGAGGCAAAAGAGGTTTTACCCTGCAATACTGCAGCTAGGGTTTCAGGGGTTAATTTTATGATTCGCAATTTCATTGTTTAGCGCTCATCTGCTTAAACGAGCCTATGTGATTTAAAAATTTTCTACAAAGACAGGGCAAAAAGAAGAAGGGGATGGGTGAGGTTAGGTGGTTTTTTTGTTTTTGCTGCGCCATTCTGCAAAGTTGCCTGTGTACATGCCCCATGTTCTTAGCTTCGGTGAGAGTGTCTTAATGAGAGCTGGGCAAGCGATAAGTACGATTGGCAGATTGATAAAGAAGGTTGGCACCAAAATGGTTAGCGCCATCTCGGTAGTGAACAGTTGCGGCAGAACTGTGTATTGATAGAGTATGTAGCTTGTACCCGCGAGTAAACTTACAGTTAAGACAGCCAGCATCGCGGTTAGGTTGCGTTTGTTTCCGTCTTCAGCGGCTTTCTTGGGGATGAGCACCCAGTTTATGAGGTATATTAGGAGCGCAACTACGGATTCGAAGATACCCAGAAAACCTAAGCCCTCGACGAAGGCTCCGCCGACGAAACCGCCGATCATTGCGCCGACCAGTCCGCTCCATCCGAACCAAATGGGGAATACTCCGAGCAGGATTATGGGGAGGTAGAGGAGGGTGAAGTTGGGGAGGGTGATGGTGTAGGAGAGGAAGAAGAATATGGTGTAGAGGGCTGCGGTTATGGCGATTATTGAGGCGCGTTTTGCGCTGCTTTGTTTTTGGGGGTGTAACATTTTTTGGTTTCCTTTGTTGGTTTTAAGGTTTGGAGTTGGTTGAGTCAATAAAAGCGTTGCCACACGTAAGACAAATGTAATACAGGTAAAGGCTTCGGCGGTTCCCACTTCCATAACCAAGTATAAAAGATAAAACCGCCATTGAAAACCAGCACCACGCTGATAAAAAATGACCAACAAAACCACCCTAATCCTCATAGCCGCCACAGCCATCCTCATAACCCTAAACGCCACCACCGCCATAGCCGCCTACCCCGAAACATACACCCCCAGCCCCGGCATAACCACCGACGGCGACATACTAGCCAAAGACTTTTCAGCATACTACGTCGGCGCATACCGCCTCTGGAACACTCCCGCGCAAATCTATAGTTTGGGCGCTTTAGGTGGCAATGAACCCCTTACGCCTCCGCATCCCCAAGCCTACAAGTACCTCCCCAACTTCCTCCTCATCACCACCCCCTTCCTCGCCTTGCCTTATCAGCAGGCACTGTGGGCTTTTGACATCATCCAATTCGCGTTTTTACCGCTTATGGCATACTTTATCTACAAACTCTTAGACGGCAAACACCCCGCGGTAATCTTTGCTGTGTTGGTTGTTGCGTTGCTGTTGCCGTTCCCTACACAGTGGGGTCCTTTTTCGTGTTACTATTGGCAGTGGGGAGAAGGCCAAGCAAAAGTTTTCCTGACGTTTCTGCTGCTGTTAAGTTTCTATTTCGGCAAACAAAACAAACCCGTCCTCTCGGGCTTGGCGTTTGCGTTTGGGTTCTTTGACCCCCGCTTCGGGCTGCTGGCAATCCCGCTCTATGTCATGTATAACCGCAGAAACCTCAAACCAGCCCTCTTGAGTGCCCTGGGATTCTTGGGCTTAACAAACATTATGCTACTCTACCCAGGTATGGGGTCAGCGTTCCTACACATGGTCTTTGACGCTGGGCTTATGACGCCACTGTACTATTACGCGTTGATTCCGCTACTTACTTTGCTGGCGCTTATGGCGGTGAACTTTAAGGAGTTGGTTGCGGCGTTTGATTACAAGGGAGTTTTCGCTGGTTTCACGGGTGCGCTTAGAAGTAAGAGTAATGGTGAGTCTGTTCCTACTCCTACGGTCAGAGTAACCCCAGATAGAAGGGAGAGGGGTCTCTAACCGCTTCACAGGCTCTCCTCACCAAACGGGTAAACACTAGCTTGATTAATTTAAAGCCATCGCAACTAAGGGTAAGTCGATTTTTGTTTTTTTCTATAGTTGTTGTTGGCGAAGACCCCCTATACACAACAACAACCAGCAGGCTGCGTGGGCGGCGGTGTTTTGGTTTCGGCTGGTTTCTGTGTTTGCAGGCTGGTTGTGGCTGATTCCACAAGCAGAAAAGCCTTATTGCTCTACCGAACTGTCTCTACTCCCAGTTAATGTGCGACTTGGGCGATAACTTACCAGTAAATCAGAACAGAATACAGCGAAACAACGCTGAGAACGATAAAGAGCAAAACAAATACTGTGAATTTAAACTCCAAAGCCTCAAAAAATACGAACATCGTGAGAGGAAGAAAAAAACTGAGTTGCAGGTTGAGTCTAAACCCCACGTTTTAGCACGTACTCATCCAGAAGTGCTTACCAAGACCTTTCTTTGATGTTATCTCAGATTGATACTTTAATAGCTGCTTATGGATTGTACAGGTGCTTTTTCGTGAAGCCTGTTCCTCAACCTGCAATAGACAACGCGTATGCATCAGATTAAATTCTTTGTTGGCACAACCTGGCACAAAAACTTATTTCGTGTACACTTGTCGTCCATTAAAAGTGATTGATCGTATCGCAGCCTCGTTTGCCTCGACAACGTTGCTGGGGAGAGCAGCATAATCCAGGTTTGGCGCCAAATCTTGGCCGTCATGGATGACCCACCACAGAAAGTCAGTTAAAGCAGTTGCTTTATCATTTGTCATGCCTGAAACAACATTAAGCTCCTTATACACCATCATATAGCTGAAACTAACAATCGGATAAGCCTCCGCGTCAGCTGTGTTTAAGAGGCTGACTCCTGACCAGTCATTATCCGCCGCGGGAAGACCACTTGAAGCACCCGCCTGTGCGGCAAGCTGAGTGGATTGAAGTGACGGAAGAACCCAGTTGCCAAGGCGGTTTTCGATGGCGGCAGCCGTCATGTTGTTTTCGATGACATAAGCTAACTCAACATACCCCACGGCGTAAGCGTTAGCTTGGACCACTTCAGCTACGCCGGGGTTCCCAGTAGCCGCCAACCCAACTTGCCAATTAACGGTTTTACCTTTTCCGATTGCAGTATTCCAATCTACGCTGACTTCAGAGAGATAACTTGTAAAAATGAAGGTAGTGCCGGACCCTTCTTGGCGATGAACCACGGTTATGCTCTGCGTGGGCAATGTGATGTTTGGGTTCAGATGCTGGATGGCTTCATCGTTCCAGGTTATTATTTTTCCTGAGAAAATGTCTGCGAGCACTTTCCCACTCAGATGCAGACCTGAAGAGACCTCGGGGATGTTGTAGGCAACTACTACAGCGCCTATTGTTTCTGGAATATGAAGTGCGTTGGGCGCTTTTGTGCGGTCCGAAGCGCTCAGAGGAGCGTCGGAACAAGCGAAGTCTCTGCTTTTGTTTTGCAGTGACAAAATGCCGTTGCCACTTCCGACAGCGTCATAGGTTATGGATACGTGACTTTGCTGGTTATGATAATTATCAATCATCGTCGTTAACAGCGGCACCGGGAAAGTTGCACCTGCACCCGATAAAGCGATTGTCTGGGCTGGCTGTGATATATATAGAACGCCCACTACCCCCGCTAAAACGACGGCTATGCACACTACGGCGATAATTATTATGTGCGTATTTTTCACTGGGACTGCCCTCAGACAAGCGCTTGCTAAACAGAAGTCTTCCCCAGCCTATATAACTAGCCGCAATAAAAAAGATAGTATATATAGAATATTCTTTTTAGCCTGCTAAGCAACCCCATTAGCGGTGTACGCTTTCAGGCAACAAAAGCAAAAAGACAGCACTGAATCCAAATTAATCATAATATCCCAAGCGAACCTTGCCCTCTTCCCTCTGATTATTCAATCCCCTGTACCAGACCGAGCATTGATTACCTATGAAGCTACGGATTAAAACAGTCATTGTTTTCATCGCCACAACCCTCTGCCTCATCGGTTTACTGCACGTAATTTCTGAAAGCATAATCTTGGGAAGCGCCGCCCAGCTTGAACAAACACAAATCAACACCGAAATCGGCCAACTGCAAACAGAATGGAACAACGAGTTAACGAAATACCAAACTAAAGCGGAGAGTTGGGCTCAAAAAGCAGGAACCGCTAACTTCGTAAAAGAACAAAGCGCCAACTTTAATGGTTCAACCCAAGTTATCAATTCCTTAGCCAATTTGGGCGCTGATTATTTGATGATATACAACGCTGCAGGAAAATTCGAAGCAGGATTCGGCTTCAACTTAACAACCTACCGACAGGAACCTCTTCCAGCGGAGTTAGTGACCGAAATACAAGCAAGCAACCCCATAATAAGGCAGACTGATAGTTCCATAAGCGGAGTCCTAGTGATCTCGAGTGGGCCCCTCATTGTCTCGTCAAGCCAGATTCCGATGGGTACCAGTGGAACTCCAAGCGGAGAAGTCTTGGTAATTGCTCATTATCTAGATGCAAACGAAATATCCTCCATTTCCCGGACACTGCAGCTACCCGTGTCAATCGACCCCTACAATAAAACAAAGACTGGTCCAGAATTACAATCCACGACTTTTTCTCAGCCATTAAACACCAACTATATCGTTGGCTACAACATAGTCAAAGATTACAATGGTGAACCCGCATTTTTGCTAGGTGCAACTATCCCGCGGACCAGTTATGTTCAAGGCGTAATAACACTCAACTACATTGACAGGCTAGCGCTGATAAGTTGTGTCGTATTCAGCGTAACCATCTTTATCATGCTCGAGTTTATGTTTCTCTCCAAACTCAGCAAATTAACAGGCGCCGTCACAAAAATCAGCCAACACAACAACCCCTCAGAACGCCTCCCAACCAAGGGCAATGACGAATTTGAATCATTAACTAAATCCATAAACAAAATGCTCCAAGAAATAGAGGAGAACAACGATAAACTTCGCAAAGCACAGCGGTTCTCAGCCATCGGCGAATTAGCAACCATGATAGCCCACGACCTCCGCAATCCTCTACAGGGAATCGCCAACGCCGCCTTCTACCTCAAGCGGAAAACAACCTCCAACACTACAGAACAGGAAAAACAGATGATACGACTCATTGAAGAGGACGTTCGATACTCCGACAAAATCGTAAACGACCTCTTGGACTATTCAAGGGACATAAGACTCGACCTTCAAGAAATAAGCCCAAAAAACCTGTTGGTAAGCAGCCTTATGATTTGTGCTCCACCGGAAAGAATCACCTTAATAGATGAAACCCAAGATGAACCCCTAGTGCTTGTTGACGTTGACAGCATGAAACGTGTCTTTGGCAACTTAATCTGCAACGCCGTGGACGCCATGCCCAACGGAGGAACATTAAGAATAGGCTGCAAAGCACAGGGCAACATGGCATGCTTTACTTTTGCCGATACAGGCTTGGGCATAACTGAAGAGGTTAAACAAAAAATATTCCAACCCCTGTTCACCACTAAAGCCAAAGGCATGGGTTTCGGGTTATCTATCTGCAAACGGATCGTTGAGGCTCATAGGGGCAGAATCGAAGTGGAAAGCACCGTTGGGCAGGGCTCGGTTTTTAGGATTTATTTGCCGATAGCAATCCCCAACAGACAGACAGCCTAACTATATAGAAGAATTTTTTCTATGTTGTAAAGAATTATAAATCAACATGTCTTTTCAGATGCCATGCTATATGAAACCTTTAAGTGCCCCTGCTGCTCTGCAAGGTTCGCAGACCCAAAACAACTTCAGGAGCACAGCATCAGAGTCCACAAAGGGCGGGTGCAAACCAAAAAAGCCATTCCCTAACTAACTTGTAATAGCCAGAAAAATGATTGCTGCACTGTGACCTCAGTTTTGTATCCACATAAGCATAAGTGAACCAGCAAACGTCATGGTTTATGAAGTATTTTGATGGTTTTGGAGGTGAATGTTTTTGGATTGGGAAAAAATGGGTGGTCATGGTCCATGGGGCGGTCACGGAATGATGCCGGGAATGGGTATGGGGATGGGGGGGTCCCCCATGGGTCCTATGGGCTGGAAAATGATGATGGCACGTTGCCCAGTTTGCGGCGAACCATTGATCAGACCCACAAAAGACGAAATGATCGAGATACTGGAACGCAAAAAGAAGAGGCTGCAAGCAGCAGTTGACCATTTAACAAAGGAAATCGAGAAGCTAAAAGCAATGCCTCAACAATAGTTTTTTATGGTCTGTTGGTTGTGCGCCGGGCGCTCTCAGTTTTAGGGTTTTAACCGGTTCATCTCCAGCATTTTTTAGCCCTTGTTATTGGGAATAAAAAGGGTAAGCAACTTTTTGCGTTTTTACTTCTTGGAATGCAAAAAACTTTAACTATGCCAGGTTGGACTTTATCGGGGTGCTGGTGGCGGGGTATCCGAGCCAGGTCTAAATAGGGCCAGATTAACCTATTGCCCCTAAGATATGGAGGAGGACTTAAGATCCTCTGGCGCAGGCCTTCGTGGGTTCAAGTCCCACCCCCGCCACCACTTTTAAAAATTTTAAAATGCAACGTCTCTTTAAAATCCAGCCTTTTTTGCGCTATAAAGCTTGAAGGTACAATTCAGGGAGCCTTTTTTCTCGAGCTTGGACGCATGGTATGAGGCTATAGGCAAAAGGATAAGTACACCATCCTTGTCTGCGCAGAATGCGACTTACAAATTTTTATTGCCCTGATTTGGTGTCAAACAAGCAGGTTTAGAAGTTGAATTTAGAAAATGAAGAAACCCTCATCATGGCTAACAATCTGCTGGGCAGCCGTAATCGAGTCTCTTTAACTAGTAAACGGTTAGTTTTTGAAGAGGGTAACGGCTATCTCTTGATCTTTTGGAAGCAATATCACCAGTTGCTACTAGAGGATATCGAAGAAGCGTCTGTTGACAAGGATTCTTTCATCGTAGATAGCATTAAAATAAAACTGAAGAACGGGGCAAATATGCGTGTTCAATTCAAGTTGCCCGACAGTGAGACTCTGTATCCTGACCCTGAATTAGACGAATTCTGCAGTATCGCTGAAAGATGGGCTCACGCCATTAATAGGCAAGTAGGCAAGTACGTCTTGATTGCATGAAGGCACCAATTGATATCTTGTTATCATCACTTTGAAAGAAAAGAAGATATGTCAACGCTATCGTGGTTTTTTAATTGTTGCTCCAATGACGCAATCACTCTTCTTTAAATTTTTATAATCTAATTAGAAATTTGGATTCTGATTTCTCTGGGAGGTTAATTGTTTTGGAAGTACAAGGTGCTCAGAAGGATTTTGACAAAGGTGACCTCAAAGATGAATTGAAGAGTGCTGGACTCCAAGATTGTGTTGTAGACGACATCGCAGATAGAGTTAACGAGAGAAAAATAGAGGGATGGACTCAAAGTATGGGAAGGCAGGAAGCGTTAAAAGAAATAGAAATGTTTATTCAAAGAGCAAAGCAAGGCTATGAAAATTTTAAGCAGCGGAACATGCCGTCTCCAGAGGCAACGTCTAGAACAACATATTAACATAAACAGGTAATCATCGATAACTCTTTTTTTATATTAGTTAATTGAAGGATGATAGGTGCACTCTGCCCAGACAGCTTTGGACTGACATAAAAGGGTTTGTATATCTAGTTGGGTTCTACAAGATACTTGTGCGGGCGAGCCTCAGCACGGCAGCCGTAGACTTAGGAATATCTTACTCTTCCATGCTGAAAATTGGGAATGTGCGCTATTTTCAATGGTCCTCTTTTAATCTGCGGATTTACCTCTGCCTAAATGATCTCTTTCTAGCAGGGTTAATTTCGATATTCCGTCATCTATTTCAGTCGCTTAAACTCGCCAGATCCGCCTAGATTAAATATGTTAGTAACCACGTCCTCGCTTACCTTATCAAGAACTTCTTCGGCTTGTTTCCAATTATCCGCTGTGACTTCAACACGGTACTTTGGAGCTGCGATAACATTGAAATGGATTCTCGAATTTTTGCTTTCATATGTTTTCTTTGTATTTCGGAATGCCTCTTGGATACATTTAACGCCGTTTGGGCGGGGGCACCGCACTTCAAGAAGCCCACAAACTTTAACCGTCTTAACTTTGATCCGTTCCTCTGCAACTTGAAATACAACCTTGGCAAGGTCCTCAGGAACGTTTAATTGGGTTAAGGCTGAGGTGCCTTCTTTTAGGGTTATTTCAAAGCCGTCATAGAGGCCATAATTCTTTTCTAGCACAGCACCGACTTTCTGGTACACTTCTTCTTTTGACAAACCCGTCCGTTCAGCTACCACATGCAACAATGCGACTCCTTTGCGGTCTTTCTTCCAAGATTTGACTTTTTCAATTCGTTCCCTCTTCGTGACACGCCTCAATGATAAGTCGATGTGCCCTTTTTCAGTGTCTACCCGTAGCACTTTGAGAACCATCTTTTGGTTTTCTCTAACAAAGTCACGAATGTTTCTTATGCGGGCGCTGGAGATTTCGGAGATATGTAGAAAACCTCTCTTGTCATATTCATCAAGATTAGCGTACACCCCGTAATCCATCACGGTTTTAATCGTTGCCATTACCAGGTCGCCTGGTTCTGGCCACTCAAGTTTTTGCTCAGACATTTCAATCAAGTTCCAGTTAAGAAATCGCTCTAACGAGTTAGTGTCAAAGCCACCTTTAGGTCGTTTTTCATTAAACCAACGGTTCCCTCTTCAAAGTGGCGTTTTGCAGTTGCTGCAAGTGCCTTTGTTTTACAGAGGTCGGCAGCTTTTTCTGTGCATTCAGTAATTACTAACAAGACTTTGCCACACTTTTTTTGGCATTGGCTGTTTGCACAATTCACTATTGCCAAGTACAGCTCTTGTATGTCAAATGGGGGCATGTAGTCGTCTGAAATGTACTGAATCTTTTGTTTACCCATTTCTTCTAGTGCGTTGTCAGTGAACTGTTTACTTATCAAGATGGCAGAATGATAGTTGTCGCGTTTGATTGCCACCGCCAGATTCTTAACGTCGTTTAGGCAGATGTACTCGTTAGTTAACGGCTCAATTATCCTTAGGAGTACTTTGTTGTTGGAATTATCAAGTGCGGTTACATCTGTAAAGTTGGAGTTCTTCTGCCTTTTTACGCTTTTATAGCCTCGTACAGCCATTATGAAATTGGTTTTGTTTTCACTCATTTTCCTCACCTAATTTGGCTGTTAGAGTTCACCGGGGTCGCTTTCGTCGAAAACAAAATCTTCTAACCGCAGTTTACCCTCGGTGGTTGTCACTACTTTGTATTGGGCTTCACAGATTGGGCAGATGACCACTTCACCAGTTATTATAGCTTCTTTTTTGAATGTGTTCCCGCATTCAGTGCATTTAAAGTTGATTTTAACGGTCCCTCCCCTACATCGTCAGATAATTATGGTGTCTAAGCCAATCTGACTGGTTCTTTCGGTACCGCCAAAATATATCTCCCCTAGTTTCTGTCTGGAATCCCATGGTGAAACCAAAACTATGTCGCCTTCTCTTATCCAGACACGTCTTTTTAGTTTACCTCTGACCCTGCAGAGACGTTCTTTTCCATCTTGGCATTTAACCATTATTCTTTCGGCACCCAGCATTTTTACTGCTATGCCCAAAACATCGTTTGGTGAAGGGAGAACCATACTGTCTAGGTTGCCTTCATTTGTTACTTTGCGTTTACCCATTTTTATTATCCAAGTGTGGCTTTAAACCACGTTATAATCAGAATAATCCGAGAAAAAGCAGCGAATTTTGTTTTTACTCTTCCTCTAAAGAATTCTAACATCACATAGATGTCTCCATCACCTATATTAGAGTATGTACTGAAAAGAAATTTTTGAGCTTAAAAAACCAAAAAAAGCAAAAGCAACCGATTTTAGGGGAAAAACAGAAAAAATACTTTCGCAATCGAAAAAACGCCTGTAATTTCAACCTTCATTAGTCGGATACAACAGTATTATTGCTTGAAGAGTTTCTCTTATCTCTTGGAATCGCCTGATTGAATAATTGATCCTTTTCTAAACCAATGAGAGACAAATGGACTAATGTGTATGTTAAGGGTTGGTCTGTTAAGAACTGCCGTAGGTGTAAATCGTCAGTTAGGCCCCACTGTGACTTCAGAAAGAAAACTACAAAGAAAAACTACGTAAACACCATCAAAAAGAAAGAAGCGTAAGCCTCTACTCACTTTTTTAGAGCAAGCTTTCATGAGTAGACCTAACCAAAAACGCTTTGACAGGGCAGAATGTAGAGGCTGTATGTACAAAGAAAGCCCTTATTTCTGGATGCAATGCCCATTAAACATATGGAAAAGCCATGAACCTAACCGAACGCCGTTCATCACTCCATGTCGCGCCTTAGTGCACTAATTATCTGTAAGACTCAGGGGGCTATCTACAGAATTTCACAAAAGATAAGTAAAAAATGTGGAATCTATTAAGTTAGCAGTTCAATACCTTTAAGAGCTATTTTTGGAGCGCGCCCTAAAGGGGGCAGGAATTTTTTCTCTCTCAAGCAGGGCATAGGCGCTAATCCTTCTGCGTTCAGTATTCGACTGAGGTAGTGTACTTGTATTGGATTGTTTCACGACCCATCCTTCTTGAGCCAATTCATTTATCTCCCGTTCAAACCTTGACTTTATCGTAGTTCCGAAAGAGTATTCTCCTGAATCATCTTCCCAATACACAACTTTGTATTCATTCATAATAGAATCCACATCTTCTTGCATCTTGAATGGAATTTAACACTTTGCTTTCAAAGGGTGGTTTACCGCCAAAAAGACAGCTTTTTAAATCAGGGAAACGTGGAAGATGCCCTTGCAAATCTTTTTCTGTAGCATTCTCTGCAAAACGGGTGTTTGTATTTTTTCATTTTTGCAGGCTCAAAAATCTTTCCGCAGGCACGGCACTCAACTTTTTTAGCTTGTTTTGGGTCTAGAAGCTTGAGTCTTTTCTCTATCTCCGTTTTTATTTCAGCGTCTCTCTCGCTTAATAACGCCTTTTTCAGTAGCTCTATTGCGAAATCTACGCTTTTTTCTCCAAAGAGTGCGCCAAACGTGTTTAGGCTTTTTCCCTTAACCAACTCAATTTTAATTGGTAACATGCAAACAAAATTCGCTGGATATTCACGTGCTTTACTGTAATCCACTACAGCAAAACGGTAGGTGGACCCTGAATTTCTGGTCCCCATCTCGAGCCTAAAAGCCTGCAGTCTACAGTCCATAAGACATCAGCGTAACTGCTACTTCCAGCTTTCGCGTCGCCTAGACCACGCTTGTTTTTCGCCATCAGGGCTTGAATGTGCAGTTTCTGTTCGGTTTCCAGGGTTTACTCTAGGCGTTCTATGCTTAGCTAAGCAGTCACGGCAGTAAACAGGTCTATCAGGTTTAGGCTTAAAGGAAACCGTTGTGGTTTTGCCGCAATCACTACATTTTATAACTGTTGAAACTCTATCAGACATGACTTGGGTAATCCTGTTAATCTTAGGGTAGAATTAACCTGACCATAAAAGGAATACCTTGACATAAACATTTGGATGCTGACAAAGGAAATAATCATTGAGAGGTTATAGGTGCAATTTTCTTGGGTTAAACGGTATACGGAATTTGGGCTGTTTTTCTAGTTAAAGAAGAAGAGAGTCTAGCCCTTGCTCATCATCTTCCAGTGGGCACGGAGAACATTTGCTTTTAGTGTTTAGGCTTTAGGGCACATTGCAGATTGGTTGTGGAAACCTGCACAAGCAGAACAGTATTTCTGAGGCAGGTTAAATCAGAGGCTGTTTTTGAGTAAACTACATAAGGAGAGACAGCTTAGCCCCTCAGCTAAGCGGGGCACCCCGAAAAATGAAGAAAATGGTAATTGCCGTTGTAGCTATCGTTGCGGTTCTCGTGTTAGCGTCGGTAGCTGCGGTCGTATTAACAAGCAACCAACAGCCAATCAGCAAACCCTCCGAGTTCTACGTCGGCGTAACCTACTGTGGACAGAATACCACCGAAGCCAAATTTCTCGTCGACAAAGTAGCCCCTTACACTAACCTGTTCGTGCTCCAATCAGGCCCACTGATGAGTAACAGCACGGCAGTAACTGAAATCGGCGACTACGCTGTCTCAATGGGGTTGCATTACGCAGTTTCCTCTGACACTTCACAGTATCCAGAGTGGGTCCAGTGGCTCAGCAACGCCTCAGGGCAATGGGGTACCATGTTTAGCGGCATCTACTACGCCGATGAACCTGCAGGCGAAATGTTAGATTCCCAAGTGACCTTAATTCCTCCAATTTCTTCAACGGGTGTAACTATCAATAAATTCTCAGATGGCACAATACGATTTGTAGATCGTGATGAGTTGATGTTTTGCTCCAACGGCACTATCTTTCTTAACAAAACAAACTACACAGGACAATTGGAAAGCGGTTCTCGCTACTTGCACTCGGAAATCATCTATTACCCTGACGGTCAAGTAACCATAGGAGACCGCATGAGCAGCGATTCAGCAGCAGGTCATAAAGAAATATCTTATGACTACTACACTTCCCAAAATGGCACCAGCCGCATCGCCCAAGAACCAACCTACCAAGAAATAC
>JBNIDO010000033.1:0-25878 GCA_050108095.1 Bathyarchaeia archaeon
TAACGTGCCAAGGTTTCTCGTTTTTGGAATAGTTGTTGGCTATCTATACAAAAGGTTGTAAGGGTCAGCCTAGTTTTGGTCTGGTTTTGACCCTTTTGTTTTTGTATCTCGGTGACTACAAACGTGCAATTTGAAAATTGCATCGATGTTCTGCTTGAGGATTTGGTTATTTTTTAAGCGCGCCCAGCAGGCCAGCCATCCCCAACCAAAAAAATAAAAGCACATAGCATCTAGTTGCTTACTAAGCACAATGAAGAAACCAAGCGTCTACTCCCCCCTAAACATCGGGTTCCTAATAGTCGCCACTGCTTATTTCCTCTTAACCGTTCATGCCATGTTTAACTTTTCTTGGGTTGGCGAATGGGAATCTTTCGGCGGCTCTCTGCGGCTGATTATTCTTGCTGAAGATGTCTCTGCAGCCATCGGAATCGCCTTTAGGTTGGTAGCCAGTGCCGTCGCGTTTGGGGGCGCTATACTCTACTTTGCAAAAAAGGGGCTTCCAATGCAGAGGATAAAGAAGCTGTTTAGATTGGTTTTGGTTGGGGAAGCCTTTTACTGGCTGGGACTGCTGACCACCGCTGTTCTGACATTAACTGGCACGGTTGGCTTCACCATTTGGCGTGTTAATGGTCACATATCGACGCTGTCAATCTTTAATTCTATTATGATCTACGCGTTACCCCTGCTAGTAGAATCAATTGTTATCCCTGTTGTATTGTTCAAGCTATTCCACGAACTGGGCCCAGACAAACCAGTGAAGAGAGCAATAAAATGGGGGTTAATTGCAGGCACGGTTTACATTCTGGTGTTCTGGCTTACAGGCACTGCCATATGGGTTTCAACCATTCTGCGGCAGGGAATCCAATATTTGGCTTACCCAGAAAACCTGTTCAGCTTCGCTTTAACCGCATTTGGGCTGCTTGCGCTAACGATTTTTACTGCTTACTTCACCAAAAAATCTGCCAGAACAGAAAACATAGAGAAGCTTGATGTTCAAACAGTCGGCGCCATCATTACGGCGTTAGGCTTGTTCTACCTCATCAATTACCTCACATGGATTTATTTTGGAAAGAACGAAATTTGGAGTTATTGGTACTTGTGGTTCTTGGGAAACCTTAACTTGTGGCTGCTGTCAGTTCCTCTTGTGGGGTTGCCTCTGCTCTTCAAGCCGAAGTCTCCTATTCTGGAAACCCATAAGAACAATGAGGGTTAACAGACATGTGGTGTTGGGATGTTATGGACAGGCAAGTGGTCGTTGATTATTCTTAGCTTAATGCTGCCTGTTTTGATAGTGCCGCTTGTCGGCGTACTCTTGTATCCCGAAGTACCCATAACAACATCCATTTTGGCAGGGGGTGTTCTTGCCTTGTTTGTGGCTATTGGGCTTCGACTCATACAGAGCGCCAAAGCGTTAGGGCCACGTTTCGTTATTGCAGTTGTGGTTGTTGCTGTTTTGGTTGGGTTGTTAGCGGGATTTCTTTTGAAACTCTTATGAGCTAATCGTCCTTTAGACACTGAAGCCACAAGCACCACATTTATCGCTACCAGATAGGTTGGGAACGCCAATGCAGAGAAAACCCAAGCAGGCGCAACAAGAAAGCTTGTCATCGGAGCAAACAGGCCGACGAGGTAGGGCCAGATAGATTCTGATTCGGGATTGCGCCATGCCTTGATTAGGGTGGGGATAGCCGCGGATGCGTCGCTCACAATGGCAAAACCGATTGCCACGTTTGGGTTGCTTGTGAAGTACCACAGGACGAGGGCTAATCCAGAGAAGGCGCCGCAGGCGTAGTCGAAGGCGGAGAGTCTCCAGTAGGCTTTTTTGCTAAAAAACGAAGCAGTGAATATGAGGAATGGACCAAAACCCGACATGAAAACCGGCAGTGCTGCTAGACCTGCGCCGCTGAACAGCGAGGCGGCGGTAGCCACAAACGGCGCCACTGACCACATAAACCAAGTTACCCTGTTGGGTTTAGTCTGCCCCCTAAACATGGAGCGAATGTAAACCAACGCGGCAAGTATGGAAGCTGCGGCAGCCACGTAGACTAAGAATTCAAACATACGTTACCTAATTGGACAGCTCAGATATTTTAATTAAAACAAAAGGTTTCACCGATTTAGGCTAAATATCATTGAATGAGAAGTCGTGTACTTTTGGGTTTGTATGTTGTTCACACCCATCCCGTCAGCCTCTGCATAGAAGCATGTTGTGCGTGTGGCAGAAAACGCGTATCCCACACCAAAATCGCCAAAGAAAAACAATGCAAAACCAAAAAACAAGCGCATTCAATTGCAGTCTTGTGGCACACCGCAAAACGCCACGCCCACATAAAGAAAGAACAAACTATGAAACATGCTCTTTGCTGTTGTTACGTCGCTGAATTCTAGTCACCGTATAATATAGCAAGCTGGCTATGGCAATTGCGAATGCGGGCAGGGCGGGAAGTATGTACCAGTAGATTTTGGTTTGTGCCAGCGTAAATGCAACCAGTACAATTGCCGCCCAAACCAGCACTAACGTATCAGCCTTGGAACGTTTTACCGCCGCCATGTAGATGCATAGTCCAAGTGCAAAGGGTAAAAACAGTGCCCAAACAGTCTCATTAGCTAATAGGTACTGGAAATAGAAGAAGTATCCTTCTGTGTGTCCCTCGATGGGGCTTGTTAATCTTGAGAGATTGTTGTATATGAAGTAGCAGTTCCAGAAGTCCTTGGAAAGATAGTTCATGTAGAGCACCCAGGGAACAAACATTGCTGCCGCTGTACCCAAAGAGAGGCCGACCTGCTTGGAGAAGACAAACCGCGCCTGCCCAGCAAAAACAAAGTAGAGGAGCAAAATTATCGGAGTCAACAAAGCTTCAAGCTGCTTAGTCATCAACGCCAACCCAAAAAACACCCCGCCCAAAATGGCGTACCTGAAGGGGTGGTTTGTTTTTTCTTGGCTTTGAAGCATGCAGTAGATGCTTGCCAACATAAAAAAGATCAGTGGAATATCGGTCATGGCGTGGGTTGCAAACGCGTAGAAAGTGGTGAAGGTGCCCAAAACCACCATGGAAAGCAACCCGACTTTTGGGTTGTAGAGTTTTTTGCCCAAAAAATACGTCATCGCCAACGCGCCTGCCCCGAAAAGGGGAATCCAGACGCGAGTCGAGAAAGGGGTTATGCCTAAAACTTGGTAGGAAACTGACATTAGCCACATAAGAATCGGCGGCTTGCCAACCCAAACGGCTGGTTCACCGTTAACCCATGGGATGAAGTAGTCTCCGCTTCTAACCATGTGATAGGTGATTTGGCTGTAGGTTTTTTCGTCTGCAGCCCAAAGCGGTGCGCCATTGAGGTTCAAAAAACAGGCAACAGCGAAAACTACGATGACTAAGACGGCGAGCACATTGGTGTTGGATGAGAACCACTGCCCAATTGAGCCACGCTCAGGTATATGTCGTATTGTTTGGAGAACTCCACGGTTGGCGTAGAGGAAACGGATGACGAAAAAGAGAACAGCCGCTAAAACCAAACCGAACAAGACATCAAAGGCAACTGTAGACAAAGCTACGGGCTCCGTGATTGCATCCTGCTGAGCGGCTGCAGCGGTTAAGCGGAAAGCGTAGAGGTGATAGTCGTGGGAGCCAAAATAAAGCGTGTCATCGACGATGCTGGGCGAAGAATCGATGATGCAGCCGGCTTTGTAGCTCCATTTTTCTGCTCCAGTGTATGCGTCGAGGCAGTAGAGGCGGTAGTCTTGGGAGCCCACAAACAGGTAGCCGTTGGCGACTGCGGGCGAAGACCATACCCAATAGCCAGTTTTGGTTTGCCAGAGTTGGGCGCCGTCAGAAGCGTTTAGACAGTAGATGTTGCCATCTTCAGAGCCTACGTAGATGCGCCCGTAAGCTGCGGCTGCAGAAGATGCCACTGTGTCGCCTGTTTGGGTTGTCCAAACCCGTGTGCCAGTGGAGGCTTCTACGCATGTAACCCAGCCGTTGTAGGCGCCAATGTAGATGTACCCGTTGCTTAGACAGGGGGTGTTGAGGTTGCTGCCTGTGTATTGGCTCCAGATTTTTTCTCCCGTGGAAGCGTTAAGCGCGTAGAGACAGTAGTCGTCGCATGCAACATACACCACGCCATCGACAACTGCAGGCGAAGAATCCACACGCTGGGTTGTGGGGTATCGCCAGATAAGGGCTCCATCTGAGGAGTTGTAGCAGAGGACATCGTGGCTGCCTGAACCGATAAAAACCTGACCATCAACCACCGCAGGAGACGACCGCACATACCCCCCAGCCCACATAATCCAAACCGGCATCCCAGTGGAGATGTTCATGCAGTAAACCCAGCCGTCATCACAACCCACATAGACACAGCCCTCGTAGACTGCGGGTGAAGAATTCACTTCGTGCCCCGTTGGAAAACGCCAAACCAATTCGCCTGTGGTGGCGTTGACGCAGTAGATGTGGCAGTCTTTGCAGCCGAAGAAAACTAAGCCGTCGCTGACTGCGGGCGATGAGAGGACTGAGGCGCTTGTTGGGTAACGCCAGAGGAGTTCGGCGGAGTTGGCTTGGAGGCTGCTGTTTGTGTAGCCGCTGTGTGCGAGGTTATGGCGAAACATGGGCCAATCCACGGTGGTGTTGGTGTTGGCTGAAGTGTCTGGTAGAGTGAGGGATAGCGTTACTGAGAAAAGAAGCGCCAATAGAAGTGTGGGTGCTGTTTTCATCTCTATCCTTACAAGCAATCCCATGTTTTTATCAATATTAAATTTACGAAAATCAATGGACAATCAACAATAAGAGCTAGAAAAGTAAGAAGAAAAAAGTTTATTCTCTACTTGAGAGAACCAAAATGTAGTCTGCTGTGTCCGCACACATGTCTGCGGCTTGCTCGATGAACTCGATCAAGTCGTCGAATATGACCATGGCTCCGCAGTTCATGCCCACGCCATACTTCACGAATAAGCTTTTCGCTTTAAGATATTCTGAGTCAATGCCATGTTCGATTTCGCCGACTTTTTTTGCTTCTCGAATGGCTTCATTGGGCGCCGAAGAGATTTTCTCGATGCTGTTCCGCAAGGTCTGAGCGGTTTCAACGAGTTTAGAAGCCATGAAAACTGTTTTATCCGCGAGTTCTGTTGGGATCTCGGTTTCTCCCAGCATTTCGAGACATCGGGCGGCATCCTTCACGTGGTCTGCTAACGTGTCTAAACGTTTAACCAGGTGCAGAAGGTCTTCTCTGTAATCTGAAACAAGTGCTGCACCCTTAGATAGCTCCATGAAGGTGTCTGTTCGAAGCTGGTCGACTTCTTCTTCGGCTTTGTAGAGGTTTTCAATGTATTTTTTGGTCTCTTTGTAGTTTTTGTCTGCGAAGGCCTTAGTTGCTTTCTGCAGCAAAGTCACGGTGTCAAATGCCTTTGTTATTTGATCATGGGCTAATTCTAGGCCTCGGGTTTTGCGGCGTTGTTCAAACCAATCGTAACTTTTTTTCTCCATCATACCAACTCCGGTTTGATAATCCAATATTAAGCTTGAAGATATAACCCTTATCTATAGTAAAGTGCACTCAAAAGAAGGAGTACTCTGTTTTTCGGCTTTTTTGGCGGTATTTGCCTTATTATTTGATGCAGGCGTCTATAGCTAAAACCCAATCGATGAGGTCTGAGTTTTTAGCTTCCGCTTGCTTTCCCCTGTTTGTTTCCTGTTTCAACATTCTTCCCCTCACTCTACTTGTTTAAACATGGTTGAAGTACCATGTTGTTTCAACTTCAACTTTTGCACGCCGTTTCTTGGTTTTCTTGTATGGCATGTCCGTTGCACGTTAAATAAAGAAGCCCCTGTCTGCCCTATTTATTGTACCCACATAATCTATAGATGCCAACGTATTCTATATTGAAGCTTTAGTTTTCCAAAGCAGCCTTAGCCAAAGAAACCTTATCCTCCAAAGACGCCATCACCGTATTAGTAACAGCAACCCCCAAACCCAGCGCCTCAATTCGCTCCTTACAAGCAGCATCCCTAGAATCAATCACCAAAACATCGACGAAATCAGAGTAGAGACCCGCAACGCCGAAGGCTGAAACTTCAACGCCGCGCCACCGCATCATCTTATCCGCCGGACCCTTAAGCGGCGCTCCAGCCACAATCGGGCTGACCGCAACCACCCGAGCATCCGTCCGCCTAAGCGCCTCCCTCACCCCGCCCACAGAGAGGATGGTGCCAACGCTGACGATGGGATTACTTGGACAAACAATCACCAAATCAGCCTCCAAAACCCCTTCCAAAACACCCGGCGAAGGCTTAGCCGTCTCTGCACCCACGAATTCGATCCCTAACACTTCGTCACTGTACTGCCGCTTCACAAAGTACTCTTCAAAATGCATAGAGCCGTCTTTTGTGGTTATTCTTGTTTCGAATTTATCGTTGCTCATAGGCAGAATCTTTGCTTTTAACCCTACGGCTTGAGCGATTTCCGATGTGACCTCTGTGAGGGTTAAGCCTTGTCTTAGGCGGTCAGTGCGATAAATATGGGTAGCTAAGTCTTGGTCGCCGAGGTTGAACCATGTGTCGGCGCCGCGTTTTTTTAGTGTGTTGAGGCAATGGAAGGTGTCGCCTCTAATCCCCCAGCCTTTGTCTTCATCGACTATGCCTGCTAATGTGTAGGTGACTATGTCGATGTCTGGGGAGATGTGTAAGCCGAAGAGGTTTATGTCATCGCCCGTGTTGACGACTACGGAGAGGTCGTCTTCTTCTATTAACTGTGTGAGGCCTGTTAGGAATCTGGCTGCACCTACTCCGCCTGCTAACGCCGTAACCTTCAAGCCACCGCTCTCCATAGAGGACTTAAAGTAAACTTGGGTGAATAAGAATTAAGCTTTTACAATAAAAGGAAGACGGGTTGTTTATTCTGCAGCGGCTTGCTCTGTTTCTTCTTCGGCTTCTTCCTCAGCTTCCTCTGCCCCTTCTTCTTCGAGCGGGGCTGCTGGCAACGGTGATGCAGTAGGGACGTTTGCTGGGGCTTTGATGAGTTTGGATTTGCGGATGCCGACGTGGCGTAGGGGCGCGATGAGTTTGGCTTGGTTGTAGATGTCTGAGGCGATTTTGCCCAACACCATTTCCTGTACGAATTGGTCGAGTGTGAGGGCGGCTGCTTTGTCACGGATGATTTTCTCCATCATGTCGCGGATGATTTTTTCCTGTGAAGTCTTTATGCGTGAGAGTGTGAGGGCTGAGACGGATATGCGGAGCCTGTAACCGTCTTTTGTGTTTAGGTTGAATAAGCCATCGACCTTTGTGGTTCTTCTGCGCACGAGGCTTCTTAGGTAGTCACGTGAGTATTCGTGTCCTTTGAAGAGGGTTCGGGCGCTTTTGCCTTCTATATTGGTGATTTGGAAGAACATTTTGAGGTAATGATGTGAAAAGTCACCTGTTATATCGTAGAGGGTTGCTTCTACGACTCTGCCGACTAACATTTGCTGGTCTTGGGCTGGAATGCTGCCTAATTCTACGTTGCCAAAGAACGAAGGCGCAACTACCATGTACCATGACTTAGCGCGCCATTTGTCGCGTATGTGCTTAGCGGATTTTGTTGACAAGCTTATTTCTCCGAGACGAACCACAAGATTCTCAAGCACATATTAAAACTTTTAGCGTTTCTTGGCTATTTTCTCTCTACCATACATATTTTCTGAACACTTCAGGTATTTTTATGGGTTCCATTCTCTTGTGCCCTTGTCTCTAATTTGGCGGGGTTGGTGTTGTTTTTTTTTCTGTAGTTGTTGTTGCTGAAAACTGCCTATACACAACAACAACCAGTGGGCTGAGAAGGCGAATGTGTTTTGGCGTCTGCGTCGGGTTTGGGTTGCAGGCGGGTTGTGCAAGCTCCTGCAATTGCTGCGGAGAAACCCCGACATGACCCAAAAGGCTCCATGACCAAAAGGGAAGGATATTTAGCATTTCGCTGTTATCTTCTCGATGTTGCCCATGTACTTTCTTAGCACTTCAGGAACAGTTACGGAGCCATCCTCATTCTGATAGTTTTCCAATATGGCTACGATGGTTCTGCCCGTTGCTACAGCAGTTGAGTTTAGGGTATGGACTGGGCCAAGTGGGGGTGCGCCTTCTTTTAGGCGGTACTTGACGTTTAAGCGACGTGCTTGGTAGTCGGTGCAGTTGCTACAGGACACCACTTCGCGGTAGTCGCCCTGCGCAGGCATCCAAGCTTCAATGTCATATTTTTTAGCTGCAACCGTGCCAATGTCGCCTGTACAAACGTTGACAACGCGGTAAACTAAACCGAGCTTCTGCACGATACCCTCAGCGTTTTGGAGCAGTTCCTCATGCAGCGCAACCGAGTCCTCGGGCTTGCAGAATATGAACTGCTCAATCTTGTTAAACTGGTGAGTTCGGAATATGCCGCGGGTGTCTTTGCCGTGTGCACCGGCTTCTTTGCGGAAACACGTGCTTATCCCCGCCAGCTTGATTGGGAGGTCGTCGAGTTTGAGGGTTTCATTCATGTACATGGCAGCCATCGGATGCTCAGATGTGGCGATTAAGTAGAGGTCTTCGCCCTCAACCTTGTAGATAACATCGGCGAAATCCCCCAAGGAAGTCACGCCCTCATACGCTTCCCTCGTCATCAAATAAGGCGGAACAATGGCGCTGTAACCTTTCTTGGACAGTTCGTCGATGGCAAAACTCATCAGCGCCATGTCGAGTCGGGCTACGTCGTTTTTGAGGTAGAAGAACCGTGCACCAGCCACTTTGCCCGCCCGCTCCATGTCCACTTGGTCAAGCGCAGTGGCAAGGTCAATGTGGTTTTTGACGGGGAACGTGAACTGGGGGATGGTGCCCCATTTTTTGACTGTGACGTTGTCGTTTGAGTCTTTACCGTAAGGCACCGTGGGGTCAAGCAGGTTGGGCAAGGTGAGGAGGTAGTTGCGAATTTTGGCTTCTTGCTCGTTGACTTGTTTTTCCACTAATTTTATTTTTTGGTCGATGTCCTGTGCTTTGGAAACTTCGCCGTTGGCTTCTTTGCCTGTTTTTTTGAGTTTAGCGATTTCTATGGTGCATTGTTTGCGGTCGTGGCGTAAGTCGTTTAGTTTTGTGTTGTTGGTTCTCCAGTCTTTGTCCAGTGTAATGAGGTCGTCTAGCATTTGGAGGCATTCGGGGCTGTTGCGTTTGGATAGGTTTTCTTTGACTAATGCGAGGTTTTCGCGGATAAGCTTGATATCTAACATTCGGGGTCACGTGGGTTGATTCTCTAACTGGGGATATGTGCTATTTAACTTTACCACAGCCCAATTTAGCTGCAACTCGCTATCTCCTATAACAGGTGGATGAAAAATTTGGGTTTTTGTTTTTCTAGTTTAAGATGAAGATGGTGTCTGCCTTGCTCATCTTCTTCTTAGGAGCTTTGGGATGGTTTGTGTTTTTGGTTAGGGCATTGCAGGGATGGTTGAGGCGTCATCCACAAGCAGAGGCTGTGGTTTAAATACTGTTTCAGGTTATTTGCCGATCACCCGCACATTCTCCGCTATCACCCACGGCGAAATCATTGCACCCATCTGCCGCTCGTTACCGCCGACCACAGTGATGTTTTTGAGGAGTTCAAAGATGTTGCCTGCCAGCATCACACCCCTGCAAGAATGAGCTATTTCGCCATCCTTGATTTTCCAGCATGGCGTCGCGACCACACTAAATTCTCCGCTCACTGGGTTGCTGCTGTGCGCACCTTGGAGATAGTAAATGATCAAGCCGTCGCCGACTTCAGAAAGCATTTGCTCTGAGGTTTTGTTGCCTGGTATGATGTGGAAGTTGGTGGTGTCGATGCCCGGAGTGCTGAGGTAACCTGCACGTGAAGCGTTGCCTGTGCTTTCGGCGCCGTCTTTTTTGGCGGCATAGTTGTCGTAGAGGTAGTTTTTGAGGATGCCTTTTTCGATGACTGGGGTTTTTTGGTGGGGCACGCCTTCGCCGTCAAAGATTGAAGTGCGCAGTCCCGTGGGATATAAACCGTCGTCGTATATGGTTAGGTTTTCTGAGGTTACCTGCTGCCCGATTTTGCCCTTAAACGGGGACTGGTTGCGCTGGACGCTGTCCGCTTTCACCGCTCCCATTAGAGTGTAGGCGAAGAGGTCCTGAAGAGCGAATTGCGTTAGGATGACTTTGGTGGGTTTGGATTCCACTGGCTTAGGCTTAAGTGCCGACAGAGCCATTTTGGCAGCTTCTTTGCCCACCCAAGCTGGGTCGAGACTGTAGCTTCTGGCTGCATTAAACTCAAAGCATACCGGTGTCACTGCACCGCCATCTTTTGCCAGCGCCGCCACACTGCACTCCACAATTGTGCCCATGTCGCAGCCAGTAACGCCGTTTGAGCTGGCGATAGCGACGGCGACATATCCGCTGCCGACTCCGCCTTCGATTGGGAAGACTCGTTTATCGACTTCGCCTGCGGCGTCCAGTATTGCGGAGGTTACTTTGACGAGGTCTTCGGGGCTCAAATCAACGATTTTCTGGTCGAAGGTGCCCTCTGTGGTGCCATAGGGTCGTTTTTGGGGCAGCCCCCGCCAGTCGGGGTCGGGTTTGCTTGCTTTAGCCGCGCTCAACGCCCTTGCAACGGCGCTTTCTACGGCGGCTTTGTCGTCGACGATATTAGTGTAGGCGAATCCGACGGCTTTGCCGGTTACGACGCGAATGCCTACTCCGCGGTCGATTATTCGGTTGGTTTTGCTGATTTGCCCCAAGTCGATGCCGATGTTGGTGGCTTGGCCCTCGTAAACGTAGGCTTCCGCCTCCGCCGCACCCAACTTCAACGCTGACTTAACCGCGTCCTCTGCTAGGCTGATTAGGAAGTTCTTTTCAAGCACTGCCACCGACAATCACCTCGTTGACTCTTATGTGCGGTCCGCCGTCGCAGATAAACGCTGTCTGACCCTTCCCGCACCTTCCAGGGGCAATCATGAAATCTTTCCCTACCGCATCCACCTTATGCAGCGTCTCCAACGTGTTGCCGCTGATGGAAGCGTTTCGCACTGGCGCGCCGACTTCGCCGTTTTGGATTTCGTAGCCTTCCTGTATGCCCACTTGGAATGTGCCGTCGAGGCTGGCTTGGCCTCCGCGAAAACTCTTAAAGTAATAACCAGTTTTGACGCCTTCCAGCAACTCCTCAAACTCTTGGTCGCGGGGCGCCATGTAGGTGCAGCGCATGCGGATGATGGGTTCGACTCTGAAGTCCTCGGCCCGTGCATTGCCCGTGGGTTCTGTGTTGAATTTCTGGGCGGTATCGCGGTTATGCATCAACCCCGCCACTACTCCGTCTTTTATGAGGAGTGTTTTTTGGCTGGCGATGCCTTCGTCGTCGTACTTGAATGCGCCAAACGAGCCCTCCAAGGTGCCGTCATCATAGAACGTAACTAAGTTGGAGCCGATTTTCTTGCCCATATTGCTTGCCAACAATCCACCAGAAAGCGCCAAATCAGCCTCTGCAAGGTGCCCAAACGCTTCATGCACAAACACCCCCACCACATTAGGTCCCAAGACAACTGGACTTTTGCCTCCCTTAGGCGCCTTAGCGTTGAGTTGTTCGATGGCGCGTTTGGCAGCTTTGTTGCCCAGTTCTTCGGGGGGTTGGTCGTCGAAGAGTTCATAGCCAAACGTGGAGCCGATTTCCTCGCGGCTATAGGTGAAGACGCCGTTGCTCTCCGCTGAAGCGGTCAGTCGCGCCCAGACATAGAGTTTGTCCTGTTCGACGTAGGTGCCTTCGCTGTTAGCAAAGACGCTAGTTCCCGTCAAGTCGAGGTAGTCTATGCCGCAGCTTTTTATGCGGCTATCGTAGGCGAGGCTGGTTCTGTTTATGGTTAAGACGGTTTTGATTTTGTCTTCCATGGCTATGTCGGAGGGGTTCTTTTTGGGGTTAGCGGTTACGTGGTCTTCGACGGTTTTGGCGGCTGCCAGCTTAATGGGCGTTTTGAGGCGGGTGCTGGTGAGTTTAGCCATTTTGCAGGCGTCCGAAACTGCCGCTTCCAAAATCTTGGGGTCCATGGAGCCTATGGAGGCGAATCCCCATGCGCCGTCTACGAGCACGCGGATGGCGACACCTGATTCGATGCCTTGTTTGGCTGCTTCGACCCGTTCTTCTTTTAGGGTAAGCATGGTTTTAGTAAGTTTCTGTGCTCGTATTTCAGCATAGTAAGCGCCGTACTTGGTGGTGGCGGCACTGTTTAGTTTGGTGAGAAGTTCCTTCAAAGTAATCGTCCACTAAAGCTAGAACGGTTGTAGAAATTAAACAATGCGTTCCAAGTTTGGCAAACGGTTACTTGGTTGGACTACCAGAAGTCGCTCATGCTCCGCTGCTGCACCCTAGGCACCGACGGCGACATAGGTTTAGCCTTCGGCAAATCAATTCCTAACACAAGCTGCCCATAGACGCCGTCGTAGCCCGGAGTTACCTTAGCTGTGCCATCACGCACCTTGATGATTGCCTGCGCAAACGGCGTATCCACAACCGCCGCCAACGCATCCAGCGGCACATCGATGAGCACGGAGTATTCGTCACCGAATTTCCCTATAAGCGCATTGTAAACTTTCCAAACGGCCTGTGTGGAGGGCGAGTCGGTTCCGACCACGGCGGCGATGACCTCTGAGAGGGGCAGCAGGCGCTTAAAGCCCGGCGCATCCGGCCGCTTGTAGGTGGCTGGGCGGTCGGCGAGTTCTTCGACGCGTTGTTCGACGCCTTTGGTGAGTTTACGGCGGCACACAGGGCAGATATTGCCGAATTTGATGGCTTCCTGCGGTGAGAACGAAATCTTGCAGTTGCGGTGTCCCGTCCAGTGGTATTTGCCATACGCTGGGTCGGTTTCGATGGTGAATTTGAAGCGTTCTGGGTCATTATCGGATATGGCGGAAATCACCTGATTGTAGGTTAAGTCGGGAAGGTCGAAGACGTTGGCTTCTCTGCCGATGCGCCAGGGCCAGAAACTGTGGCAGTCGCTATTTGATAAGAGCGCGTATTTGTCTAGTCCGCTTAGCCGCCAGTTCATCGGCGGGTCTGAGGAGAGCCCAGTTTCTAGGGCGTGGATGTGCTTGGTCATGTCTTGGTAGCACTCCTTGATTGTGTTAAAACCGCTAAAAGCGCCGAAAATGCTAAACCAAGGCGTCCACGCATGGGCAGGGAAAACCATGTTGTCGCCGCTAACAGCCATGACTTCCTCGACCAATTGGGGTGCGGTGCAATCGAGGATGGGGCGTCCATCGGCTTTTAAGTCGCCAAATTTTGCGAGGCGCTCGTTGATTTGGTCAGCGGTTTCGAGGCTGGGTGTGAGTATGACGTGGTGGACTTTTTTGGATTGGCCCCCGTGGTCGAAGATGGTGCAGACTTCGGTTTGTAGCATAAACCGCACAGGCGAGTCGACTTTGGCGAGTTTAAACAGTCCTGTGTCAGCTTCGGAGGCGAGGGTTTCGCGGATTTCCTGCAGCCACAGTAGGTGGGTGAAGTCGCCTGTACCCACCAGGTTGAGGCCTTTGATTTTTGCGTACTTCGCGATTTCTTCTATGTTCATCTGTTCGCTGGTTGCGCGGCTGAATCTGCCGTGAATGTGCAAGTCCGCTATGACTCTCATCTGAATTCGCCAAGCCTTAACGTGTTGGTTAACCGTTTTAAGGCTTTTCACAACAAACGCAAAGCGCTCCAAGGAATGCTAAGCAGAAGTTTTGAGCTTAATTGTCCATGTCGCCAATGCCTCAAGCAACCGTCCAATAAGCTTCCGCGTCACCTCGTTGGTTAGCTTGCCGTCGGGGTCGATGTTGTGGGTGGCGTCGGATAGCATCACTTCTGGGCGGTTAACTGGGTGCATATCTAGAAACACGAAGGTTTGCCGCAGATGATACTGTGCCCTTGCCCCACCGAATCTGCCTGTTGAGGCGCTCATGATTGCGACGGGTTTGCCTTCTAACGGGTTGCCTTTGTTGGGTCGGCTTGCCCAGTCGATGGCGTTTTTGAGTACACCGGGGATGGAGTAGTTGTATTCGGGGCTTGCGATGAGCAGGGCGTCGGCTGAGCGAATTTCTTCCTTGAATTTCACTACTCTCTGCGGCGGGTTAGCTTCGAGGTCAGCATTGTATGGTGGAATACCCGCTAAATCGAAAATTTCGATGGCGACGTTTTGAGGTGCCACTTCGACTGCGGCGCGGACCATGGCTTTGTTGTAGGAGCCTACTCTTAGGCTGCCTGCAAAAGCCAAGACATTGACTTTTTGACTCAAAGAAACACCACAAAGTAGGGGATAGTTTGCCCGATTTAAAGTTGCTGACTTACCGACAGAGACAATATTCTTTTATTGCCCCGTTTAGCCTTTTTAGTTATGCATGAATGGGCGCTAGCCGAAGGCATCCTCGCCACCGCACAGCAAATCGCAGTACAGGAACATTTAGAAAAAGTAACGGAAGTCACTATCCGCGTTGGCGAGTTACAGCAGGTTGAGCCGCCGATTCTGCGGTTCGCATTAAAACAGTTGGGCACCGGCATTTTTGAGGGCGCCAAATATCGGGTTCGGAGGGCAAAGTCCACTCTAAAATGCCGAGTCTGCGGCAAGACCTGGAAGTACAACACAAAGAGCCTCGACAAAGCCACCGCCGAAGCCATCCACTTTGTCCCCGAAGTCGCACACTCCTATGTCAAGTGCCCAAAATGCGGCAGCCCCGACTTTGAAATCGCCAGCGGACGCGGCGTCTGGCTTGAAGACATAAAAGGAGTCAGAGCCAAGTGATTGACCCGCGGACAAGCGTAATAACTGACCGTTTAGCGGGGATAAAGCGAATTATCGCCGTTTCAAGCGGCAAAGGCGGAGTCGGAAAAAGCATGATCGCCACCGCATTAGCGCTCTCCCTTGCCAAGGAAGGTTGCCGCGTTGGCCTCTTCGACGTAGACTTCACCGGTCCCTCAACCCACATAATCCTAGGCGTCCCCAGCATGGTTCAGCCCCAAGAAGACAAAGGCATCATTCCCCCAACCGTCAACGGTTTAGAGTACATGTCGATTGTTTACTATGTCGGCGACAAACCTGCACCGCTAAGGGGAGCCGACATATCCAACGCCCTAATTGAGCTGCTGGCGATTACTCGGTGGGGAAAGCTTGATTTCTTAATCATCGATATGCCGCCGGGAATCAGCGACGCCGTCCTAGACATGGTACGGCTGGTTAAGCGCATAGAGTTTTTGATTGTGACTACGCCGTCGATGCTGGCTTTTGAAGTGGTCAAAAAACAGGTTGGTCTGCTTGTGGAGTTGAAAATGCCCATAGTCGGCGTCGCAGAAAACCTCAAAATGGATAAGTCAACGGCGGTCCAGCGTGAAACACGGCGTTTGGGGCTCAAGTATTTGGGTGAAATCGCCTACGATCCCAACGTTGAATCCTCAATCGGCCATCCCAGCAAACTCTTAGCCACCGCCCTGGGCAAAGCCATGGATAGAATCAAAAAAGCCGCACTCAACCAAGGGAGCCGCCAATGCCCATCAAAGCAGTAATCTTCGACTACATCGGTACACTGGTCAACTGCGTAGGCTACAGCATGGCGGACTCCGAGGACAACCTGCATCGAGCGCTGGTTGCAGAAGGCTTCGACCTCGATAAGGAGCGGTTTCTGGCTGCCTACAACGTTGCCCATCGAAAATACCGCAAAATCCGCTATGAAGAATTCAAAGAAGTAACCAACTCGATTTGGGTTGCTGAAGCCCTCTGCAGCTTAGGCTTCAAAGTCACACCCCAAGACCCCCACATCAAAGCGGCGCTTAACGTGTTCTTCCAAGACTTCATTGACACCATGGAGTTGCGGGAAGGCGCCAAAAAGCTCCTCGAACAAACCGCCGCAGAATACAAGGTGGGTTTAATCAGCAACTTCACCCACGCACCCGTCATCCACAGAAGCCTTAGAAAAGTCGGTATACACCAGTACTTCAATGCCGTCGTTGTCTCAGACGAAGTGGGTTGCAGAAAACCCTGCGGTGACATTTTTCAGGAGATTCTGAGACGGTTGGGGGTGAGGGCGCAGGAGGCGGTTTTCATCGGGGACAGCCCAATCGAGGACATTAAGGGCGCCAGAGATGCTGGGTTGGGCACGGTGTTTGTTTCTTCGCAGTTTAATAGTTTAGACGATTTGGCACAGAGCAAGCAGGCGCCGGATCGAGTAGCCGCAAGCTTATCGGAGATTTCTAAATATCTCTCGAAGTACTTGGCGACCAAACACTAACAGTCTATTTTCAAGTAACAAGAGACCGTAAACTGCTAACTCAATGAAAAGTAGCGTGCAATCGCTTGTCATCTAAACAGTTATATTCGCGCAAAACCAAACTGTAATGGTGACATTTTTCAGATGCAATTCTCAAAGGTTTCTGGGAAAAAAAATGAGCATAAAGTCATCCTCTACGCTCTGAGCACTTGTGTGTGGTGCAAGTTAACTAAGCAGTTTCTTAGCGATAACGGAGTCGCCTATGAATTTGTCGACGTTGACCTCTTAGACGACAATGACAAGAGTCAAGTGCACAAAATCATTTTGGATAAAGGCGGAAGCCTCAGCTACCCCACAACCATCATAGACGACAAAACCCTAATCAACGGATTCCGAAAAGACCAACTTAAAGAGGCTCTTGGCGTTTGACTCCGACCATCGAAGCCGTACGCAAACGCGCTGAAGCCGACGCTAAAACCTACGGCTACTACCTCACTCCCCAACCAGAGTTGCTTCAAATGTTTTTGGAAGGCTTAAAAACCAACGAGGAACGCTACGGCTACCCCGTCTGCCCCTGCCGCTTAGGCACAGGAAACCTAGACCTGGACCGCGACATTATCTGCCCCTGTGACTACCGCGACCCCGACGTAGCCCAATACGGCGCCTGCTACTGCCGCCTCTATGTCAACAAAGCAGTCTACGAAAGCCAGAACCTCCCCGAAGTGCCAGAGCGCCGACCCAAAGAGAAACAATCAAGAGCATACGGCACACCGATGCCCGCTCAACCGCCAGCCGCAACCTCCACAAACCAACAGCCAACGCCAACTCCGCAACCGCAGAACGCCCAAGTTAAAAAGAAGCTATGGTACTGCAAACAATGCGGTTATGTGGTGTACCGTGAAGACCCACCCTACGTTTGCCCTATCTGTAAGGCTAAGCGGGAGATGTTTACGGAGTTAGATGTGAAAGTGGAGCTTAACGGTTAGGCTGTCGTTCGATTGTAATTTCGATTTTCCGTCAATCCTCGTTGATGCTTCCGTCAAGGGTTAATTTTGCGCCACTCTTTTCTCACCTTAAACTTGAAGGCGACGGGTTAGGGCAAAAAAGTTCTCTAAAACAAAAAACTTTTACAATGTTAGGAAAGTGGGGAATTATTTTTGCATCCTAAGCTATGGATTAGGTAGTTATTTTTCATGTTATCCTCTGAGCGCCTTATTTTCCTGCTCTCGATGGTGTATTTGGCGAAGGCGAATGCTAAGGATCCGACGCCGAAGAGTTCTAAGGCTAGGGTTGTTGGGTCCATGGTTTTTTTCTCCTTTTTTATTTCAGGGCTGCGGTGAAGCAGCTTGCCAGTTTCGCTGGCGTTTTTAGGGTTTTTTTGTTTTCCACACTCATGGTTGTTCACTTATTCCATGATACATATAATATATTCAATTAAATATAAGATTAGTTGAGATTTTTTCATAAAAGTTATGAATTCATGGATAAAATCTCGCTAAAGCTCAACACTACAATAATGTGCTGTCAAGCTTTTGGCCCTCTTTCTCCACCGTATGCTTCCAGATTCGGCAAGCATTTTTCAGGAAAAACAATAACAAAAGGACAATTATGCTTTGGAACCGTTGGGTTTGAGGATAACCCTCAGCTTAGTAAGGTTCTCCTTAATCTCAACCTTAACACCCATAGCCGCAAAGTACTCCTCCAAGAACACACGAATAAAGTCCTTAGAAACCTCCGAAACCAGCACAAGCGTGAAATCGTTGGGCGCGTTCTTTATGAGACGGTAAAAGTTGCAGGCTTCCAAGCGCATAAGCATGTCTTCGGTGCTGTGGATTTTGGTCTTGAGTTGCTCCCAGTGGGCTTTGGCTAGTTCACGGTGTTCTTTCCAGAACTCGTCTTTCTGTGGCGAGGTTGCGATTAAACGCAGAAACATCAGCCAGTGGTCTACGTCTATTATTACGTGTTCGCCAGTGAAGAGCATGTCTAGGTAGGCGTGGATTCTTTTTTTGGTGGCTGGGTCTTCGAGGCTTTTGTTTTCGTTGTAGAATTTTAGGGCGCGGCGCATGATTTCACTTTGTGAGACGTCGGCTTCTTTGCTTATTTTTTCTAGGAGGTCGGCTGTGGGTTTGTCGAAGGCGACGGTTATTCTTGTGGGGTTTGTCATGGGCTTCACTTGCTGTTTTTTAACAGGCATCCAGTTTAATGGAAATTATATAAACATTGCTCTATTATTTAGCGCTTTTTGTTTGCAGATTTCGATCAAAATAACGAATTCCTATACATGTGTTTAGCAATCAATCGCTTTAATGCGCAAAAACTCTTTAAACCCACCAACCCCTAAACAATACAGCAAGAGATGACCACCCATGAAAACCCCCAAAACCTACCTCGAACCCAAAGCACGCACCCAAAAAATAATCCAACTCCTCCAAAAACAATACCCAAACGCCAAAACCGCACTGCACTACACCAACCCCCTCGAACTCCTAGTCGCCACCATGCTCTCCGCTCAAACCACCGACATCCAAGTCAACCTCGTCACCAAAACCCTATTCAAAAAGTACCGAACAGCCCAAGACTACGCAAACGCCGACATAAAAGAACTCGAACAAGACATCCGCTCAACCGGCTTCTACCACAATAAAGCCAAAAACCTCCAGGGATGCTGCAGGATGCTTGTGGAGAAATTCGGTGGGGAAGTACCCAAGACGATGGAGGAGCTTACCGAGTTGCCGGGGGTGGCACGCAAAACCGCTAATATAGTTCTCTATAACGCCTATGGTGTAACCGCCGGCGTCGCGGTTGATACGCATGTGATGAGGCTCTCCCAGCGACTGGGGTTAACGGAGCAGAAGGACCAAAACAAAATCGAGCGGGATCTTATGGCGTTGACGCCTAAAGAGGAGTGGATGCCGCTGACGGATTTGCTGATTTTTCATGGGCGACAGGTGTGCATGGCAAAGAAGCCTCGATGTGACATCTGTGTGCTCAATGAGTTATGCCCAAGTGCCTTCACTTTCGAGTAGGCATTAGCCATTTATAGAGGCGCTCAAGTTTTTCTAGCAGGAGCTACTGTTATGGTAAACGTTAAAGTGGGAGATAAAGCGCCAGATTTCACGTTGCCCGATACCAATATTAAACCTCGGAGCCTCCATGATTTTCTGGGCAAGAAAATTGTTTTGGTCTTTTATGTTAGCGCATTCACCGAAACCTGCACTAAAGAAGTGTGTACCTTCCGTGATTCAACGGACCGCTTTACAGATTTAGACGCTCAAGTCATCGGCGTAAGCGTCAACGACCCCTTCTCAAACAAGGAATTCGCACAAAAAAACAGGCTGCCCTACCCGATTCTTAGCGATTACAAACGTGAAGTAATTAAGAAATACGGGTTAGAAATGCCCGATTATGCGGGTTTAGACGGTTATGTTGTGGCGAAACGCTCCATCTTTGTAGTCGACCAAAAAGGCATCATACAGTACATGTGGATAACTGAGAACCCCACAATAGAGCCTAACTATGAGCAGATACAGCAAGAGATAGCCAAAATCCCAAAGTAACTCAGCCCACGCATAAGCTATCTTCGAAACGCTAAAGGGCGGTCTCCGCATTATTTTGAAAACAACACATGGGTATATTGGAAGCTTCTCAGATGGGCAGGGTCTGTGTCTGCACTATGGGCTTCTCTTTGCTCATGCGGACAAAAGCCATCACGGCTAAAACCAGCACCACCACACCCAGCGAAACAGTTATCGAAACAAAGTTTATGCCGATTGACGACAAACCCAAGAAGAGTCCGATAAGCCCTGTTAAACCGAAGCTCAATGCGACTGAGAGTGTGAGTTCTTCGATAGTGTCTAAGCGGTTTTTGCCCAGAAACAGGATGTTGATTAAGCAGTAGCCAGGTAGGAAGATGATGAAGACAAACCCTAAGACATAGCGTAGTGCAACAATGGGTGAGTCGCTTGGAACAAGGTAGCTAACAAGTAACGTTAATACTGTGAATGTTACGACGATTTCGAGCCATCTTAGGGGTTTCAAGGGAGCACTTCAAACTTTTTGTTTTTTGGACAAAGAAAAGAAAGGAAAAAGCTTTACATAAAAGCTTTGTAGATTGGGTGTGTTTCTTCTAGAGGTCTTGTTCCTAGGTCAGCTGCTGCGGATGCAAGGTATGTGTCAGTTACAGCTATTGCTGGGAACACCCATTCTGCTTGTTCGGCTGGGCCGATCATAAGCCAGTTTGCACCGGCCATCTGCATAATGGTGTTTGTTGCACAAACGGTTCCCTTGCGGAATTCTTTGGCGATGTTTGCTTTGACCCAACCCATGGTTGTGACAACGTTGCCGCTGCCTAATCCGACTGGGTGACCATACTTTTCTTTCATGATGGGTATGGCTCTGACGGATGTACCCATGTCTGGTTCGAATGCTGGGATGGCTGTGTCGATGAGTGGTTTGGTGATTCCGCCTTTCTCTGCAAGTGCTAAGGCTTCGACGATGACGTTCATTTTGCCTTCAAGGGTTGTGTCTTTGGGGTCGTCAGCGAGGACAATGGACATTTTGATGCCGCTTTCTTTGAGGTTTGCTAGTTCGGCATCGGTGACGCCTTTGTAAATTGAATTGTAGAGGCATCGGTCGGTTAAGCCCATTTTCTTTGCCAAGTTTGCTGCTGCCATACGAGTCTTTGGACTCATTGCGTCTAGCATGAGTGGTGCATCTGTGTGTTGTGGGACGAAGTCGATGTATTTTTCGAATGCGGTTTCTGTTGTGCCGACGATGTCTAATGCGAACTTTACGCCTGTGATGTCGCTCTGTGTTTGGCACCTGTTAATGATATCTTCTGCAGCTTTAGCGTCAAAGATGCCTTTGTTTGCATCTGACACCATTTTTTGACCTAGCCAAAAGATGGAACCGATCAGAAAAGTAGGCAGTTCCCCGGGTTGACCGCCAATTTTAGCATTCCCAATATCGTATATTTTTTGTTCTGTGTTGAATTTGAAGGACATTATTCCACTTCTGATGGACTTATTTCTTCAGAGCTTTCTTTGCAAGTTCTGGGGCTTCTTCTTTGTTCTTGCCAAAGAGTGCGCCGAATGCGTCCGCATCCTCTTTTTTGACGGCTGCGCCGCCCATGATGACGCCGACTTTGTCTTTGAGACCTGCTGCCTTGAGGAGTTCATCAAGTTTTGCCAAGTTGTTCTTTGCTGGAACTGTGTTGACTGAGAGTGCAAGTAGGTTTGCGTTGTTTTCCTTTATTTTGTCGATGAAAACTTGGGGTGCAACGCTTTTGCCGACATCAATAGTTCTGAAGCCTGCGCGTTTTAGTGTTCGGCGGACTGCTTCTTTTGCTGTGTCATGCATGTCCGGTTCGATGTTGCCGATAACGACAATGCCTAAGGGATTCTCTGGTTCTGGTGGTTCTTTTTCCATCATAGATTTAAGCCACGACATTTAAACACCTTTTTCCTGTTTGTATACTGGGCTTTTTATACTCGAAATCAATATTTAACCTTTTACCAACGTTTCAAAAGTAATCATATAAGCAGGTAACTAAATGCCCAGAGCAAACAAATCAGCCCTCTTACTGCTGCTGATCTTCACGTTCGCTTTCCTCTACCGTATGCTTCTGATGTTTTGGAGCGGCTACCCACCGGGCGCTGACATAGGCTTGCACAACAGCGTCATCTACTCCATAGTTGGGTCAGGCCCCACCGATTTACTCTACAACTTTTACCACATCGGCGGCGGCATATCCTTGACGTTTCCAGGCTACCACATCTTCACCGCAGGCGTCATGATGATAACGGGGATGACAGCGGCGATGGAGCCCTTTGCCCAAGCCCTAGTCGTATCCCTCTTCTCAGCACTGATTGTTTTAGCGGCGTTTCTAATAACTAGGCGAGTTTGGTCTACCGCTGCAGCATTCATAGTAGCTTTTCTGGTTGCAATCTCACGGTTTGACATCGAAATGTTGATGTGGGCAGGGTACCCCAATGTAATAACGTTAATGTTGATACCATTAACTTTTTACTTGTACCTAGAAAAAGACCGCTTCTCGAATGCACCGTTTCTTGTTTCAACTTCAATCTTGGCAGCTTCAATGCTTCTGACGCATTCTTTGAGTGCAGTCATGTTTGGTCTAATAGCAGCAGTCATGGTCTTCGCGGTTTTAGTGTTTCCGGCAAAGGTAGGGGCACAAAGAAAAACCGTGCTCTACTGGATTTTGCCAGTATGTTTAGGCGCTATTTTGGTTTCACCTTTTCTAGTGCAGGCGATTCCAACTTATCTGGCACAGTATGGCTCAGATGAGATTGCCGCTGCCACAGTCGCCACCCGAATTCTGCCGCTTGAAGTTGTCCTGCCGCTTTTCCTCATAACCGCAGCATTCTTCATTTTCTCAAAAAAATTCTACAACAAATTCCTCGCGGTGTTAACGCTTCTTTTTGCCATGTGGATATTCCTACCGTTAATCCTAACTCAGGGATACTTGGTTGGGTTGCCCGTTGACTACAACCGTTTCCTGTATTTTCTTGTTCTACCGGTTCTGGTGTTTATAGCTATCTTGGTTGATTATGGGTCTGGTTTCTTTGCTGAATCTCTAGATAAGCTCCGATCTGAGGGAAAACTGAAGATTAAGCCGCTTCAAGTACCCAAACAACTGGAAGGACTTCAAAGAAAACTCGACCAAGCCTCCAAGAGATTATCAGCCAGTTTAACCCAGAAGAGAATCTATTCAGTCTTTGTACTGTTTCTTTTGCTATTCTGTTTTGCTGCCTTACCGATTTTTACTGCACCATCAATCAACTTTGGAGAAACACTCCAGAACTATTACCAAACGATGAATAACGAAGGTTGGGATGCTCTCCAATGGATAAAAACCAGCACGCCTCAAGGTTCGGTGATTGTTTCAGATGCGCTCTATGGCTGGTGGCTTGGAGGGTTTGCGCAGAGACCAACTTTGAGTGCTGTATCACCTGAATACTTGACGGTGAAACGGGAAGTTGATAATGCAAGCTTCGCCAGAAACCTCATGGGCACCGACTACATTGTTGATAATGGATGGGTTGAGGTTCAAGAGGACGGGTACCTTTCAAGACATAACCCAGAGATACTTATTGACCAAAACTGGACATACGCCAAGTACTCCTTCTTCACGTTTAGCAATCAAACCGAAATCTACTACAGCGTTGACGGAAGTCAGCACAATGTGGTTTTATCTGAGCTTGCGGTAAAAACCATGCGAATAGAAAACGATACTGAGCATGCCACGATAACTGTTACCAGAGGAAACGACGACCTTAACTATACACTTGCAACCACGATCTATAGGCAAGCGCGGTTTGTTAACATTACATCCACGATAACTGCGCTATCATCCAGTGTTAACCTTGAATGGGCGAACATCAAAGTTGACAGCAATGGAGAACAAATCCCCTACGGCAACCCACACACAGTCTGCTTAATCGATGAAGGCGTCAAGGCTCTGGGACAGCTGATTTTTTACCAGGTGCCCTACCGCACTATCGTTGGGAAAACGGTTGAGGCACAGTACAATTTTGCTGACAACTCTTCAGATTCATTCCAGATCATGGCAGGCGCCTACTCAGTGGACAACACTCTGGCGAACTATGCAAACATGGATACCATAAAAGCGTTTTTCCAGCAAGAAGTAGCCATGAATTTGGAGTCTCCGTTAAGAACCGTTGGTCACGATGGGAAGGTCGGCGAGTTAACTGTTTTCAATTACCGCTCAGAACTCCAAAACCGAGAGGTTTCCTACGTCGTTTGCAGAGACCAAGACATGGAGCCCAAGTTCCGAGATGACCCCCTGTTTAGCCTTGTATTTATTAACAAAGAAGTTGCAATCTTTAAGGTAAATGGGAACCTCAGCCAAGGGTGAATAGGGCTACTTGCATAATCCGATGCCTAAAGAGAAACAGTTAGAACTCGCCTTCATAGCGGTTTTCTCAGTGGTCATCCTTGTCCTGTTCTACCTTGTCATCTCCATGAACGGCGTAGTTTTAGGCAACGACCCCGCAGTACACCTCGAAAAAGCCCAGATTTTCCTTCGTACCGGCCAGATTTCACTTGCAAACAACAGCTGGACGCCTCCACTCTTCCAGATTGTTCTTGCAATGCTCATATCCATCAGCGGCGCAGTAGACATCGGGCAATACATCTTCTGGGTCAAAGCATTAGTTGTGGTGCTTGACTGGCTGTTGTTTATGTCTGTTTATTTGCTTGCCAGCAAATTCTTCAACAGAAAAGTCGCCGTAGCCGCGGTGATTTTGCTGTTGATGTGTTTTCCTGTGTTTGAAGCCAACCAATTCGGCGGCTACACGACGGTTTTGGCTTTAGCGTTCATGCTGTTAGTGCTGCTATATACCCCGCTATCCGTTGATCATTTGGGGTATTTGGTGGTGGCTTTCTTTGCAGCGTTTGCGCTTGTGCTGGCTCACCAGTTGGCTGCGTTTTTGGCGGTGTTTATTTTTCCGCCTATTCTACTCTTTATGCTCATACGGTCTAGGGGTAAAAACCTCAAGGTTGTGTTGGCACTGGTTTTAGGCGGCGGCATAGCGTTTTTCCTCTACTACTTCCAAGCCATGATCGGCTACCTTGACATAGCCATCCACTACGTGTTTTTTGCCTTCAAAACATACTTGTATCAAGTTCCCAGCGTAACCTTTAACGCGTTTATGGTTAACTTTGGCTTTGTCTTCTTCTTGGGATTGGCGGGGGTTGTGGTGTCGTTTTATTGGCTTCGAAAACAGAAGAAGCCTATCTATTGGCTTGCATTGGTGTTGAGTTTGTTTATTCCATTCTTCTTTGCGGAATCCTATGTAGTGGGGTTCCTTTTGCCGTTTGCATGGTTCATCTACTACCTTACCGCTCCCATGGCGATTTTGGCAGCCGTTACCGTTGTGTTTCTCTTCGACCAGTTCGTTGCCCTCCGCGCGAAGAAACGGTTGGTTTTCAAGAAAACCTGGGTAAAAGCCCTCACAGTCGCTATAATCATAATGGTTGCCGCCCTGGTTGTGGTGCGCTATGATACGGTTTATGGCAAAGTCCAAGAAGCAGGCGTCTACTACTCAACAACAGACGTAAAAGCCCTCGAAGCGGGTTTGTGGCTCAAAGACAATTACCCAGGAGACCAATGGGTTGTGGACACAGATATCCCAGGTTTCTGGTTCCAAGAGTTTTCAGGTAAAAATGTGATTGCGCAGACTGATCAGACGGTACAGTACACTGAAATTCCGGAAGCTGTTTTGACACTGAGCTACGAAATGAACCATACTCAAACCATCTTCGAGGCCTACCAAGCAAAAGGAGACCTGCTGGATGAAACTTATGTGTCGATGAACCAGGTTTGGGACCGCGTTTCATACACTTCGGGAAGCGGCGACGCCGTATTCTACCAAGCCTCAAACGGGACAACCATCAAAGTTACGCTCTCACAGCTTAACAAGGAAATCGTGTTCAACAACGCAAGTTCCCCCCAGTTAATCTTCATCTACACAAACGACGACATGGCATTAACCAAGACTGTGACTATGAATAGTGATAGTTACCCGCTTGATGTATCATGGACTCTAACACCGCTAAAAAACCCGTTGGTTAATGCAAGCCTCTACCTGAGCACGTTTTACGATTTGAGATGGCACTTTGACAAAGCTTACAT
>JBNIDO010000034.1:0-25866 GCA_050108095.1 Bathyarchaeia archaeon
ACGACCCCATCTTTAACCCACGCAGAACCTCAGGCATGTCCTTCTACTGCTGGCTCCTTTGGCTTGCCTTAATGGCTTTGGGCACTGGGCTGGGATACTTTTTCGGCTGGCTACTATGGGTTAAGCTTACCTTGCTTGGCTTTGCCACAGTCTTAACACTGCGCTCACTCGTGGTGTCTTCAACATCGGAGGGAGCCACATGGCGCCAAATAGCTTCTATCATGTTACAACCAGTCCTCTCTATAGCAGTACTGCTTGTTTTCTGGACAACAATCACAGGATCGCTCACACTGCAGTTTCTCCCCTTCATCATACTCGCCCCAATCATCAGCTACGCCGCAACCTACCTTTTCCTGCGCTCAATAGACCGACTGGGACAGAAATCCTACGGATTGCCCTCTATGCCCCTTTTCAAGGCGTTTCTACTCAACTGGGTAACAGACCTAAACACGCCGCTGGAGAAGTACCTAGAAGAGATGGGTGAAAACTCAGACATAGATGTGAGCTTACTAAAATTCGACTCCGCCAAACCCAAAGCAGCAATCATAGTGCCCCAGGTTCACCCGGGACCCTTCAAAAACATCGGAAGCAGCCTTTTGCCCTCCATGCTCAAAGAAGACTTCGAAAAAGAGTACGGTTGTGACGCTTGCACGCCGCTGGGCATTTTGGGGCATGAACAAGACTTAGCCTCCCAAGCCGCAAACCACCGAATAGTCAACGAGGTCCTATCTCAGGCAAAGTTTGAATCAACTTCTGCTTTGGCCTCGCCCTTTACCCGCACCACCTATGGCGGTGCCATCGCAAGCTGTCAAATCTTCGGCGACACAGCTTTCATTTCTTTTTCGCTTGCACCTAAAACCACCGAGGACTTGCCCCAAGAGCTAGGTCGCATCGTAACCGAGGAAGCCAAAAAGTACGGGCTTAAGTGTGCGGTGGTCGTTAACTGCCACAACTGTCTCGACGCAATAGATGATACTGCAGAGCACTTAGAGGAGTTGAAGCAAGCAGCGTTTAGTTGCCTCCAAAAAACCACTCAGTTGCCAAAAGCGCCTTTCCGGGTGGGTGCGGCAACAGTTTTTCCCAAAGAATTCACTTTGAAGCAGGGCATGGGAACAGGCGGCATAACAGCCATAGCCGTCGAAGTTCAAAAACAACAAAACATCTATGTCATCATTGACGGAAACAACATGATGCCCCACCTCAGAGAAAAAATCCTCTCCTCTCTCTCATCGCTTGGCTTTGCAGAAAGCGAAGTCTACACCACCGACACCCATGCCGTCAGCGCACTGGTAAGGACCAGCCGCGGATACTACCCCGTCGGCGAAGCCATGGACCAAGACATCCTCCTCAACTACGTCATGGAGGCGGCAAAGAAGGCAATGGCGAACCTTGAAGTGTCCAAAGCCGGCTGCATCCAGTTCACTGTTCCAGATGTTAGGGTAATCGGCGAAGAACGTCTGCACTCCGTTACAACCTTAGTGGACAAGGCGATTGAGCAAGCAAAGAAAACTGCCCCCGTCATCTTCGGTGTTGAGGGGCTGCTGCTTATTCTGTTGCTGCTGCTTTTCTAGGCTACTTCGGGGGTCTGCGGGGTTTTCTTTTGAGTTCTGTTCCGCAGATTTGGCATTCTCTTTGTTTGGTGGTGGCTGGGTACTGTTTGTGGCAGGCTGGGCAGTATCTGACCCATTCTAAGACGCGTTTGATGCCAAAAGTGGCTAGTGCACAGAACTCTATGCCCAACTTGGAGGCGACGTTTTGGATGCAGTAGTCGTCGGTTACGATTTGGGGCGTGTACCCCTGCGCTTTCAACTCATATGCAAGCGCCAATAATTGAAGGTCTGCTTCTGAGAGTTTATGGAAGTCGCCGGCTTTGCCAGCGGAGGCTTCTGCGGCTTCTATGGATTGCTGCATGGGCGCTTTTACCTTTACTTTGCCGCTTTCTAAGGCTGTTTGGAACCGCATTTTAACCATGGAGTCACGCAAGATTTCCTCCTCAACCTTGGGCACAGTAACAGACTCGCCTCCCCAAGCGAAAGGGTCAAACCCTGCTAGAAACGCAGAAGTATCCAAAATCACGATGCGGCGAGGGGCTTCTTTGGGTTTGCTCATTCGGTTCCCTTGAACAGTAGCCTGTTGCGGAGGCGGTCGTAAAAGCTGGTTTCAAAGCGGATAAAGGGGGTGCAGTTTTTGGATTTTGTTATTTTAACCATCGCATCTTCGGTGTCTATGAATTTGCGGTAGTTGCCGTCGATCATGACAAGCATACTCTCAGGGCGCAGCACGTTGAAGGTTAAGGTTGCGTCGGTGGGAAAAACCAGCGAATGAAAAACGGTTAAGGAGCAAATCGGCGTTAAAACAAAAGCGTCCACTTCTTGGTCAAGCACTGGTCCCCCGGCTGAGAGCGAGTAGCCGGTGGAGCCTGTTTGTGTGCCGATGATTAAGCCGTCTGCTTGGCACTTGAGGATTGGCTTGCCGTTCTTGCAGATTTCCGCGTAGAGAATCTTGGATGGCTCCCCCGTTGAGATGACGACGTCGTTGAGGGCGTCGGGGAGGGGTTCTTTGCCTGCCCAAACAGCCATCTTGGTGGATTTCTCTATGTGGTAGTCGCCTTTGAGTATGCGTTCTACGGCTTCACAGGCGAATTGTGGTTCAACCTCGGTTAAGAAGCCGCGGACGCCCATGTTTATGGTTAAGATGGGCGGTTCAGGTTTAGGGATGGATATGGCGGTTCGCAGTATGGTGCCGTCTCCGCCTATGGTGATTATGAAGTCAACGTTCATTTTGGAGAGTGGAACAAACTCTTGTTTGGTTGAAATCTTGTCTGCTAGAGAGTCTTCTATGTAAACCTTCAAGCCTTTCTTGGCTAAGTACTCTCCTAGCTCTTCGGCGAGTTTTAGCGCTTGTTTTTGGTCATAGCGGGCGACTAAACCAACGCTTTTGAACACGTTTCCACCGCTCTGTAACTAGCGTAAACCTTAATCTATATATGGGTGTTGTTGAGAATTGCATTGAATAGAACCCTTACTGTGGTGAGTGTATGAGCAAACCAGTAGATGTTGGAGAATTACGTGTTGGCGGCTACATGATGATTGAAGGCGAACCCTGCCGCATCGTTGACATCGCCAAATCTAAACCAGGCAAACACGGCGCAGCCAAAGCCCGCATCGTCGCAATCGGAGTATTCGATAACCAGAAAAGACAATTCGTTAAACCAGTGGATGCAAGCGCAGAAATCCCCATAATCGACAAGCGCCCCGGTCAAGTCTTCGCAGTGAATCCAACCGGCGTCCAAATCATGGACCTGGAAACCTACGAGTACATCGATGCCCCCTTCCCAGATGAGGAAGACCTCAAAGCCAAATTGACAGCGGGCACCGAGATAGAGTACTGGAAGATTTTGGGCAAAGTCAAAATCGTTCGTTCAAAGTAGCTGCACACTCTTCTGTGCTTTTCCTTTTCTCTTTAGCCAGTTTACCTTTTGTGCTTTTAGCTCCACCATTTCCAGCCGAGTTTGCGGAAGCTAAGATAGAGCGCGAGCAGGACGATGCCCCAGCTCAGCGGTATGGTGGCGATGAATAGGATGAGGTTATCGGGTGTAACTTGGGTGTATACAATCCAGAGGCTCAGCGCCGCTAATCCAACCAGCAACAACGCAAATATGGATGCGTGGATTACTCGTTCAGCGCCCACTTGGTCACACCTGTATGGTGATGTTTATCGTTGCGTTGTTTTAAGATTTTCCGTTAAAGTTTATGTTCTAGCATCGTGCCTTCTCTGCTGAAGCCAATGATGCATGAAGAGCCGTCTGAATCGTGAAGAATGCTTAAATGGGGAAATATAACTGAGGCTTCACAGAGTTGTATCATACAAAAGAGAATTTAGGTGCATAGTAGACTTTACTTGTGTAATCTTTATCTAAAACGACAATAGATTGTAGGGACGAGAGACCCAGATGGCACTAGACAAGTTAGGTTCATCACTGACCGACGCCATAAAAAAACTGTTCAAAGCAGGCGTAGTAGACGAAGCGGCAGTGAAGGAACTGGTCCGCGACATCCAACGTGCACTGCTACAATCCGATGTCAACGTCCAGCTTGTCCTCCAAATCTCCAAAAACATCGAAGAACGCGCCCTAAAAGAAAAAGTGCCCCCTGGAATATCGAGGCGCGAACACGTCATAAAAGTCGTCTACGAAGAACTAACACGGTTCGTCGGCGACAAACCCGTTCCGCTTAAAGTTGAGCCAGGCAAAAAGAAAACCATTATGCTAGTCGGCATCCAGGGCTCAGGTAAAACCACACATGCCGCCAAACTCGCACGGTACTTCCAGAAACGCGGCTTAAAAGTAGGTTTAATCGCTGCCGACACTTTCCGTCCAGGCGCCTATGCCCAACTCCAGCAGCTAGCAACCAGAATAAACGTCCCAATTTATGGTGATGCTAAAGCCAAAGACCCAGTTAAAGTCGCTAAAGAGGGCTTCAAACAGTTCTTGGAACGCGACCTCTTAATCGTGGATACAGCCGGTCGCCACAAAGAAGAGAAAGACCTCATAAAAGAGATGAAGGACATAGAGAAGGGCATTCACCCCGACGAAATCATCATGGTCATCGACGGCACCATCGGACAGCAGGCGCTGGCTCAAGCCAAGACTTTCCATGAAGCCGCCCCCATCGGCGCCATCATCGTCACCAAACTCGACGGTTCCAGCCGCGGAGGTGGCGCTCTCTCCGCAGTCGCAGCCACAGGTGCCCCCATCAAATTTATCGGTACGGGCGAGAAAGTCGAGGACATCGAAGCCTTCGTTCCCAGTCGCTTCGTCGGGCGCCTTTTGGGCATGGGCGACTTGGAGACGTTGCTTGAGAAGGTGCATGACGCCGAAATCAAGGTGCCGCAGAAAAAAGCCAAGGAGATTCTAAGCGGCAACTTTACTTTAACCGACATGTATGAGCAGTTTGCCGCAGTCAAAAACATGGGTCCGTTTAGCAAAGTTATGAAGATGATTCCGGGAATGTCATCTTCAAACATTCCTGATGAAATGCTCAGCAGCGCCGAAGGACGTCTAGACACTTGGCAGGTCATAATTCAGTCCATGACGCCTCAAGAAAAAGAGAACCCAAAAATGCTCAACAGTTCCCGTGCAAGACGCATCGCCCGCGGCTCAGGCACCACCGAAAAAGAGGTCAAGGAACTCCTAAAACAGTACCTAGTCATGAAGAAGATGCTAAAGATGTTTAAACGTAAAAAGAAGCTGCCTTTCGGGTTGGGCGGCGGTAAAGGTATGCCCCCGATGGGTTTCTAGTAGGTAACTTTAATGGATGTTTTAGAGAAAGCCGCTGAATTGCTCAGTAAATACCCGCTTTGCGACCACTGTTTGGGACGGCAGTTTGCGCTTTTGGGTTATTGCATGGAAAACAACGTTCGCGGCTTGGCGCTCAAAGTCAGTTTAACCATGCAAGCCAACGTTTTGGCGACCAAAGAAAAAGACGTTGAAGGCATTAAACAACTCAAAATTTTGGCAACCAACGGTTTTTCGGCTACTGCACAGGAAACGCTTAGGCACTTAAAGAAGCGCTTACCCAAACATGATGCTGAAACCAAGTGTTATCTCTGTGAAGGCAAATTTGACCTCGTCGACACCCTGACCGAAAAAGCACAAAAAGCCCTCGAAGGCTACGAATTCACCACTTTTCTAGTCGGCATTGAATTACCTATCTCCGTTGAGGAACGCGAAGACGAGTTCAAAGCAGCCTTCAACATAGAGCACGGCGAAAGTATCCGCCATGAATTCGGACGGGTCTACGGCAAAGCACTCGCTAAAGCAACCGGCAAAGAAGCAGACTACCTCAAGCAGGACATAGTCGTCGTAATTGACCCTTTTCTAGAAAAGGTGAGGCTTCAAGTTAACCCCTTATTTGTCGGCGGTAGATACCGCAAACTCGTCCGTGACATTCCCCAGTCCGAGTGGTTCTGCTCTAACTGCAGAGGCAGAGGCTGTGAGAAATGCGGCGGCACAGGCAAACTCTACCCTGATTCCGTGGAGGCACACACCTCAAAACCGTTGCTTGAAGCCACCGCTGGAGTGGAATCGTTCTTTCATGCTTCTGGAAGGGAAGATATCGATGCCCGCATGCTTGGCTCTGGCAGGCCCTTCATAGTTGAGGTTTCTAAGCCAAAAAAGCGCTCCATTGACTTAAAACAGATAGAAGAAGCCATAAACGCTGGCGGAGTGGGCAAGGTTGAGGTTTCAGAGTTACATTTTGCCTCCAAGGACGATGTGCGTCACCTCAAGAAGGGTGAGGGTGCCCAGAAGGAGTATAGGCTTTTGGCAGAATTTGAGAAAGATCTAACCGACGAGGGGTTGCGTATGGTAGAGGAGAAGCTTTCGGGTGTGTTGATTAAGCAGCAGACTCCATTGCGTGTGGTGCATCGCCGCGCGGATATTGTCCGAGAAAGGTACATATATAAGCTTGAAGTTAAGAAGGTGACGCTTAAGAGAGCTCTGCTCCTAATTCGATGTCAGGGCGGGCTCTACGTGAAAGAATTGGTGTCTGGAGATGAAGGACGTACAGTACCCAACGTGTCGGCTTTGCTTGATAACCCAGCGAAGACGCTTAAGCTTGACGTTCTCAATGTAATAATGGAATAAAGGTGAAAGTTAGATGAGAGGTTCAAAAGGCTACTACAGTGGCACACGCAGTCTTCTGCGCAAGCCAACCCGTGCAAGAGGAAAACCCAAAATAAGCAAGATACTCCACGAATACAACGCGGGCGACCAAGTTATCATAAAGATGGATTCTAGTACACAGAAGAGTATGCCACACAAACGTTTCCACGGAAAAATCGGCCAAATAATAGAGAAACGGGGCAGAGGCTACGTTATCAGTGTTCCTCAGGGTGAAATGAGAAAAACCATAATTACCCGCTCTGAACATCTCGAACCATATACGGGTCACTGAGTGAGTCAAGATGAGCAAGAGAGAAGTAAGCGAAAACCGCCTAACCCTACCGCAAGTCAAAAAAGTACTTGAAACCGTAGGCGAAGAAAACCTCGACCAATTTCAACGACGCACACTAGACTACGTCAGCAAATTCAGCAAAGCTGAACCGGAGAAAGCTGAAGAACTCTTGCAAACTCTTGTTAAAGAATACGAACTCGACGAAGCGGAAGCCGTTCAAATCATAAACTGCATGCCGGAAACCGTGGATGAACTGCGTGTTTTCCTAGCAGGCGGCAAAAAAATCATCGAAACCCAAAAACTCAGCCAAATCGTCAACCTTTTAAACGAGAATAGGCTCCTCAAGTAGGCGAAACAGCTAAAGTATTTTTAAGTAGTTAGCGAGAATACACTAGGTGACTCAAGAGTTGGCGATTATGGAAAAACGGTATGAAGAAAACGCTTACGTACTAGACTTTCTGCCACATGGCAAACCAGGCGTACGCCCCACTGGCCGAGCAGGGTATAGAGCAGGCGCTCTTATTCAATGTGTCGGCGAAGAATTCTTCACCCTCCTAGAAGCACTGGTTAAAGAAGGTCTGATGCTAAAACCCAGCGACCGCGTGTACGTAGGCAAGGACAGCCGCGAAGAAGTCACCTACATCATCGGCCGCATCGGCTACGAAGAATTAACCGCCGCAGCCAGAGCCGAATTGCCCAGTGTAATCGGCAAAATCGTGCAGAACCGCGAGAAATGGTTCGTTAACTTCTTCAACACCGCCCGCGCCATAACGCCCCGTATGCACGCATTGGAGTTGGTGCCTGGCATCGGCAAAAAATACATGTGGCAAGTAATCAACCAGCGCCAACGCAAACCCTTCGAAAGCTTCGAAGACCTCCAGAAACGCACTGAGTTGCCTAACCCTGTTAAACTCATAGTTAAACGGGTCATGGAGGAGCTTGAAGGCGACAGCAAGTACCGCTTGTTCACCCGGGCTCAGTAAGGCATAACCGATGAGTCTACAGCAAATCCAGCGGCTGCTACTGGCTCATCACGTAAGCCCAAACAAGCTTTTAGGCCAAAACTTCATGGTTGACCCCGCATTCTACCCCAAACTATGCACCTATGCCCAACTAAGCAGTTCGGATGTGGTTTTGGATGCAGGCGCAGGATTTGGCTTACTAACACGTTACCTCTCGGACAAATGCCGTGGTGTCGTCGCGGTGGAGAAGGACCCCCAGCTAGCCGAAGTTTTGCGTGAAGAGTTCAAGAATGCCCAAAAGGTGGTTGCCATTGAGGGAGACGTGCTTGAGGTGGAGTTGCCGCCGTTCAACAAGGCAATCTCGATTCCCCCATACTACTTGTCCTCTGACCTGGTTGTGTGGCTGCTTGAACGCAGGGTTGATTGTGCGGTGTTGATTGTGCAGAAAGAATTCGCACAGCGCCTTGTGGCGGAAGTGGGCAGTGACGGATACGGCTGGTTAACCGTGGTCGCCCAGCAACAAGCAGAAGTCCAACTGCTAGATAAAGTGCCCAAAACCATGTTCTACCCTCAGCCCGAAGTGGACTCAATAATCCTCCTACTCAAACCATGGCTAAAAAAACCCTTTGAAGTAAAAGACTCCGCCCAATTCATGCGGCTAGTAAAGTGGCTCTTTACACAGCGCAACAAAAAAATCGCCAAAGCCCTCACACCCTTCCTGAAAAGCGCCTTCAAACTCAGCAAACAGGACGCAGAGAAAATAGCCCAGCAAATGCCCTTCCAAGAAAAGCGCCCGCGAGAGTTGCCGCCAAAAGATTTCGGAGCAATCGCAGATGCCCTCCCCAACTAAACGCGTCCACTTCGGCGACTGCATTTTCGATTTGACTGATGATGTGTATGAGCCTGCGGAAGATTCTTTTCTTTTCGCCGAAAACCTCAAGATTGCAGCCGGCGAGGTGGTGTTGGATTTGGGCACTGGCAGCGGCATCCTGGCGGTTTTAGTAGCAAAGAAGGATAACCACGTGGTTGCAGTTGACTTGAATCCATACGCAGTTAGGTGCGCTAAGGCGAATGCCAAACTAAACAGTGTGGAAGACAGAATCGATTTTCTCCAAGGCGACCTATTTTCTGTTTTTCAGAGTGGAGCGATATTTGATGTGGTTCTTTTTAATGCGCCTTATTTGCCTTCTGAAGAGGGAGAGGCGGCGTCGTGGATTGGACGCTCTTGGGCAGGCGGCGCAGACGGGCGGCAGGTTGTAGACCGTTTCATAGCGGAAGTTTCGTCTTACCTCAAGCCAGCGGGTAAGGTTCTGTTGATGCAGTCCACATTGACCGGCGTGCAAGAAACCATTCGTGCCTTCGCCATTCAGGGATTTGAAGCGCATGTTATGGCAGAACAGAAGCTGCCTTTCTTTGAAACCCTAACCCTAATAGAAGCCAAACGTCTCACCCACAAAGAAATGCTTTAAGGCACAAACCCCCACTATTCTTTGGTGGTAACTTGTGACTCTATGGTTTTACGTTAAAACAAACGATGACCCCAAAATCGTCGGAGACATCGTGTGCGCCTTCAACTATACCGAGGGCAAACACCCCGAAGACAAGTACTCTTGGATTATGCAGCTTGGCAGAGACGAGTCAGGTTATTGGGAGATCAAGGGTAAATACGCAGCCCTAAAAGACCTAACTGAAATCGGCATCGTGTATCGAATCGGCGACACTGTGGTTTTGGCAATGATCGACGACGGCTTGGCACCTGACTTTCTTGATCCATTGATAACCAAATATGGCTTTGATAACGTCAAGTGGATTGTTGTTCCGGCTGGAAAGTAATTTTTCGATTTAGCATTACTTTGAGGTAAGGGTTACGCCTTTATTTTTCTAGTATTAGAAGCAGGAGAAGGCTGCCCTTGCTCACCATCTTCCAGTGGGTTTAGCTTCAGCTTGTTTTTTGGGTTTGGGCTAGCAGTGGCGTTGCAAGTTGGTTGTGGAGCAAACTACAAGCTGAACCGAAGAACCCTGAACTATCATAAAGCAGTAGCGAGGTCCTTAGCAGAGCACAAGAACTCCTTTACGTCTTAAGTCAAGAAACCTTGACAAGAAACCTTTTATCCCCTAAAATAAAAAAGACATTGAGGCAGTAGAGCACTATGAAAGCGTTAAGCTCAATTTATGCTTCAGCGCTTATTTTTCTGGTTGCAGCTGGAACGCTACTTGTCGTTGATTTTGGCGTTGCCGATACAGCGGTTAATGACGATTGGCCGACGCTTCAGCATGACGCGGCTCATTCGGGATATTCAAGCTCAAACGCGCCCTACACAAACGTTACACTGTGGAACTATACAACCAACAATGCCTACTCAAGCCCAGTCGTGGTCAATGGGCGAGTATTCATCGGATCATTAACAGGGTTGTTTTACTGCTTTGATGCCTCTACGGGTGCTCCTATTTGGATAATCAATACGGATAAACCGAATGGTATGGAGTATTCAATCCCTACAATTGTTAACGATAGGTTGTACATTGGGTTATGGACTGATGTCTACTGCTTTAATTCTTCCAACGGTAATTTGATTTGGAACTACACTACAGGCGGAGGTATAATGGGGTCGTGTCCTGCTGTTGTCAACGATAGGGTGTACATAGGGTCACCTGATTGTAATATGTACTGCTTGGATGCAGCCACTGGAAACCTGATATGGAACTATACAACCGAAAACTTTGTCTGGTCATCCCCTCTTGTGGCAAACGGAATAGTCTACTTTGGATCGCATGACTTCAACGTCTATGCACTAAACGCTAGCACCGGTGCAAAGATATGGAGCTTTAAAACTGGTCTTTTCGTTGACAATGCACCGACTTTTGCAGATGGAAAAATCTACATTGGGTCAGCTGACCGCCGATTTTATTGTTTAGATGCAGCCACGGGTTCTCTTATATGGTTCCAGAACACAGGCGACAGAATTTCAAGTGCAGCCGCATTGGCAAACGGTAAGGTGTACTTTGGGTCGAACGACAACAAAACATACTGTTTGGATGCAGGAACCGGCGATGTGGTCTGGACCTATACCACCGGTGGCTGGATTACAGGGGCTGCTCCCGCTGTTGCCGACGGCAAAGTCTACATCGGATCGATAGATCACAAAATTTACTGTTTAGATGCTAACGATGGGTGGCTGATTTGGAGTTATGACACTGGAAAGGAGGTTGGCACATCGCCTGCTATTGCAAACGGCATCCTCTACGCCGCCTCGTTTGAGACACTCTACGCCTTTATCGGTTCCCCCGAGTTGCCTGCACCGACGCCTAGACCCAGCCCTTCTCCAACTCCAGTCTCACCTACAAATACGCCAACTCCTACTCAGGCAACAACTTCTAACCCAACACCAGCCCCAACCCCAAAACCTACATCGTCGCCATCCAAAACCATACAAGTAACATCCGATACAGGGACATCGCTTACATTTGGAACCTCGGGGAACATTACCTCTTCTCAGATATCAAATGCCCAAATATCGGTTAACCAATCTACGCAAACCACCCAGCTATCCTTTGCCGTAACTGGCCAAAGCGGAACCAGTGGGTTTAGCAACATTACAATCCCAAAAACAGCAATCCCCTATGGAACCTCGCTCACGGTTTTAATCGACGGTCAAACAGCCCTACAGCAGGGTTACACACAAGACTCTGCCAACTATTACGTTTGGTACACGACGCATTTTAGCAGCCACCAGATTTCGATAGTATTTACCGCAGATTTGCCTAGTGCGACAGCGACGCCTGCAACGGCGCAGGGGCAGCCGATCAGTTTAACACAGATACTTATCGGAGTGGCAGTTGCCACGATTGTTGTTGGCATAGTTGTTGCTGTGCTAATGCTTGTAACCCGTGAGAGACGACGCAAAACAACTTAGATTAACTATTGCTTGTCGTATTTGACGACTTCACCGTTCATGATGCAGAGCTCAATGCCAGCTTGCTTAAACATCTCAATCGTGTCGGCGTCGGCGTGGTAACGTTTCTCGCAGACAACCCGTTTGATGCCCGCGTTGATTATCATCATGGCGCATGTGCGGCAAGGCGTCATTTTACAGAACAGGGTGGAGCCTTCAAGGGGGATTCCGAACCTGGCGGCTTGGAGGATGGCGTTTTGTTCGGCGTGGAGGGTTCTTACGCAGTGCTGGCTGACTTCACCGTTGCCGTTGGTGACTTGGCGCATGTCATGTCCGACTTCGTCGCAGTGGGGAAGCCCCGCTGGCGCGCCTACGTAACCGGTGGTCATTATGCGTTTGTCTTTGACGATGACTGCTCCGCATTTGCCTCGGTCGCAGGTTGCCCGTGCAGCCACGGCTTCACACATGTCAAGGAAGTATCGGTCCCAGTTGGGTCTATGCTTGTCACTCTTTACTGCCATTTAGGGTGCCTCAAGATTTAGAGAAATTACTGAGGGCTTAATAAATTGTTTCAGAGCGTAGGTTAGCTATTTTTGGAGAATGTGAATTTCTCTGCCAACTTTGTGGCGCTCATCCATCTCCACAAGCGACGGCGTCCCCATAAGGCGTCCATGTTCGGGCGCTTGTGGGCTGAACATGTCATCGGTGAAGGGATAAATCCGCCTAAAACCGACTTCTCTGAGTTTCTCATCGAGTGGCATCATTACTGCTTCATGGGAACGTGTACGGATGAAGGGTGTGGCTACAACTAGTCGTCCGTTTGGTTTTAACACGCGGTAGGCTTCTTCGACGAACCCAAAAAACAGTGGCTCCAACTTTTCAATAATCCGTTGCGCGTAGGGTCCAGTCGGTGTTTCGCGGAGGGCTGGCCCCAAATCGGGTTCAGATACCACACAATCCACGCTTTCAACGCCCACTTTCTCAGTTAGCCGCCCAACATCGCCCTGTACAACACGAAAATCAGCGTTGGAAATGCTATACTCCCTTGCGAGCCAATCAAGGTTCTCCTCTGCCGCCTTAACACACCACGAATTCACATCCACCCCAACCACCACCGCATGCTCTAAGAGCGCTTCTTGTAGGATTGTGCCGACGCCGCAGAACGCATCCAGCAAAGTTTTCTCTTCGGTACACGCCGAAAGGTTAACCATCATGCGTGCTAGCCGCGGCGGCATGCCAAAAATAGCTCGCTGGTTAGGTTTGTAAACATCCCTTTTCTGAAATTCAAAGGGGTTGTGGACGGCGATGGTGTTGGCGACCCATGTTTGGGTTTTGCCGATACATAGGAGCACTTCAGCTTGTTTTTCGACAAGGTTCTTTTTGAGTACTTCCACGTGGCTGAGCTGTGCCTCGGAGCGGTCTTGGCCTGTGCCCATGAAACTTGATTTTTTGCCCTGTGCTGCCAAGTCGTCTTTGATGGCGCTGCCGACGAGCCTCTGGATGCGTCCGCCCAACGGTTTTAATGCGTTGTCGCTGGTGTAGATGCTTATTCCGAAGAGCACTTTGTCTGGGGTTTTTGCCATGCCTTCTAAGGCGCCGCTTTGGGTTGTTGTTTGGGTGAGTTGTTTTTGGGCTTGCTTGTTTTTTTCTATGAACGCTTCTTGGACGGTTTCTGTGGGCAGCGTGGTTTTGGCGTCTGCGATTTTTATGGTTCCGCCCAAGTCGTCTATGATTGATGGGTCAAGGTTCTCCTCGAATCTTAACGTGAAGAATTCGGTGGAGAAATATTCGATTTTGAAGGGGATGTTTCTTGCTTTGAAGTATGCAGTGAGCTCTGCTAGGGAGAGTGTCCAGTTTTTTCCTGCAATAAAGAGTTGTTGGGGCATTTGAGAGATTGAAAAGTAAACTAACTATATAAGCAGATGAGCGGCAGAGGCTATTATTTGCGATTTTAAGTGGACAGTTGGAAATCAAAAAATGCACGGACGCATGGCTGAATATTTACAAATCGTTTAAATATTGCAGGAACGTGCAGTATGCTTACCAAGTGACGTTGCATGCACGCAAGAAATTATCGACACGTAAAAAACCGTGCTTACACCAGAAAAGAATACGCAAGAGGTTTTCCGCCGCCAAAAATTGTAAAGTTCACAATGGGCGACACCAGAACACAGTTCGAAGTTGAAGGGCAACTTATCGCTACTGCGCGAGTTCAAATTCGCCACAGCGCACTCGAAGCTGCCCGTGTAGCAACCAATCGTGTCTTAATGGACAAACTCATAAACGATTACTACATGACCGTTCACCCATACCCACACATCATCCTAAGAGAAAACAAGATGATCTTTGGTGCTCATGCAGACCGTCTCCAACAGGGTATGAGGCGCAGTTTCGGCACCGCCATCGGAACAGCCGCGAAAGTGGAGGTGGGTCAACCCATCATCACTGTTAGGGTTAAAGCAGCGGCTGCTGAAACCGCAAAAGAATCTCTCAAAAGAGGCAGTGCAAAACTTCCAATCCACTGCAACATAGTTATCAAAAAGATTGAATCATCTCCTAGTAAGACCGAAGAGGCTCAACCGGAGACGGAGACAACTTGAGTGTGAAAGAGAAAGCACTTGTTTTATGGTTTGATAATCTTAGAAATACCGATGTATCCATTGTTGGCGGGAAGAACGCTAGCCTTGGAGAAATGATTCATGCGGGTTTACCCGTTCCTTTTGGTTTTGCAGTAACAGCATATTCTTATGAACGCTACATCGTTGAGAAAAAAATCGCCGAAAAAATCTATGAGATCATAAAGGAAACGGTAACTAACCCAAACGACCCCAAACAATACGATGCTGCATCCAAGAAAATCCGCGAGCTCATGGAGAAGACTCCGATGCCCAAAGACATCGAAGAAGCCATACGCGACTCCTATGCCGAACTCAACAAACGCTTCGACCTAAAAGACACCTTTGTAGCCGTTCGCTCAAGCGCCACTGCCGAAGACCTCCCAGACGCGTCGTTTGCGGGTCAACAGGAAACTTATCTAAACGTGAAAGGCGCCGACGAATTAATCGAGAAAGTCATCAAATGCTGGAGTAGCCTCTTCACGCCAAGAGCCATCTTCTACCGAAACGAGAAAGGCTTCCCCCACGAGAAAGTTTTCATCAGCGTAGGCGTCCAAAAAATGGTTAACAGCCGCGCAGCAGGCGTCATGTTCACAATTAACCCAGTTACAGGCAACCGAGACGAAATTGTAATCGAAGGCAACTTTGGTCTCGGCGAAACAGTAGTTTCAGGCGCAGTTAACCCAGACGATTTCGTCGTCGACAAGGGCTCCACCATGATTAAGGAGCGTCGCATCGCCCGCAAAACAATTCGTTACATCCGCGACCCCAAAACCGGCAAAACCATCCACCAAGACATCCCTGTAGCAGAACAGAGACTTGTCTGCATAACCGACACTGAAATCCAGTTCCTAGCCAACCTTGCCAAACGCATCGAGAAACACTACGGCAAACCCATGGATATTGAATGGGCAATCGACCAAGACCTCTCTTTTCCCGATAACATGAGGCTGGTGCAGGCTCGTCCAGAAACTGTTTTCGGCTCAAAACTTACTGAAGGCTCAAAAATGGAAGAAAACAAAGCTGAAGCACTAAAAATTGTTGTCCGCGGAATCTCCGCTGGCAGAAGAGGATACGGCGTGGGCAAAGCCAAAGTTGTCCTCAACCTCGACGACGCAAACAAACTTATGCAGAAAGGAGACGTTCTCGTTACAGCGATGACGGACCCCGATTTTGTTCCATTCATGAAGATGGCTTCCGCTATAGTAACCGATAAAGGCGGCATTACCAGCCACGCAGCCATCGTCAGTCGCGAACTCAACATCCCCTGCGTCGTAGGCACAGAAACGGCTACCCAAACAATGCAGACAGGCGTAGACTACACCGTTGACTCTCGAAACGGCATCATATATGAGGGCATTATGCCGGAGGCAGTTGCACCGCCAATTAGCCAAGACGGCGGCAAATCAGTGGTTGCAGCAGAATCAGCCCCAGTTACCGCAACAAAAATCTACATGAACCTCGGCACCCCCGAGATGATTGAGCAATACAAGAACTTGCCGTTTGAAGGCATCGGTCTTATGCGTACCGAATTCATCTTGGCAAGCACAATCGGCAAGCACCCGATGGCGTTTGTCGAGGAAGGTAGAGGCCAAGATTTCGTCGACAAATTCGCCGATGCAGTTGCCGTAGTAGCAAGAGCAATCCAGCCTAAACCCGTCGTGGTTCGCCTCAGCGATTTCAAAACCAACGAGTACCGCAATCTTAAAGGCGGCGACAAATACGAAATCGTAGAAGAAAACCCCATGTTGGGCTGGAGAGGATGCAGCCGCTACATCAGCAAATGGTACGACAAAGCCTTCAGATTAGAATGTCAAGCCATCAAAAAATGCCGCAGTGAATGGGGTCTTAAAAACGTCTACGTCATGCTCCCAATGGTACGTACCCTCTGGGAAGCAAAGGCTGTGCTTCAAATCCTAAAAGAAGAAGGCTTAGAACGTAACAAGGACTTCAAAATCTGGTTCATGGCAGAAACACCTGCAATCGCCATCATGGCAGATGAATTCAGCAAACTTGTTGACGGCTTCAGCATAGGCTCAAACGACATGACACAAGGCATACTTATGATTGACCGCGACTCTGAACGCCTCGGTCAAATGGGGTACTTCGACGAACGCGACCCAGCAGTCAAACGCATCATCGCCCACCTAATCCAAGTCGCCCATGAAAACGGCGTCACAGTAAGCATCTGCGGCGAAGGACCCAGTAACCTGCCGGATTTCGCAGAGTTTCTCGTCAGAGCAGGTATCGACAGCATCTCAGTCAACAATGACGCAGTAGTCAGCACACGCAAGCACGTCGCTAGTGTCGAGCAGAAAATCATTCTTGAACGCCTCGCAGAGCAAGCGGCATTGGCAATGGGCAAACCCCTAAAGAAGCCAGTTCCAGATTGGGAATGGTAAAAACCACCTCTTCTTCTCTTTTAGTTTTGTTTCGTTAGTGGACTGAACATGTCAGAATTTGACTTTGAAGAACAAAGGATCAAGCAGGAAATAGTTAGACTTGACGCTAAACGGGTTCTGCTACAGATGCCTCAAGGACTAAAACCTCAAGCAACAAGAATCGCCAAAATAATCGAGGATTACGGTGCAACCCCGATAATTTCCTCCGACCCCTGCTATGGCGCCTGTGACATCGCTGAAACCGAAGCGGCAAGTTTAGGCGTGGACCTCATAGTGCATTTTGGACACGCCAGAATCATCAAAGAGGAAAAAACTCCTACGCTCTATGTGGAAGCTTACGCAAACATCCAAATCGACACTGCAGTCAACCAAGCCCTCCCCCTGCTGAGTTCTTACCGCAGTATAGGTTTAGCCACCTCAATTCAGCACATAAAGACCATAGACACCGCAAAACAAATTTTAACCGACGCAGGCAAAGTCGTGTTTATCGGTAACGCGGAGCAGATGGATTACGCTGGGCAGGTTATCGGTTGTAATTATAGCAACGTTACAGCCATTGCTCGGCAGGTTGATGCGTTTGTTTTTGTCGGCGGCGGAATGTTCCACGCTCTCGGCGTCGCATTAGCCACATCCAAACCTACAATCGTTGCTGACCCCTACGACAACCGAGCCTACTCGATAACAGACGAAGCCCAGCGCATCACAAAGCAGCGTTATGCAGGCATCCAAGAGGCTCAAAACGCAAAAAGCATAGGCATACTCGTTGGCTTAAAACCTGGACAAAAACATCTTGACCAGGCACTAAGAGTTAAGAAGGCAGCGGAGATGACTGGGCGGGCAGCGTTTCTGTTGGCTGGCAAAGAAATCACCCCTGAATCACTCATGGAGTTCCCAACTATAGATGCCTACGTCAACACGGCGTGCCCACGCATCTCATTGGATGCTCCGGGAAAGTTTCAGAAACCAATGCTTACAGTTAACGAATTCATGGTGGTTTGCGGCGAAGTCTCATGGACGGATATGCTCAAAAAAGGCTTGTTCGAAAGCTAGACCTCGAACTCTTTCTCTCATCGCTAACGCCTCAGCCAAACCCTCAGGCGATGCTTGAGCAGTACACGGTTTCTGAGCAAGTAGCTGCAGACATGCTCTACTTGACCGCCTACACAAACGGCGACATAGTCGGCAAGTCAGTGTTGGATTTGGGTTGTGGCACCGGCAGGTTGGGGTTGGGCGCTGCTTATCTGGGCGCAACGGAAGCCGTCGGCTTAGACATTGACTCCCTCGCCGTCAAGGTAGCCAAAGAAAACGCCCAAAAGGCAGAGCTGCCGTTCCAGCTGGTCAACGGAGACATCGCAGCCATTACTGGATGTTTTGATACGGTGCTGCAGAATCCGCCGTTTGGCGTCCAAACCCGTGAAGCCGATCGCGCTTTCTTGGTTAAGGCGCTTGAAGTCGGCAACGCTGTCTACTCTCTCCATAATCACCCCGAAGTAGACGAACGCCTCATTAAGATGCTCAAGTCCAGCGGGGGCATGGTGCAGGTGCAGCCCAACGCCTTCTTAGAGCGCTTCATAAGCAAACACGGCGGCATAGTTTCGGCGGTTTATGCGATGCTTATGACGATTCCCAAGATGTTTGACTTCCATCGAAAACTCAAGCATGACTTCGTAGTTGACCTATACGTTATCAAGACTCAGCCGCTATAGGCGTGTTTATTTTATCAAAAGGTTTATTGCGGGGATTGGAAACTAAGCATATGCACTTATAAAATTCAGCTTCCTATTTACAGTAACCCAAAGATGAAGATATATGGCATTAAAAGCTCCTGAACAAAAAAGCGGTCACCTCGTAATGCCCGGCGAAAGATTGGGCGTCATCGAAGAATTCATTCCTGACTCAGGAACCTACACCAAAGACGGCGTCATCTACTCAAAAATAGTTGGACGCAGCCTTGTGGATCTCCAAAACCGCCGCGTATCGGTTTATCCGGTTGCGCCAAGCGCTGTGGTTCCCAAAGTCGGAACCGTCGTAATCGGGCAAGTCGGCAACGCCCAATCTGATAACGTCTTGGTCAAAATCTTCCGCATAGGCAAAAAACACCTTTCAGGCACCTTCGGCGGCATCCTCCACGTCAGCGATGTCTCTGACAGATACATCGACCAGATGAGTGACGCTGTTAAACCCGGCGACCTCGTCCGAGCCAAAGTCATCAGTGAAAAAAACCAAATCTTCCACTTATCCACAAACGACCGCAACCTGGGCATAATCTATGCTTTCTGTAGCCGCGATGGAACCCTGCTAAACCAAGACCGCTATGACCTCAAATGCCCCAAATGCGGCAACGTGGAACGCCGCAGGATTGCTCCTGACTACGGCAAGGAACCGCTTTAGAGAGGGAAAAACAGTGAAAATCAAAGTTCTAAAAAAATCTGAAAACGAACTTAGAATCGAAATCGAAGGCGGCAGCCACGGACTCTGCAACCTCATCCAAAAACGCCTCTTAGAAGACAAACGGGTGGACTTCGCAGGTTACGACGTACCGCACCCCTTAGCATCCAACCCCATCATCTACGTTCGCATGAAGGGCAAAACAAAGCCTGAAGACGCAATCCTCGTCGCCGTCGAAAAAGTCAAGGAAACCAACGAAACGTTTGGCAAAGAACTCGACCGCGTCCTAAAAGCCTAAAACCTTTTTCCACACTACTATTTTTAACCGGTACCTATTCTTATTTTACAGGCTACCGGTTTGAGCAATGCCAAAACGTTTCGAGTTATAAAACATGAAATCCGAGTGCTCGGCATCGACGACGGCAAATTCACCCCTAAAACCGTGGGGCAAGCCCTAGTTGTAGGCGTCGTTTTCCGCGGAGGCTTAAGCGTAGAGGGCGTCATGCACACAACAGTTGCCATCGACGGCTTAGATGCCACCCAAAAAATCGCCCAGATGATGTTGGCTTCTCCGCACTGTAGGCAAGTGCGTCTGGTGATGCTTAGCGGCATAACCTTTGCGGGCTTCAACCTAGTAAACATAAAGAAGCTCAGCGCCGAGGTGGGGTTACCTGTTTTGGCTTTGACCCGCGAGAAACCCGACTTAGACGCTATTTATCAGGCGCTTAGGCATCTGCCGCAGGCTGAGGAGCGCTGGCGAATTGTAGAAGCCGCAGGCGTAATCCATGAAGTCACCAATCATGGCGTCAAGCTCTATGTGGGTTTGGCTGGAATCTCTTTGGCTGAGGCTTTGGAGGTTTTGGAGTTGACCTCTGTTAGAGGCGGTTACCCTGAACCCTTACGTGTTGCACATCTTATTGCTTCAGGCGTAACTGAATAGTGCCTGTGGAATTAGAAAAAGTATAAAAGCTTCAGTGCTAAGGAAATCCCCCAAATGGGATGTGTACCGAGTATGGAATTTTGCCCTAAATGCGGTTCGCGCCTGGAGCCAAAAAAATCCAAGAATGGAAAAGAAGCAACTCTTGTTCTTGCCTGCCCAAAGTGTGGCTACAAAAAGCCCGAGGCAGAAGAGAAAATTGAGCAGAAAGTAGCGCCTAAAATCATCCAACATAACCCGCAACAATTCGTTGCTGTAATCGGTAAGGAAGAACAGAAACTCAACACTCTCCCTACCGTGCGTATAGAGTGTCCCAGATGCGGTAACAATACCGCTTACGTATGGCAAGTGCAAACTAGAGGCGCCGACGAATCTTCAACGCAGTTCCTACGCTGCACAAAATGCAACTACACCTTCCGAGAGTACAGTTAAAACAAACTCTCCTCATTTTGTTACCTGCTGTTGAGTCATACGCTTCGGCATATCCTTTTTTAAATCGTGAAGCCATGGGGTTAGTGTGTTCGCTGTGAAAAACGAACCTGCCCTTCGCAAAACAGAAATTTTAATAAAAATCCTGCCGCTCGTCGCTTTCGCAATTCCATTGGCGGTACTCTACACTCTAAACCCCATGGATTCCTACCTCAACGTATCCACGCAGGATTCTTTTGAACTCATGTGGAAAGGCAGGACTTTTCTTTTGTTCTTCCTCTGGCTTGTCGCGTTGGAATTCATCCTCAGCTGGGAAACCATAAAGACAAAAATAAACCTCCAAAACAAAACACAAGCCGCCCTCTACACAGTTGTGTTGCTCCTTCCAAGCCTCTACGTTGCTTGGGAGTTTTTGGGGTTAAACGCAGCCATAGCCAACTTGTCTCTGCAGAGCGGTGTTGCCTTCTACGGTTCCATGCCTTTAGCTGTTGAATACCTCGTTTTCTGTGTTCTCTTTTGCGTAATAGTCTTCACCGCATTTGGCAAAAAAGGGTTAACTGGCTTTGTCTTGCCCGCTCTCTTTGTGGCTTTAGTTGGCTTACTCTACACAATCGATAACGTTTTCCCCCAAGGAGAATTCACACCTTTCCAACTGCTAGTACCCACCACAGCGTATCTAGCCGCCGGAGTTTTGGGCATGATGGGTTACACGGTTGTCTCAAGCTTCGAATCAGGCATGCCCACCCTTGACGTTACAGGCTCTTTGGGCTCAGCTAAATTTGCGATAGCATGGCCCTGCGCAGGCATAGAGAGCCTCCTCATCTTCACTGCAGTCGCGTTGCTGTTTTTGAAGCAGATGCGTATTTCTTGGAAGGCAAAAATCGGTTACTTCGCCATCGGAGCCGCAGTCACCTACTTCATCAACGTTCTCCGAATAGCAACAATATTTACCATCGGCACACAATTCGGCACCAACTCCGCTCAAGTTCAAGATTTCCACTACTACTATGGTCCCCTCTACGCGATGGCATGGATTGTTTCCTATCCTCTAATCATCATAGCCGTCAACGCCGTTTGGCAGAAAATCAGGAAACCTCAACCAATACCGCCAGCCCCTGCTTAACCAAAATCTGCGCGTTTAAGGCCGGCAACGAAGCTACGTCTTCGGCGGCGAAGGGTCCGTAGGACTTCATGTCTGCGCCCATGATGGCGGGGATGTTCTTGATGAATCGTATAGTTGTGCGTTTATGGGTGACATGAGTTGGTGGTTTATACGTTTCTTTGGTGCCCAGAACAGGGGCCGCGGGTGCTGTGGGCTGTTGGAGTATGGTCACAGTTATTGGTGCCTGTGGTTGTTCGCCCTGTAGAAGGTGCTTGGCGAATTGCTGGTAGGCGTTGGAGAAGCCCACAAAGCTTTCGCACATCTTGGCTTCCTCCGAAGACAATAACTCAATGGGTACCTTGTGTAATCGCGTGATTGTTTTGAGTATTTTTTTGTACCTCAAGTTGAGGAGTTCATCTAACATGCGTTCAACGTTTTTTGCTTCGTGTTCCAAGAGGCTAACTTTAACCGTTTTCTTATCCTGTGCCTTGTTGTCTTCTCTTATGCGTGCCAGATAAGCTGTGATTTTGCTGTAAAAATCGGGCGTCAGCCCTCCCAGTGTGGAGTCGTCGATTTCTCTGCGCCAAGCCGCATACAACTGCTCATACATCTAAAGCAACACCTCAGCTCTTCTTTTACAGATAAGCAAAACCGCAGCCGCCGTAGGCAACTCAACGGTTTGATGCCTGTATGGACCCAACGTTTCCCCACTCATCCTAAACTCTGGCGCGTCAAATACCAACACTTTCACCCTGCCCTTTTTAAAAGCTACTGCTCCAACTGTGGGGTCAAAAGTTTGCAGTTCACTCGGTTTAAACTCGACTTTTTTGAGCCCAGTTTTGCCGTGCAAGGTGCCGTTCATGCGGATTAAACGGTGAATGTCGGTGGTTACGACGGTGTCGATTTTTGCCGCTTGATTTTCTCTAGCGATTTCTGCTAGCTTTAGCCAGGTTTGGTCGCTGACGCCTGGAATACTGTCCCATCTGCCCTCGTTAATAGCGCGCCTAATCACTACTTCACGGTTGTCTACTAGCGCCTTATTTCTTAGCCCAACAGCTTTGAGGTCCTCTATGTTTGCGTTTAAGAGAAAACTTTCCATGCCCCTCTTAATGCGCCTGTTCCAGCCAAAATCATGCAGAATAAATTTTTTAGATCTGGCTTTTCCACGTCGGCCTCTGCCTTCTTTAGCGTCCTTGTCCAAAACCGCTACGCCCAAGCCTGTGACGTAATCGACTATTTCTTTTCTAGCCATAGCATCCAGCGACAGCACCGCCTCGTTCTCAATATGCAGGTGGTAACCTCGGTGCCCCGAAAAGAACACTCTTAGCTCATGTTGGGAAAACCCAAAGTCGTTTTCAAGCATGTCCAGCAGTTTAGCGACTTCTTCTCTTGCTGCTTTTATGCAGAGGTCACAAGCCCAAATTTTAGTTTCAAACTTTGTGGCGCCGCAGCAGGGGCACTCTTCGGGGGTGATGCCTCTGCCTTCGAAACCGCATTTGACGCAGCGGAACTCGTCGTGGATTTTGTTGCATGAAGTAGGAATGTGGTCGGCGTCTATGTCAAACACTACGTCGCTGCCTATCCAGCCTTTTTTATCCATGTCATAGTCGGGGTTTTCGTAGTAGGCGCAGCTGTGGTAGACGTCTGAGGGGACGGTTTGGGCGAGGACTGCTCGGAAGTTGGTGATTTGTTCGAAGCGGCGGTGACGTACCATGAATTTTTCTTTGAAGGTTAGGTAGCCGAATTCCCGTTGCTGCGGCAGAGGCGGAGCGGGCACGGCGTTGGCTGGGTCACGATAGAACTCGCTGAATTTCTGGTAAACGAATTCTCTAGAAACCTCTGCCATTATCCCCGCGCTCTCTTTGTTGATTGTGTGGTTATGTGGTTTTTCCCCAATTTAACTATAACCAACAGCAGAGCATAAACCCAGCGTTTCTAAGATGCCCCTGTTTTGTCCGCTTATGTGAACGCAAAAGCAAGCTGTACATGGATTCAACCCACAAGAATGCGACCTCAACATAGAAGCATGTATGGCATGTGGTAGAAAACACAATTCCCACAGCGCAACAGGCGCCGAAACGCAACGCTGCGTCTTCTTCGGCAGTTAAAAAGTTTCTCTTGTTCTGCTTGTGGTTTGCTCCACAACTCGCCTGCAATTACAAAGTACTCCCGAACCCAAAAAACAAACCGTAGCAATACCTGCTGGAAGAAGATGAGCAAGGGCAGCAGTCTCTTCTTCTTACACTAGAAAAACAAAAAAGCTGTTCTGCCGCCACAGAAACCGACACACTCTGCAAAAACCGCCTAAACCGCCCCGAAAACCGCTGTGTTGTGCCTGTATCAACATGGCGTGCCTAGAAAAACTTATATGGTTAAGGGTGTCATGTTGTTGTTCGCATTAATGGAGGTTTACTTGATTTGTCAACACAGCCAACACAAGCAGGCGGAATCCCCATCATGGTTCTAAAGGAAGGCTCAAACCGCAACCGCGGAAGAGACGCCCAACACGGAAACATCGTGGCCGCCAAAGTTGTAGCTGAATCAATCCGAAGCGCCCTCGGTCCCAAAGGCATGGATAAAATGCTGGTCGACGGCTTCGGAGATGTCACAATCACAAACGACGGAAAAACAATCCTCGACGAAATGGACATCCAGCACCCAGCCGCCAAAATGATGGTAGAAGTCGCCAAAACACAGGACAAAGAAGCAGGCGACGGCACAACCACAAGTGTCATCGTCGCAGGCGAACTACTGAGCCGCGCGGAGGAACTCATCGACCGAAACGTCCATCCCACCGTTATAATCGAAGGCTACAAACAAGCCGCTGAAAAAGCGTTGGCGACACTGGACAAAATCGCCATAAGCATCGACCCTGCCAAACCTGATTTCCTAAAGAAAGCCGCTGTCACCTCGATGGGCAGCAAAATCGTTTCCGAACACAAAGAATTCCTCGCCGACATCACCGTTAAAGCAATGCTCTCAGTCGCAGAAAAAACAGACCAAGGCTACAAAGCAGACGTCGACGACGTTAAGGTTGAAAAGAAAACCGGCGAATCCCTAGCAGACACCCAACTTATCAACGGCATCGTTTTAGACAAAGAAATAGTGCATAGCGGCATGCCCAAACGCGTGGAAAAAGCCAAAATCGCCCTACTCGACGCCTCGCTCGAGAACGAGAAACCCGAGTTAGACGCTAAACTCAACATTGATAACCCCGCGCAGATCGAAGCGTTTCTAAAAGAGGAAGAAACCCTCTTAAAAGCCATGGTTGACAAGATAGTAGCCAGCGGCGCCAACGTCGTGGTCTGCCAAAAAGGTATCGACGACATGGTCCAGCACTTCTTAGCCCGAAAAGGAGTCATCGCGATTCGACGTGCCAAAAAATCAGACATGGAAAAACTCGCCCGCGCCACAGGCGGCAAAATAGTCAGCAACATAGATGCGCTATCCAAAGCGGACTTGGGTGAATCCAAACTCGTAGAAGAACGAAAAACCGGCGATGACAAGATGACATACATCGAAGGATGCAAAAACCCCAAATCCGTCACACTCCTCATCCGAGGCGGCAACCAACGCTTAACCGCCGAAGCCGAACGCAGCATCCACGACGCACTCTGCGTCGTACGCGACCTCATCGAAGAACCCCGAGTTGTCGCTGGGGGAGCGGCACCTGAACTTGAAATGGCAGGTGTACTGCGCAAGTACGCGCAGACTTTGCCGGGTCGAGAGCAGTTGGCGGTGCGTGTCTTCGCGGATTCACTTGAGGAGGTTGCTACGGTTTTGGCTGAGAACGCTGGTTTGGACCCTGTGAATTTGCTTACTGAGTTGCGGAGCAGTCACGAGAAAGGGCAGACTTGGGCGGGCATAAACATTGCCTCGGGCAAAGTCGAGGACATGACTAAACTTGGCGTTTATGAGCCGCTTGCGGTTAAGAAGCAAATCATAAAGTCAGCCAACGAAGCTGCCGCGATGATATTGAAAATCGATGATGTGATTTCTGTTGCTAAGATGAAGGCTCCTCCGATGCCACCGGGAGGAGGCATGCCAGGCGGCATGGGAGGCATGGGCGGAATGCCAGGAATGATGTAGAATGCAAGAAAAAACAATCACCGTTGGTCCCCCAAAAGTCACTCGCTTCGAGAAAGCAAGAATCGTCGGCGCACGCGCATTGCAGATCTCGAT
>JBNIDO010000035.1:0-25508 GCA_050108095.1 Bathyarchaeia archaeon
CAAGCCCGAGAAGCAACACATGAAACTTCAGGCACAAACCAGTTTGCAGCAGCCACAGCCATATGGACCACCAACACATCCAGAGCAATCCAAGATGTCAGGTCAAAGGAGAACTTTACCTACGTCTACTATGTTGCAAGGTTAGCTAACGTTTCAGTCTCCACTGTAGATGCGAGTTCAGGCAGCTACTTCATCAACGGCACATGGACTGTTGCAACCATAAACGCAGACGTAACAGTCATAACAAACGATGAAGGACAAATCGTCAGAGTGCTCCGCAACCAAGACAGCTCCATACAGAGAGCTTACGGCGAACTCTCAGTTGCCGACAACAAGTTCACCCTCTCCATAGACGACATAGACACCCTTTCGGGTTCAGTATTCCGCACCATAACAAGGGCATGGAACAACCCCTTCAAGATGGGTGTCGAGGCAACCAACAGCATTGTAACCCGCGCAGACGTTAGAGCTATTGGCCAATGCTACGGTGCAATGCCTGGGTGGGGCAACTTCGACTTAAGCATGGACTTCAACAACAACTACCGAGTTGACATCGCCGACATCTCAGCAGTAGCAGCCAACGTGGAATAATCAACCTCCTTTCTCCTCTCTCTTTCTTTTTCAACTTTCTAAACCCTAATAAAACTAAATTGACAATTTACTATTCATATCAGCCGGAGTCCTTATGGAAGATAAGGAAAAAGCAACTCAAAGCACCACAAAAGAGGTAAGGTTACCCTGCGGATGCATTTACCAAGACAAAGGCTGGATGCTCATGCGAATCAACGAATGCGAATACCACCATCGAAAAAGAACCACCAAACGCCCCTACAGGCCCAAAGCAGAATGCGTCAGACCATAAAAAAGAGGCAGTTAGCCTTTGTAGAGTTTAGGGTCAAGCAACGCAAAGCCGTTGCCGCCCACGTGGAATAGCACACGGGCTTTCTTTAGGTCATAGGCTTCAGAGAAGACACCCATATCCGCGTATGCCTCCACGATTTTGCCGACAAAAATTGTGTGATCGCCAGTTGTCATCTGCCCGTCCACCTCACATTCCAAGTGCGCGATGCATTCGCGTATGGCTGGTGCCTTAACTTTTTTGCCTGGCATCGGAGTGAGGTTTGCTTTTTTGAATTTGTCGAAGCTGCGGCCTGTAAGCGAGCCGCATGCATAGACTGCCTGCAATGTTTCTATGGTGGGGATGTTTACGGTGAATTCGCCTGATTCCTCGATTAGGGTGTGGGAGTGGCGTGTGGGTGCTATGCTGATGGCTAAGAGCGGTGGGTTGGCTGAGGTCGGCATCGCCCATGCCAGGGTTGTGGCGTTGGGTTTGCCTGAGTTGCCGACGCAGGAGACTATAACGGTGTGCATTGGGTGAAGTAGCCTTGTGGCGGATGATACTTTTATGGGGATTTTGGCTGACATGATTAGTCCTCAAAAATACTTGGAGGCGCTTACTTATTACTATTTATCTAGTTGGCTGTTTGATTGGTGCAGAACAGGGTTTGTGATGTGTTAAAGAACAGGTCAGGACTCTTCTGCTGGGGTTCCTGAAAGCTTGTTTTCCTGCTCTAACCTTGAATCGTGTTCAATCCTGTAGATGCGCCAAATGTCTTCCCGAGTGATTATTCCCACTAGCCGTTTTTCGTTGGCAGGGTTAACTACTGGCAACCGCCCTATTTGATTGCCTGTTAGTTTTTCAAGAACCGTGGATAAACTCTCGTTGGGATAAGTTACAACGACTTCTTTTGACATTATGGTTTCCACTGTTTTTTTGTTTCGTTGGTCCGGATGTGTTTGCAATACGTCTGAAATGGTAACGATGCCCACTATATTCCCCTCGGGAGTGGTTACGGGCAGTCCTCGTATAGCGTTTTTCTCCATGGTTTCTGCTGCGTCTGAGATGGGCATATCGGGGTATATGGTAATTACACGTTCGGTCATAGCATCTTTTACATGTAGCTTTTCTAATAGTGGAAGGGAGTATTCTCCTCTGTGGGCAGGCGATTCAGCCCTAGAGGGCACTTGGCTCTTGTAAATCGTGTACTTGCCAGTTATCACGTAGGCAATCGCCGTTGCTATCATGGAAGGCACCAGAAGCGCCAATGTCCCCGTCATTTCACTGGCCATCAGTATTACTGCAACAGGTACTTTTCCCACGCCTCCAAAGAAAGCCATCATGCCCACGATGACAAAAACAGCGATGTTTACCTGGAAATTCGGGATGAAGAAACTAAAGATAGCCCAAATTATTGCTCCAAGGGTGCCGCCAATAACCAAGCCTGGGCCAAAAACACCGCCGCTTCCGCCTGAACCAACGGTCAAGGAAGTTGCGATAATCTTCAAGACCAAAACTATTGGAAGAAGCATCAGAGGCAAGAGCAAAAAGTTGCCATCCATTAAAAGTTGAAGCCAACCGTAGCCGACACCTAAAATTTGGGGGAAGAATACGCCGATAACGCCTACCAGCAAGCCGCCTATGGCAGGTTTGACATAGTTTGGAATGTTGAATTTGTGAAAAACCTGTTTTATTCCGTAGAAGCTCCTAACATAAACTATGCCTAGTAACCCACAGGCTATTCCTAGGACTGCGTATAACGGCAAATTAATTGGGTCTTGAAAAGCACCCAAGTTTACTTCGCCAAATATGGGTGTCCAACCGTTAACAATCCCGTAAATGCTGTAACCAACTGTAGATGCAATAAATGCTGGAAACAAAGCATCAACTTCAAAATCCGCTATGTACAAAACCTCGGCTGCTAAGATGGCGCCTCCGAAGGGCGCCTTGAAAATTGCGCCGATACCTGCGCCTATGCCGACAGCAAGTGCAATCCGTCGGTCGCGGGCACTCAAATGCATGAGTTTGCCTAAAAACGAGCCGAAACCAGCAGCCATTTGTGCGGTGGGGCCTTCTCGACCTGCGCTGCCTCCCGAACCTATCGTTATAGCAGACGCCAAAAGCTTCACTATGGGGATTCTGGATCGAATTGACCCTTTTTTGTTGTGAAAAGCATCTATGGCTGAGTCGGTTCCGTGGCCCTCGGCTTCAGGTGCTAATCCGAAAACGATGATTCCGCTTATTAACCCGCCTAGAGTCGTTACGGCTACAAGTAAGAAGGGGTTGAACGTGGTTGTGGGCAGTAGTGCGCCTTCACCCATTGGCGTGGGCGGATAGTAACCGGCGATGCCGCCTAATAGTAGGCTGCCAAAGAACCTGATTGCTTGATCAAATATTAATGCGCCTACACCGCTCACGATGCCTATTAAGATGGCGATGGGCACCCATTTTCTTAGGTACCCTATTTCTCTCCAAGAAAAGCTGGCTTTCCCTATATGCAACGGTGTTTCAGAGTCCTTTCTGCTTGAGTTCGGCGAATGGATGCGTTCGCTGCAGGTTTACGGTGATAAATTGTTGAGTCGTAGAGACAGTCGGATAAGGGCTGAGTGGGCTCGAAGTGTATGAGGGAAACTTGCCTATCCATTAAATTTCATCGGGAACCCAGCATGCACAACATAAGAATTAAAGTTTGCTTTACAATTCAACAAAAACAAATGCTTTCGAATGTTTTGTTTTCTGGTTGCGACACCCTTGTTCTATGGTTTGAATGCAAATGACGCTATCGCAGATTCACCTTACAGTTTGAACTGCATGTTCTTAGGCTTGCTTTTCTTTGTTCGTCAAAAAGTTAATAGAATACCCAATAATTATTTGCAACAAAGGATGGACAAACCTATACATGTTCATAAACTAAACTCAAGAGTTGTAACCGTCGGGCTTGTACAAACCGAGGTTTCAGTAAACATAGCGGAGAACATGGCTAAAACCCAGCAGAAAATCTCCCAAGCTGCGGATAGGGGTGCGCAGATTATCTGTCTCCAAGAACTCTACCGAACAAGATACTTTCCACAACAAGAAAAAGCCGATGCAGCGCCACTGGCGGAATCCATCCCTGGCGAATCCACCAAAGCCCTAGCTAAACTGGCGAAGAAACACAAAGTCGTGATTATTGCGCCTCTCTATGAGAAGAGCGCTGAAGGCAAATTCTACAACACCGCCGTCGTAATAGACGCTGACGGCTCCATCGTGGGCAAATACCGAAAAGCCCACATTCCCTACGACCATTACTTTTACGAGAAGAATTATTTTGCACAAGGCGACGAAGAATACAAAGTCTTCAAAACTGCCTACGCCAACATCGGAGTGCTCATCTGCTATGACCAATGGTTCCCCGAACCCGCACGCATCAACGCCTTAGCGGGGGCAGAAATCATCTTTTACCCCACCGCCATCGGTTACATAAAAGGTCATACCTCCACCGACGGTGACTGGCATGACGCCTGGCGCACTGTGCAGCGTGCCCACGCCATCGTAAACGGCGTCCACGTTGCAGCAGTAAATAGGGTTGGCGACGAGGGATGGCTAGAGTTTTGGGGAGGCAGCTTTGTCTGCGACTCATTCGGCAAAGTCCTCGCCGAAGCAAGCACAACCAACGAGGAAGTTGTAGTCGCCGAAGTTGATTTAGCTAAGAACAGGCAGATTCAGGAGGGCTGGGGTTTTCTCAGGAACAGGCGCCCAGACACTTACAGTTCACTCGCCAAGAAAACTGGGGATGCCAAGCAGTGAGTAAGGGAAAAGTCCCCTGTGAAATAGGGTTCACTATGCCTGCGGAGTGGCAGCGGCACACTGCAATATGGCTTGCTTGGCCCTACGACCCAACAACTTTCCCCGACTGCGTCGAGCGGGTTGAGGCAACCTACGTCCAAATCGTCAAGGAGATTCATGAAAGCGAAGAAGTCAACCTCTTCGTCATCGATGAGCCCACAAAAAAGAAAGCCACCACCATGTTCGAGCGCGAGGGCATCAATTTGGAACGGGTGCACATCTGGGTTTCTGATTATGCAGATGTGTGGTTCCGCGATTATGGTCCCATCTTCGTGCGTAACTCCAAGCATGAGTTGGCGATGATTCACTGGGACTTTAACAGTTGGGGCGAAAAATACGAAACTCTGCTCAAAGACAAAGAAATCCCCGAGGTCATTAACAAGGAGTTGGGGCTTCAATACTATAAACCCGGCGTCGTTTTGGAGGGCGGTTCCATAGATGTTAACGGCGAAGGCACCTTACTAACTACTGAGCAGTGCCTGTTAAACAGCAACCGCAACCCCGACCTCAACAAGACACAAATCGAACAGTACCTCAAAGACTACCTGGGAGTACGGCATTTTATTTGGCTTAAGAGGGGCATCTTAGGCGATGACACTGACGGCCACATAGACGACTTAGCCCGCTTTGTAAACCCAACCACTATTGTCTGCGCCTATGAAGACGAGCCCAACGACGCCGACTACGAAGTCTTAAAAGAAAACTATGAGTTGCTCACAAAATCGGTGGATCAAGACGACAACAAACTCATAATCGTCAAGTTGCCCATGCCAAAAGTCGTCAGCGACGCAGGCTACCGTCTCCCCGCAAGCTACACCAACTTCTACATAGGCAACACCAAAGTGCTCGTGCCCATCTTCAACCACCCAAACGATGGGAAAGCTTTGGCGATTCTGCAGGAGATGTTTCCCACTCGCAAGGTCGTGGGGATTTTCTGCGGCGACTTAGTCTACGGTTTTGGCACCCTACACTGTATCAGCCAGCAGCAACCCTGCCCCACCTAGCAAAAGCCAAGTTTTGGTTTGATAAACGGTTTTTCTGCTTGTATATTATTCCACAACCAATCTGCAATCCAACTCGGTAGTAGAACCCAAAAGGCAACCGCCAGACAAGCCCGCAGGAAGAAGAAGAGTAAGGACGCTTCTGCCTTCATCTAACAATAGAAGAGCAAAAATCCAATCATGCCAGTTATGGCGAAACAAAACCCCCAACACCTACGGCAATAAGATGATAAAATATGGCGGGTCTCTTGAAAGCAAAACGTTGACTACCACGCAGTTGATCTTTATTCGGGTTTTTTAGTTAAGTTTAAACTCTCCAGTGGAATAATAGGTAAGCCACCACCAATATCGGGGAGCAGAGGGATAAGGGCATGGTTAATCAGCAGCCGATTCGCAGCCGTGGCGTCAAAGTACTCAAAGCCGTCTCATCACCGCTTAGGCTGCAAATCCTCAATTTACTCTTCGACAAATCAGCCCTTTCCTACACTGAGTTGATGAACCAGCTCAAAATGAACCCCACCCGAGACGCAGGCAGATTCGCCTACCACCTCAAATTCATGCTTAAGGCAGGTTTGGTTGATGCGGATGTTGAAGCAAAAAAGTATTGCCTCACAGACTTGGGCAAAATGGTTCTCGATGTCGCCGACCGTGTCGAGAAAAAAGCGGTCAAGCCAAAAGGCATGATTGTGCGAACTTCACATCTAACGCTTGAAGAGTTCGACGCCAACAAAATAGCCAACTCACTCATCAAGGAAGCCAAGGTGCCAGCGGAACTCGCACAGAAAGCCGCAAAAGAAGCCGAAAAACGGCTGACCAAATCCAAAATCAAGTACCTAACTGCGCCGCTTATCCGCGAAATCGTCAACGGCATCCTCGTCGAGAAAGGCTATGAGGACTACCGCCACAAATTAACACGCGTCGGTATGCCCATCCACGAAGTCACAGCGCTCATAGAATCCAAAGAAGTTGCGGCAGATTGCACAGAAGCCATCGGCATCGCAGGAGAAACGGTGCTTGGAGAATACGCCCTACTCAACATTTTTCCACGTGACATAGCTGACGCGCAGCTTTCAGGCGCCATCCACATCGACGGATTAGGCACTTGGATCCTTAAACCCAACGAAGTCGTCCATGACATCCGCTATTTCCTCCAAAGCGGCATAAAACTCGACAACCCCCAGTGGACTTCGATGGAGCCGCCCCAAGACTTCAAATTCGCATTATCCATCGCTTTTAACGTGCTATTGCATGCCAGCAAAGAAACCAATTACACTCAAACATTCAACTACTTCAACGTCGCATTGGCACCCTACGCTAAAGGCTTGGAACCATCAAAACTCAAAGAAAGCCTAAGACTATTCATTTTAAACCTCAACCAGCACACAGAAGCCACTTTGAGCTTGGAGCTTTCTATCCCTAAAGGCACCGCAGAAAAAGAAGCGGTGGGACCCGACGGCAAAGCATGCGGCAAATACGGCGACTACACAGGGGAAAGCCTGCTTTTGGCTTCGCTTATCCTTGACATCTACCTTGAAGAAAGCGCCGCCAAACCATTGTTGAACCCCAAACTGGTCATAAAAATTAACAGCGTTGCCCAAACAGACGATAAAGCAAAAGCTGTCCTGCACAAAGCGCATCAACTCGCGGCTCAAGGCGGCAGCGTATACTTTGCTAATCTTACAAAAAAAGACGCGGAAAACTATGCTTACTCCTCAGCAGGCATAAAGTTAGCTGAGGACCTCACAGGCGACTGGGAAACCGACACGCTACGCACTGGCTGTTTGGGCTGCGTAACCATTAACATGCCCCGAATCGCCATGGAATGCGGCAGAGACCACAACAAATTCAACGAGTTGCTCAAAGAACGCTTTGAACTCGCCGCCCGCGCCCTAACCATCAAGAGCAACGCACTAAGACAGTTTGGTAAAAACAACCTGCCCTTTCTGCTCCAGAAAACCCACGGCGACACCTACTTCCGACTGGAAAACTGTACGCGCATAATCAACCTTGCAGGGTTCCGTGAAGCCGTCGAAACCTTTACTGAGAAACCGATGGGCACAAAAGAAAGCGTTGCTTTCACTGAAGAAGTCATCGCCGATTTGTTGTCGTTTAAGCAAAAAGTGGGCAGAAGATACGGTAAACGCCTCTATGCTGTGGTTTTAGGTAACCGCGAAGCGGCAGAGCGCCTAGCCCAACTTGACATTGAACGGTTCGGCGTCGCTAAAGTAAAGTTTTCTGGGACACGTGACAAACCCTTCTATTCAACAGTCAAACGCATCACAATCAAAGCAGGTCAGCCATTAGTAGCGCCCCCGGGCACCGTCGAAATGGCAAAAGTTACCCGGGGTTTAACCGCAGGCGGCTGCCTTGACCTATACCAACTGGAAGGAGCAGAATTCACCGCTGAAGCCCTCATGGATTTAACAAAGCGTATAATCGAGAACGACGCAAGCGACTTCTTCACCTACAACCGCACCGTGAGCTACTGTAGCAACTGCAAGAAAAACCACTATGGTACACTGCACAAGTGCCCAAGCTGCGGTTCCATGAGCACCATAACCACCTTCGACCGTTTTGTCACCACTTAATTATTCGGCGGTTCCCAGCACCATTGAAAGCAGCGCCATCCGCACTACGATGCCGTTCCAAACCTGCTGGAAATACCGTGCCTGCGGAGTAGCGTCGACTTCGGGGGCTATTTCGTCCACTCGAGGCAGCGGATGGAGGATGATGAGGTCTTTTTTGGCTTTCTCCAGCGTTTTTAGGTCAATTCGATATGCGCCTCGGACTTTGGCATATTCAGTTGCGTCTGGGAAACGTTCTTTTTGGATGCGGGTCACGTAGAGCACGTCAATTTCAGGCATGATTTTTTCGAGGCTGCTGACTTCTGTTACGGGGATTGTGTCTTTGATGGTTGAGAGTACGTCTTTGCGTATGCGCAGACTTTCAGGCGACACCAACACGAGCTCGGTGTTGTAGAGTGCCAGCGCATATGCCAGCGAATGCACGGTGCGCCCATATCGCAGGTCGCCTAGCAACGCCACTTTTAAGCCGTCTATTCTGCCTTTTTCTTTACGCATCGTGTAGAGGTCTATTAGCGCCTGTGTGGGGTGTTCTTCAGCGCCTGTACCCGCGTTGATGATGGGGACTTTGCTGAACTCAGCCGCCAACTTTGCAGAGCCTTCTAAACTGTGGCGTAATGCGATGACGTCCGCATAGTTTTCTACGGTACGTACAGTGTCGGCGAGGTTTTCGCCTTTGCGGATTGAGGACACGTCTGGCTCTGCGAATCCGATGACGTTGCCGCCGAGTTTGAACATAGCGCTTTCAAAGCTTAAGCGTGTGCGTGTGCTGGGTTCAAAGAAAAGCGTGGCGAGGATTTTGCCTTTGAGCATGTCTGAGCCGCCTTTTGCAAGGGGTTCCATGGATTTGGCGACGTCGAGGATGTGGTTGATTTCTGCTTGCGTAAAGTCTTCGATTGAAACTATGTCTCGTCCTTTGAACTCCAAGTTGCCTACACCAGAAGGAAGAAATCCCATATGTGCTAAATAACACTTTGCGTGCGCCATGCGTCTTGGCATTTGGCTGCTTTATATAAGGGAGGGTAAGTAGTGGCAGAGCAACAGATGCTAAACACTTTGTCTAAAAAGCGGTTGCCGAGTTACTGCTTATATGTTTTTGTTGTTGTACAACGCCAGCCACATTTTTTAATTAACATCCACCGAGAAATAGTAACGTAAATTCAGGTTAAGCATAAACTTGAAGGTGTTTTTTATGGAAGCGATTTTAAAACAAATCTCCCAACGAGAAAATCCCAAAGAAATGGTTAATTCACGCGGATACATGCCAAGAGTACATGAAGTTCGTGCTCCATGCCAATGGCTAAATCATTGCAACAACGGAAAATGCCCAGCGTTTGTGAGGCTTAACGGCAACTTTTACTGCGCCAAAGTCAGAGCGCCAACCTAAACATTTTTCCGTTTTTTAGTCAGCCATTTTTAGTGCAGCTAGCGCCTCTTTTACGGCGGCAACTGACCTAGCAAACTTCTCCTTGGCGCTCTCCGACAAATCCAACTCTATAATTCTCTCCACACCCTCTTTTCCCAAAACAACCGGAACACCAATAGAGACACAGGATTGACCATACTCACCGTCAAGGCACGTTGAAACGCTCATAACGCGGTTTCGCCCAGTTAAAATAGCGTCAGCAGTCACTGCTATCACTGATCCCGGAGCATAAACGGTGCCTCCTTTGAGTTTAATCACGTCCGCCCCTGAAGTTATTGTTTGGCAAACGATTTTTTCGATTTGTCCCTCAGTTAAGAGATGCGTTATCGGTATCCCTGAAACCGAGGCATACTCAACCAGCGGCACCATAGAATCGCCATGTTCACCAATAACCAGCCCCCTTGAGTCCTCACGTGAAACCCCCAATTCACTGGCGATGTAGGTGCGGAACCGCATGGTGTCTAAGATGTTGCCCATGCCAAAGAGGCGGCTACGTGGAAAACCTGTTTCTCTAAAACTAACATAGGTCATTATATCGACAGGGTTGGTTACAATCATCAGTTTCGCTTTGGGCGCATACTTGGCTACTTCACGGACCACGCCACGCACTATCTGCGCGTTGGTGTTCATTAAGTCAAAACGTGTCATGTCAGGTTTACGAGCGACACCGGCAGTCACAATCACCAACTCAGAACCAGCCATTTCCCTAAAATCGCCTGTGCCACGGATTGTTCCGTCAAACTCTATGGCTGGAGCCGCCTGCATCATATCCAACGCTTCGCCTCGGGCTGCTTTCTCATTGGTGTCTATGAGGATTACGTCGCTGATTTTGTAGCGTAAAATATCAAAAGCGGCGGCGCTACCAACTCTGCCCGACCCTATAACGGTTATCATAATTAAAGAAGAGGAAAGTGAAAATTTAAAGCTTAACAACGATTACTTGACGATTATTACAGTGCAGTCTGCTTGATGCGCCACACGCTCGCTGATGTTGCCCATAAACATCTCTTTTAGTTTACCTGAACCCCGATGCCCAACCACTACCACATCAAACTGTTCATCCTTAGCCAACGCTACTATCTCTGACGAGGGATTACCCTCTCGTAAAACCGAAGATACCGACATATTGGGTTTTACTGCTTTTGCGCGTTCAAGGGCTTTAGTTAAGATTTCTTGGTGGATCTTTCGGAAATCCTTCTCCAGCACCACCATACTTCCCCCCTGTGGATAAGGTGTAATATCCGAGGGAACGCTGGTGACTGCAGATATTTCACTTACGTTTAGAAGCGTCAGGTTAGTGCCATATTTTTCAGCGAACTCTAAAGCAAAATCGAGGGCTCTATCAGAATTTTCGGATCCATCGATGGCAACCAAAATTTTCTTCATAACCTAACCCACTCAATATTATGTTTTTCTGGTAACATTAATGTTTGCATAAACCGCTTCCTCGACGTCAGCCTTTAAGGAATATAAGTATAAAGCGCTACTTACTTAACTAACCCATTGATTTAATTTTAAGCGTAACACTTTTTGTAGGGGTTTTGGCTTCCATCGTTTATTCATGTGATTTGAACCTCTTAGGCTTCTTGAAACAGTGATGTTCCACTCCGTTGATTCTAACCACTGACGCCTCAATCCATCCGGCAGAGAGCAGCCTTAATATATCCTCAAGTGCTATGGCGCTTGTCGTGTCATAGTCATCGGTTTTAACTGTCGGAGGATCTGAGAATTTCATGTTTCAACGTGAGAACTATTTTACCGCTTTCCTCATCAGCCCGAATCTCAAAATTAGACTCGGTTTCTTTCAACAAGGTTTGCAGGGAACGTATTAGGTTCATACAGTCTCAACCTGACAAAAGAAAAATAAAATAGAGAGAATGAGGCAGGGCTTGCATTACCTTGAGGTGCCCATTGGCGGCGCTAACATGTGTCAGGATAACTCGGGGCAGCCGTAAAATCACATACCCATGTTGTCATGTACCCAAACGTTCAGGTAATTGGTTTCAAAGTCTGTATCTGGTGCCCACCCATCAAAAACGTTCCAGCCCACTTCTATTCCCGAGACGTAGTTGTTGTCTGTATAAAGAGTGGGCATGAAATATGTACAGTCTATAAAGCTGTTCTGCAGAATGTAAGTATCGTTTACCCAATTTACCGATGGGTTAACCCAAGGATGCATAAGGAAACAGTATTCAATGTTGGTCAGAGTATTGTTTTCAAATGTGTTATCATATGTTGGTTGAGCTTGCACTCCATGTCCAAGCCAAGCCCAGAATTCAATGTTGGTCGCTGTGTTGTTTGCTATAATGTTTCCTGATGCGTTAGCGTAACTGCCTTGGCTATAAATACTAAAACAGACCGCAGTATCAAAATTACTGAAAGTATTGTTATAAATCAAGTTGTTAGGAGCTTTAATATGGAAGGCTGATTGCCCGTATGGGCTATCGAATGTACAAAAACTAATCTCGTTAAATCCACCTATACTATCGTTGCTGTCACCAATGTATATCGCATGCCCATATCCGCCTATATTCCATGTGCTAAAGTCGCATCCATTAATTTTATTGTGTCCTGAAAATTTCTCGATAAATATACCGCCAGCAGCATTATAGAAGGTGCAATTAGTTATGTTATTGTAGCCTGCAAGGTCAGTTAAGTTAATGGCACCTGTGTAGTCACCGTTATCATGAATAGTACAGTTTACAACGGTCAGGTAGTGCCCAAGATAGTTAAGCCAGATTACGTTATCCCTATTGTTTAAGGTACTATCAAAACCTGAAAACTCAGCATCTTGAATAGTGCAATTATCACCCTCTACTTTAAACGCCTGATGGGTTACAGTATCAGTACCACTAAAGTTCCCACCAATAGACGTTATGTGGTCGCCTGTTACGTCAAAAAGAATGGCGGCTGTTTCTAGGATAATGTGGCTTTCGGTGGTACCATTGTTCCAAAGAATCCGCGTGTCGTCTTGCGACCATGTGAACGTACTTGAAATTGTGGCGTCACATAATACTTGAACTGTTTTTTCCCATTCTTCACCTTCAGTATTGACGTTGTTTAATGCATAAGTAAGAGCTGTTGAAAAATCAGTTTCTGCAGTTGAGATATATGATTCCGCGATAGGGTCATAAACGTAATAATGGGTTTCGTCATAGACACCAATGGTAAAATATGCAGTAGGTCCGCTTTCTTCTTCTATTATTTCATCAGATACTTCAACATCATCAAAATACACAGTTGCTGCTGTACCATGACCACCCATCGCAACGATTTGCCCAACCCAAATGAGTTGTGTGGTAATATAAGCGCTTGAATAAGTCGAATTTCCAGTAACTTCCCCATCAATTAGCATACATAAAAAGCCAGACGCATCATATTCTGCACCACCCTGCAAGGTGTACCAAGTGGAAGGCGATATAGTTACTGAAGAGTTCACTTGCCAAGAACCATTATAAATTGCCGGGTGATAGGTGCCCCCACTATTGTAAATACCAAAATACACTAGAGAAGTGTTGTTTGCGATGTTTCTGTATACAATTAGGGGTAAGCCATATCCGTTTGTTATACCTCCACTTGCAAGACAAAAATCAATTCGAGTGTAAAGAGAAGAGGAAGCTGAATCTAAAGTTATTACTCCAAAGGCGTATGGCATCCAAATAGATCGAACACTATCTAGCCCATAATTACCTGAATATTTTGCGGTTTCATCCACCGTTAAAGAACAACTTGTGCTCACTGTGCTACTTATCCATGCGTCTAAAGTGCCATCCTCAAAGTCATCACTGAAGAAGGATGTGGCTGATATAAACGGAACCCAAGGCATAACGCCAACAATCAATATTGCGACCACTAAAAAAACAATTGTCCTACGGCACGGAACCTTATTTGGTGAATTGTGTCTCATACAGAATACCTCGCATACTAAATACCACTTTGTCGCTTAATATATATAAGAATTATCGCTAAATTGTATAAAAATAACTAATAGCAAAAAAATTATGCAACTACAAAACTGTAACGATATTCTTTTTTCAGCCGCGAAACCTCGGACCAATAGTTCGCCTTTCAATTTAGAAGCCTCCAAAAAAAGAAGGGGAAACTTGAGCGCGGGAGATATAAGTTAGAGATAACAATTACTTAACTAAGAGTTCATAAAGCGGGTGTACATCGATAAACAAGGCCAGCCACATCATAGCCATCCTGCTTATCACATTAACCCTTCTTCCAGCACTTAACCTGCCCTTCATTGCCTCCACAGCAGCCGAAGACGACTCCACTACCCCCCAGTCCCCTTGGGCCACGCTGGTGCCCATGCCGACTGCACGTGGAGAATTCGGTATAGCGGTGGTTTCGGGAAAAATCTATGTTATTGGAGGTATCGACTCCGACGACACCCCATTAGGTACAGTGGAAGAATACAACCCTGCAACTAACCAGTGGATAACCAAAACATCTATGCCCACCCCTAGAAGCGGGTTTGCAGTGGCAGTAATTGACGGCAAAATTTACGCCATCGGCGGAACCATCGGCAACGGGTACTTGGGCAACAACGAGATGTATAATCCAGTCATTGACAGATGGGAAACTAAGTCATCGATGCCTACGCCTAGAGCAGGCTTATCTGCAAGTACAGTGAACGGGGAAGTCTACCTTATAGGCGGCGAAAAATATTCAAATGTCTACCCATTCTACGCCGAAACAGGCATCAACGAAGTCTACGACCCCGTCAACGACACATGGTCAACCAGAACTTCGCTACCGACCGCAGTTAAAGGATACGCTTCAGCAGTAATAGACAACAAAATCTACGTAATCGGCGGAGCCAAGCAGCCCTCCGCCACAGGCAACGACATCTTAGTGATCAATAACCAAGTGTATGATACGCAAACCGACAGTTGGAACGCATCGACAAAACTACCGTTTGGCATAAGTTATGGCTCTGCGGCTGCCACAACAGGCTTTCTAGCGCCTCAACGAATCTATTTCATAGGCGGCTTTTCTGCAGGTGCCTTAAACCAGAAAACTCTGATGTTTAACCCAACCAACCAAAGTTGGTCCGATGTCACTGCCATGCCGACACCCCGCGAATACCTCCAAGCGGCGGTATTAAACGACGTCATATATGCTATCGGCGGTTACGATGGGCAAGAGTGGCTGAATACGAACGAGCAGTACAAACCCGTGGGGTACGGGACTATTGCCCCCAAAATCCAGATAACTTCCCCTGAGAACAAAACGTACACCGATGTCCCCTTGTCTTTTGAATTAAACAGAGGAGTGGAATGGACAGGGTACAGCATAGACGACACTGCAAACGTTACGTTGAAAAATCAAACGATTACTCTCTCGAATCTGGGTCAGGGCGCTCACAAAATAGTCCTCTACGCTAACGACAGCAGCGGTAACATGGGCACGTCAAACACTGTTTTCTTCTCCGTAGACACGCTCCCACCCAGTCTTGCCATATTATCCCCTTCCAACCAAACCTATGGTTCCACAGACATCCAGTTGACGTTCATCCTCAATGAAGCCACCACGGCTTTAACGTATAGTTTAGACGGCGGCGACAAAATTGACATCCAAGGAAACGTCACCTTACCAGCGTTAGCCAACGGTGCACACCATATAACGGTGTATGCTACCGACGAGATGGGGAATTCATCACAGGAAACCATTTACTTTGACATTGAACCTTTTCCGTTCCTCGTCGTGGTTGCAACCGTTCTCATAATAATCATAGCGGCCGCTTCGGGGTACCTGTTTTTTGTGCGACGTAAAACAGGCAGAGAAAAACAAGCAACTAGCTGATTTCACAGTTTCTGCTAGGAAAATTTTTAAGGCAAGAAGCCTCGCATCTTCAAAGAAGGCTACATTATTGGGCTACCAAATCGATTACCCATCAGGCGAAAAAGTCGGCTGCTCCTCCCAAATCACAATTGCAGATAGGATTTTCTACGTGAAACTCTTCGCTTCATCGCCTGCACGTTTTTTCTCAGGAGACCAGAAAGGCGTAATTCAGAAGGAAATTTCAAAAGCCGAGTTTGAAGTGTGGATTAACATTTTAGCGGACAGTGAAGCCGACGTAGCCGAAATCCAGAAGAAACTGTGTGTGGGCAAAAAATATTAGACGTAGTCAGCCTCAGGGAGTATCTGCTCGTCTGGTCAACTGAGGTGTTTACTGCCCTTGTTCTTTGGGTTTGGCGTTTATGTTTGTTCCACACCCACATAAAGAGAAAAAACAACCACCAGACTTGATTACAAGATAATCTAAGTCGAAAGTTTTAAGGATAAAAGCCTCAGATATTGGTGTTGAGAAGGGAGTGAATTGGCAAAAAAGAAAGCTGTTATTATTGGAGCTGTTTTCTTAGTTGTGGTTATTTCAGCTCTTGTGTTTCTATCGACGAGTAACACGTTTCTGTTTTCGCGGAGTTTATCAGTTAAAGATGTAACGTCGGCTAACATGGGTGACGACCGCTGGTTTGACCTCTACGATAACGATGTTTACTTTGGAGAACTAATCTTTCGCTTTTCTTCCCTAAATGGCGGCGTCACCAAAGTCACCTTTGACGAGCCAAACACACGCGAGAATTATGTTGTTGATTCAATAACTTTGAAGTTCAGTTCAGGAATAAACAGTTTAACCGATGTTTACATCAAAGGAAACTACCCTGCTGTACCCACTACATTCGCCCATGACAGTTACGGCACAACAATAACCCTCACAGGCATGGAAGTTTACCGCGGAGGAGCTGCACCCATCGACTTTATGGTGCAAAGCTACCGCAACCAGAGTTTAACAATCACCGCCGATGTCACTTACCACCAAACAGCATTCTTACAGTTAACCTGTTTAAAGGCACACGTTTCGGTAAACACCCAAATCCTAACCAACTAAACTAATTAAGACCAAGGTACACTCAGAATAATGTGACCAAACATGGGCGTTCACTTATTGCCATGGGATACTAGCCGTAACCTGCTCGAAGAAGCCAACCGCCTCTACGACCAAGCAGGAACCTTTGACTGCATCGAAAAAAAAGACTTGGTCGCCATCAAGGTCCACGTCGGCGAACTAGGCAACCCCTACCATGTACAACCAGCATTCGTGCATGAAATAGCCCAAAGAGTCAGAGAATACGGCGGCAAACCCTTCCTAACTGACTCCCCCACCTACTACCTAGCCCAACGCCACAACGCCGTCGACCACATGCAAACCGCACTCACCAACGGCTTCAACCTCGCACCCTTCATAGTCGCCGACGGATTAAACAGCGAGAACTTTGCCCTCATAAAAACAAAAGGAATCCTAAACGAAATCGAGGTTTCAGGCGCCATAATCCAAGCTGACGCCATGATTGTTGTCTCTCACTGCAAGGGGCATGAACTTAGCGGTTTTGGCGGTGCTATCAAAAACCTGGGCATGGGTTGCACTCCGCGGGCGGGGAAACTGCGGCAGCATCGAGCCATCGGCATCGAAATCGACACTTCCAAATGTGTGGGCTGCGGCAAATGCAAAGAAGCCTGCGCTTTCCACCTCCCAGACATAATTGAGGGTAAAGCTCACATCACCTCAGAGAACTGTATGCGCTGTCCCGTGTGCATTGGCACTTGTCCAATGGGTGCCATCCGCTACACTGACAAGCCAAACCTCTGCCGCGCATTAGCGTCGGCTGCTTATGGTGTTCTCTCGACGTTTAAACCCCAAAAGGTCTCATACGTCAGCTTTGCTAAGGACATAGCTGAGGGCTGTGACTGCCTACCTAACCCCGGTCCAAAAGTGCTAAAAGACGTGGGTATATTTGCCTCGGATTCCGCCGTCTCCGTTGACGCTGCGTTTCTCAACTCAGTGGACTATAAAGTGTTTAACGACGCCTCTTTGGTGGATTGCATGGTGCAGGTTGAGGAAGCAAAGGCAATCGGAATAGCAGGCGAACTTACGCCTACAATTAAAGTTATAGTTTAAGACACATAGGCTATCTTATTTTTCTTTTTTCTTCTCTTCACCAAATAGAGTAGGAACACTATAACGGCTGCCGCTACGATTGCGATTATAAGGTAGTGTGAAACATCTGCGACCTCCCGCCAATTTTGCCCCAAATAATATCCCACATAGATGAGCAAGCTATTCCAGATTAAACAGCCAGCAACCGTGTACGCTATGAACTTGGCTAAGGGCATCCTTACTGCACCTGCTGGAAAAGAAATCAACGTTCTAATAACTGGGATAAGTCTGCCGACAAAGACCATTGTCGCTCCGTATTTTGTGAAGTAGTTCGCTGCGTATTTCAGTTGGCTCTCAGAAAATATTGATCTGCCTAGCAAACGGTACTTTGTTAGCATCTGGATGCCTTTTAAGCCTATGAAGTAGTCAATCAGTGAACCCGCAGTCGCTGCTGCTGTAGCCACTATTAGGGTTAAGCAGAAGTCCATGTGCCCATCTGAAACCAGATACCCCGCAAAAGGCAGTATGACTTCGCTTGGAATGGGCAGAGAGCTTGCTTCAAGAAGCATTAATCCGAAGATGCCGCCGTATCCCCAGCATCGGATGGTGTTTGTAAATGAGAAAGGTTGACCCTTGACAAAAATGTCACCTAAGAGCTCCAGAACAACGTAGACGCAGATGATTATGGCGATTGCTATGATTATGATGTGTGGTGCCTTGCGTTTTAACGTCTGGATGGTGTGCGAGCCCAATGGTACTCAGTGATAGTTAGTAGATGAACTCTCATTTATCTGTAGACCACACATTTGGGATGGTCAAGCTGACTATTTATTAGGTGCCATCGGCGATTAATGCTGGTTCTGTTTAACTCTAAACCGCACGATCTCTTTCACCAATTCCAGTGGCAACGGCTGGTCGAGGGGGAATTGGATGGTGCCTTTGCTTGTTTTGTACTGGCGGAGTTTGTCTTTGAAGGCTTCCACGCCTGAACCTGTTGGGAAGAGGCTGAGGTGACCTTTGAAGGCTGCAAAGTAGACTAATACGCCGTTTTGTTTGAAGGCAGGCATGTTGTAGCTGATTGCTTCTTGCGCTTGGGGTGCGGCTTCATGGATGGCTCCGCGTAGTTGTTGGAGGAGGGGTTGTATGTTTGGGGGAAAAGACTCGATGTACTCGTCGATTGTTTTGTAAATGGTTTGTTTCATGATTATCATAGCTGTTAAAACTTGATGATTAAGCTTAACATAACCTAATTTTGTGCATCTTTAACGGTTCATTACGTCTGCCAAACCCAAAACGAAGTCTTCGATACAATCGTAGGTTTGCCCAAACTGCAACGTAGAAGTAATCGTTGTAACGGGGGTAACACCGGAGATAACCATGTGAGTAGCGTTTTGGTCTATTCGATTTAACTCTACTTTGAGTGCTGAGCCATAAGAGGTAAGAGTATCAGAGGTTTCTATCGTTATTTGATGGGCAGCATCGTTTTTCTCGAGTATTTGCCAGTCAAACTCCGCCACCGCTTTGGGTATAGCTTGCCATACAGATTCAAGCGGGAAATCAATATCAAGTTCCTTTTTTCTTTCCCTCAGATAAGCCATCTTTCTTCAAAACAAAACTTTAGCCGTGGGGTAATAACGTTTGTTTCAAGCGCTCAACTTTTAGTGGTTGATTGATTTTGGAAATCCGCAAATAGTTTGAGGTTTCCTTTGGTTTGGGCGGTAACTGTTTTTTCTAGTGTTAGAAGAAGAGAGTGCCCGCCCTTGCTCATCTTCTTCTTAGGGAATTGGCAGACGGTTGTGTTTTGGGTTCTGTGTCTGGGTGAAGGTGCTGGCTGGTTGAGGCATATTCCACAAGCAGTTAGGCGCAAACAGCAACCGCTGCAACATAGGCAACTCAGGTTTCGGTCATGCCAAGACTACAATCAAAAAAGAAATCAACGGATTTGTTCATCGCGCACAACTGTTTTAAGTGAATTCTTTCCTCTTAAACAGCATTAGCCCAATCACTATTGTCACAACTATATAGAGCGCCATTATAGCGAGCCCTTCAGGAACAGTCGCGTTAAACAGCGTAATCGTTTGTCCCGCGTCTGAGATTGTTAGGGTGTGCATTGGGTAGGGAACTATGAATATATTGCTGATGATTTCTGCTCCATAGGTTATGATAAACCAAGGTTCGATTTGGACGAATGCTTGAGTCAGCAGCTGCATCATGTTAAAAGCAAAGAGGAACAGTATGGCGCTGACAAGAATAGACATTGCGCTGCTCTTAAACAGGCTGCTTAACAGGAAACTAACACTTATGACTGCGGCAAGGTAGAACCATGAAAACAACAGTGACTCCAAAAACTCCACAGGCACACTTGAACCAAAGTAGAATATGCCGTTTCCAAAAGTGATAGCTGTGAATACCAGAAAGGTTGCTGATGCCGCGGTAAACGCCGCCAACCATTTGCCAAGGTAAATCGATGACCTCTTAATGGGGTTTGGAATGGAAAAGTACCCTGTTTTGTTTTGGCTTTCACTTGCGATTGCGTCCGCTCCAAAGAAGATTCCTGATAATACGATAACGAAGGCTATTACTTCGGTCCACCAGATGCCGTAGAAGTCCAAAGAGGAAGCCATCAGCGAGTTGGGGCGGTAATAGCCTACAATGGCAGTCATTGCACATCCAATTGCAAGCGTTATGGTTAGCAGTATGAAGAAGCGGCGGGACCTAAAGTAGTCTAGCAGGGTGTACTTTGTGGTTATGCCGATTTGGGCAAGATTGCTTGGCACAGAATTTGAGTTTGAAGAGTTTTTTTGCATTTTACCACACCGTGTTTGCGATTAGTTTCAGGTAGGCATCTTCAAGGCCTGACGATGCAGGCTTGTAACTGACTACTCCAACATTCAAATCTACGATTTTCCTAAGAAGAGCTTCCTGCCCTCCTAAGCCGCCTGTAAATTTTATCCTTAGGTTTCGCTCATCAATTCTTTGAGTCTCTATCACATTAGGAAAGCCCATGATGGTTTCATTAGCTAACTTTTCATCTACGGAGGAGGAGAAGCCGACTTCCACGACGTTTTTACCGCCTGAAAACTTGGCAGTTACGTTGCCGATTGTGTCATAGATGATTAAGCGACCGCGGTTTATGAGAGCTACTTCGTCACAGACATCTGAAACCTCGCTAAGTATATGCGAGCTCATAAAGATCAGGCGGTCTTTGCCCTTGAGAGATTTTATTATGTCGCGTACTTCGCTCATGCCTCTGGGGTCCAGTCCCGTTGTTGGTTCGTCAAGAAAGATTATTGTAGGGTTACCTAGTAGAGCGGAGGCAATGCAGATTCTCTGTTTCATGCCCTTAGATAATTTACCGACACGTTTGTCAATCCAGTTTTCCATCTGAACTTCGGCAACAACGTCTTCCATTCGCCCTCTTAGTTCGCTTTTGGGGACTCCGCGGATTTCCGCTATCATAGTGAGGGCTTCTCGGGGGGTCAATGAAGCGTAGATTTCGGGTGTTTCAATGAGCGCACTAGCGTGGGTTAATGCTTGCTTTTTTTGGGTATGAACATCTACACCGTTGATTAAGGCCTGTCCAGAAGAAGGCGTAATTAAATCGGTAAACATTTTGAGGGCGGTCGTTTTTCCTGAGCCGTTGGGACCTAGGAAGCCGACACATTTTGGTCCCTCGACCTTCAGATTAAGATTCGACAAAGCTAAAAACGACCCGTATTTTTTTGTTAAATCAACTGCTTCAATAGACGGCATTATGATTACCGAAAAAGCGGTGTTGAAAGCCGCTTAAAAGGCACGCTCATTCGGAGGGAGTTCCCGGCAAGCTATGTTCTTAGGCGTAGTCGAGGGAATTTGAGTTGCCCTACATATTTTATTATCCACTGCACTAACTCATCATAGGCTTTAGAGCCTTCTTTAGTCAAAATAACAACGCCGTTCTCATCGACTATGATGAAGCCCCGCTCTGACATCCAAACTAAGTACTTGACCAGTTTATCATAGGCTAAGCCTGTTGAGGTTGCAAGGGCAGTACGGTTTGTACGGTTTTTCTCCTTGAGAGCCTTGATTATCCGGGCGATGACGTAGAGGTCTGGTTTAGAAGTCAAATCTCCTGAATTCAAGGCTAAACCACCTGAGCTCCAAAAGGAGCAAATTTAATGCTTCAATCTCTTTATACCGTCTAAGCAGATCTCTGCCCACTACCCAGAGGAGAATAATCAAGGACAACAAAGCAAACAGAGCAAAAATCGAGAGGGAAGTAGAACCCAAAACGACAATAACCAATGCATTTCCAGCTAACTCTACACCGAAAAATATGATGACCCCATAAGCAACGGTTTTTAGCAGCCCATACAACGCGTAGCTCAACTTAACAATCGAGATTTCTTCTAGTATTTGCTCCCAATCGAGTTCAACCAATATTTTTATCGCGGCGGGGAATCCTTCGGAGAGTTCATCACGCCATTCTCCTACTTTGACAGAGTTTACACGTTTTCTTACAAACAGGGTTCCGCCGACAAACCCGACTATAGGAATCAATAATACGATGGCAGACGCAAAGAACAGTGTACTTCGTCCTATCTCTGCGTTGTTACTAAGAAACTCTAAAAAAATGCTCAAGACGGAGAAAGCCGTTATGGAGCCGAGGACAATGTAGGCAAATATTTTTAGTGAACGGGCAAGCATGTTGTATTTTTTGACGTGGTCGAGGGTTTCCATGAGTTCGGCAACTTTAGAAACCACCCCATCCTCAGTCATCATTGCATCTTTCAAACCCGCTTCACTCTAAACCAAAAATAAGCGCTTCTTAGAGCATATAAAGTGAACTCCCTCGCAAGGAGTGCCTGATAAGGGTAGAAAGATTTTGGTGGGCCGACCAGATTTGAACCGACAACCTCTACCCAACAGCCGCGCGAAGCGACCGTTTACGGGTTTCTCTATGACCGCTCTGGGGATTCGTCATTCTCCTCACGGAGTCAACAAACCATGTGTTTGCTTTCTGGATTGCATGGTGCTGTAGCCGCTTTAAATGCTTTATACTGGCTGGACTTATTGGAGTTGTCACTGCTCAAACGTGTCTTCTCTACATTCACGACGACTGTTCAATGTCTTTAAGGGAGCACTTGTGGAGACGGAAAATAAACGTAAAATTGATAAAGAACCACACCCTTGAGATAGCGTCAAGGTGAAAAATAAATGGCAGCAAGCAATTGCACAGTAAAAGACATCATGCAAAAAGACGTTAAAACAGTAGAAAACAACACCGTCCTAAAAGACGTAATCGCTTTAATGACAAAATACGACAAAGACGCAATCTTCGTTATCCAGAGCGGCAAGCCAACAGGCATCATCACAACAAGAGACTTAGTTGTCCGCGCAATGGAAGCTGAAGTACCAATCAGAACCATCATCGCAAGAATGGTCTACACAAACCCACTCGTCGTAATCGACCAAAACGCAACCCTCAAAGAAGCAGCCGAGCTCATGAAGCACTGGAACATAAAACATCTCCCAGCAGTCGACAAAAACGGCGCACTCGTCGGCTTAGTCGATGCCATGCAAATCGTCCAAGCAGACCCCAAACTGATCCCAATCATGGATTACGCACGCCGAAAGTAATTTCGGCAAACAACTTTATTTTTTAAAATTTTAATCGGCTAAGTAACAAAAATAGTTCTTACTTCACAATCGACGGGCTCGGTTGACCCTTTGGCATATATTGCTATAGTTAACGTATGATTTCCACTTTGTACATTGTTAAAACAACAAGTAATTTTTCCTATATAGTTACCTGTCTGGGGAAAATTAGTAATTTCAACAGTTTTTGATACGTCATTAAGTTTTACTATAACCTTAAACATAAACAACTGATCGATTTTTGTGTTATCCGAATAAGGATGATTAATGTTAACTGAGTTATGGTCACTGGCATAACTTGGCCATTTATCAATAGCCATACTTATAGAGTTTGTTTCGATATAGCCATAACCAGAGAAATCATTGTCTTTTACGTAAACAGCAAAGTCTACTTGGAAGTTAATTTCCAATGTTCTGGTAAAATTAATACTTGCATATAAGGCGGTACATATAACAGAAATTATAATTAAAGCAAGTATGCGTTTCCTCATTACTCACCAACTCCAAATGTAACTTGGGATACAAACGACATTGATTCATGCGGAGGAACGTAAATATCATCTGAGAAAACGCTATTGTCAAATATATCCAACCAATCAACCCTATCTAATTGAATTTCATGATTTACCGCCCATGTGTAACTAGTAGCATTGCCAAGGTTATTAAATTCAGATTTCCGGTATAGAGGGACACCTGAAGTGTGCAACGTAAAATTGTTATCATTCTTTATCTCCATATTAACGGTTATCGTTGTACTTCCATTAGCTAATACAGTTGAAGAAGGATCACTAATTCTCACAGAGTCTAACTTGATTTGATCGTAATAGTTAATCGTAAAATTGACCATAGATTTCCCTTGGAGAGAGCTATTCAGCGGTAAGATATTTATATAATCTAATTGATTCGACCTAGCTAAAGTATAGGCGAAAGAATCGTTGGCTACCACTTTTAATTGTAAATTTTGGTAACGTGAATTTATTAAATCCAAATTACCATTAAAGTTGCTAGGATTTTGAATTGAAATATTAATGAATCGTAAATTAAAAAAAGGTAGTTTTACCCAATAAACTTGAGTTATTTCGCTTAAATAAATTATTGAACCATCATAACACCTGAAAAATTCAACGTTATTATGTCCTAGCTCTGGGCTTTGTGTATCAATAATTTGGATGGAAGGCGTCACAATTTGATACATTCTATCAGTAGCAAAGAAGACAATAATTACTAAGAGCAAAACGGTTAGGATTTTCAAGAACTGATAATTTATTTTAATTCGTTTAAATTTAGTTATTTGATCTGAAAAAGCTATCTTTAGCTCAGAGATAGTATCAGAAAAAGACAAGTGCCTGTTTTTTTTGCTGTCTCCAGTTCTTGTTTTATTAAACGACAAAAAGTACCAGTTACCTACTTTAAATAAAATCGATAAAGATTGATCCAAGGGTTCCGAAAAGGAACTAAGTAATGAAGTAAAAGTCAATATTGAGATAGTGTAGACTGGGACGAAAACATTCAGGATGATTAAATACGATGTCCAAACAGAGGGATTATCTAATGTTGGATTGTTTATTTGTAGACCGAGTATTATTGCTGAAGAGCAGATAAGTAAGATAATTGGCCAATAAGCGCGATTTTGGGTTAAGGCGTTGTCTATTTTGTGATGAAACGATGCACTAGATAATGGCAATTTAAGTTGAGCCCGTAATGAAGCAAGAGCTACAATAAACAGTATAGGCAATAAATACGAGAGATAACCCGTCCAATCATCTAGATGTAAAGCGGTTAATGGAAAGGCTATTGGCAAGAAAAGCATAAGAGAAATCATTGCTGAAATTATGCCTAGAATGAACCCAAAGAAAAAGCGCTCTGTCCAATCAATTGTTTTCCATTTATCTGTATTATAAAAAAATAAAAAGAAAATAAAATAACCCATTATGAGCATAAAAGCAAGATATTCGGGGCTAAAATATCCTTCAAAAGCTTGTGTAACTGCACCAAGTGGATTTGAAAGCGGATCAGCCAAGTTTACGATTTACCCCTTGGCTTGTTACTAAACGAAATCAGGTATATAAAATAAATTAAAAAAATGAATTAAGATAAAACAGTTTACTGCTATTTCTTTTTCGGTTGCTCTTTTTGCTTCTGCTCTTCAGCCCATGCTTCCTTAGCGGCTTTTGCTATGGCGTCAATGCTTGGCTGGAGATTCAAATCGTATAAAACACCTTTAACAAGCTCGTTGTTTACAATTAGCGCGATT
>JBNIDO010000036.1:0-25097 GCA_050108095.1 Bathyarchaeia archaeon
CTTTGCATTTTTCGACGAAAATCATTTTGTCGTCGCCGATTTTGCGTTCCTCCACTAAGCCTGCGTTGCCGAGATCGGTTTTCTTGAGGTCGTCGAGGTCGCTCACTATTCTGCCGCCTGTTGCACGTGCAAGCTTTTCCATGTCGCTTTCTTTTACGCGTCGGGCTGCGATGATGCCTTCTTTGGCTAGGAAGTGTTGTACCATGTCGTCGATGCCTTTTTGGCAGAAGATCACGTCTGCGCCAGAGGCTTTGACTTTTGAGACCATGTCTTGCATCATGTCGGTTTCTTGGTCAAGGAAAGCTTTCATCTGAGAGGGGTCTTTGATTCTGATTTCAGCGGTTATCTCGGTTTTCTCGATTTCCAAAGCTGAGTCTAATAGTGCGATCTTGGCGTTTTCCTTGGTCTTTGGCATGCCGGGGTTGACGACTTCTTTGTCTATGATTATGCCGCGGATAAGTTCGGTTTCAAGGAGGCTTTTGCCTGTTTTCTTGATTAATTGTATGTTGTCTATGTCAGCGATTGTTTTGTCCCCGCGTTGCTCCGCGATTTGTTTAACTGCTTCTATGCTGATTTCTGCGAGGTGCTCTTTTGCTCCGCCAACTGCTTTGCTGCTCATGCTGGTTAAGGCAACTTTGAGGAGCAGTTTTTTGTCGTTGGTGTCAAGTGGCACTGCGGTTTTGTTTATGACTTCTATGGCTTTGACTGAGGCTTTGCGGAAGCCACTGACAAGAATGGTTGGGTGAATGTTTTGGTCGAGGAGTTCCTCGGCTTTTTTGAGAAGTTCGCTGGCGATGACTACTGCGCTGGTGGTTCCGTCGCCGACCATGTCGTCTTGGGTCTTGGCGATTTCAACCATCATTTTTGCCGCTGGGTGTTCCACGTCGATTTCTTTGAGAATGGCTGCACCGTCGTTGGTTATGGTGATGTCGCCTAGGCCGTCGATGAGCATTTTATCCATGCCCCGTGGACCTAAGGTTGTTTTTAATACTTCACCAATTACTCGGGCTGCCATTATGTTGTTTCGTTGGGCTTCTTTTCCTCTGCTGCGTGTTGTTCCTTCTTTGAGGATGAGGACTGGTTGTCCTGAACCTGTTGTTGTTAAATACGCCATTTCGTTATCCCTACTTAGTAGAATCTGTTTATTTCGGATTATTGCAAAAATCAAACGTCAATATAAACTTTAAGGCTTACTGAGGGTACTTATGGCGGTTGATTGTTTTCCTAAGAAGGCAGGGTTCCATAAAGACTCTAATTGCGGGGGTTGTGTTGTTATGAAAATCGAAAAATGAGGAAAAAAGGGTTTGGCTTTTAGTTACTGTTTTTGTTTGCCGTTGTAATCCGTTGAGAGCACGTTCATGCCGCTTAGCACTGCTTCGATGCTGGCTTTAACGATGTCCTCGCGTACACCCATGGCTGTAACAGTTCGGTTGCCACGACGCATGTGCACCACGACTTCTACCATAGCGTCTGTGCCTCCAGTGATGGCTTTAACATTGTACTGTTCTAAGGTGATGGGTTCAGTTTCTTTGATAGCGTCCTTAACAGCGCTGATGGTGGCATCTACGGGGCCAACTCCTATGGCGCTGCCCCAAACTTCTTTGCCGTTGAGTTTGAGGCGCACCGACGCAGTGGAGGTAACTTTGTTGCCACCCACAAACGTCATTTCCTCGAGCACAATTGGCTTTTCACCGCTCAATTCCATGACGGCTTCAGCGATGGCGAGTACGTCGGCATCCATGACTGTTTTACCCTTATCGCCGAGTTCCTTGATGCGCTGGAAGATTTCGCGGAACTGTTCATCAGTGGGTTTGAGGCCCATGTATGCGAGGTCTGCTTTGATGGCATTGCTCCCGCTGTGTTTGCCCGGTGCGATGCGGCGTGTGCAGCCGACAAGTTCAGGCGCGATAGGTTCGTAGGTTAATGGGTTGGCGAGTACGCCTTGGGTATGGATGCCGCTTTCGTGTGTGAAGGCATTTTCGCCGACTACGGCTTTGTTGGGTTGGGTGTGGATGCCTGTTAATCGACTGACTAATTGCGAAGTACTGTAGAGCAATTCGGTTTTGATGTTGAGGTCCAACTTGTAGAGGCTGCGCAGGGTGATGATGATTTCTTCGAGCGCCGCGTTGCCCGCACGTTCGCCCAAACCATTGATGGTGCCATGTGCTTCCTGTGCACCTGCACCCAGTGCGGCGACGGTGTTGGCAACTGCCATGCCGAAGTCGTTGTGGCAGTGCACACCGATGGGTACCTTGATTTTTTCCGTTAGTTTAGTGAAGTAATCGAAGCTGTGGTCCGGGGTTAGGATGCCTACTGTGTCGCACGGCGTAACGCGGTCAACTCCGCAGTCAACGGCGGCTTGGAAAACTTTGACTAGATAATCAAAGTCCGAGCGGGTCGCGTCCTCGGCGAGCAAATCTACTTTTAAGCCGTGCTCTTTGGCGTAGGAAACGCATTCCTGTGTGGCTTTCAGGACTTGTTCGCGGGTTTTGCGGAGCTTGCACTCGATATGCAAATCCGAGGTCGGTATAATCATGCACATGGTTGAGGCACCGCTTTTGATGACGGCGTCTATGTCGCCGCGTGTGCCTCTGCCGGCGCTGCTGACTTCGGCGTGTAAGCCTTGTTTTGCAATCATGCGCACAGCTTCCAGTTCGCCTTCAGAAACCGCTGCGAACCCAGCCTCGACCACGTCGACGCCAAGTTCATCTAGCCTCTGGGCTATACGTAGTTTGTTTTCAGGAGTCAAGCTGACTCCGGGTGTTTGTTCGCCATCTCTTAGGGTGGTGTCTAAAAATTTTATGGTTTTAGGGAAGCGGTTGAATAAAGCAATACCCCATTTTAATCACGTGTTAGTTTTCAGCGTCAAGCGCAGATATAAAAATTATGGTGTTTAGAATCGGCGGTACATCTTATCGGCTGGCTGTTTTAGGCAGCTTCACGACAAGAAACCTAAACACGCCTTCGCCAGTGTTTCTGAGAAGATGCGGGACATCTTTGGGACTATCAATAACTGTATCTTTCTGTATTTCTTGTGCCTCTTCACCGACCTCTACAGTGCCTCTGCCCTCTAAAACGTAAAAGAACACATCGACAGGTGTAGTATGACGTTTAAGCGTTTGACCTGGCGACAGTGCCATGTATATTACTTCGGCGTCGGCGGTTTCATAGATTCTTCGTGCATCGACTCCGTGAGCGTTTTGGAAGGGTTTTGTTTTGTCTACAGTAATGGTTCTCATATGTAACAATTAGGCGGAATTACACTTTAGAGTACCCCCTAAATAGTAAGGGATTTGTGGTATGCAGAGAATTTTTTGATTGCTTTTTTCGGCGAATGGGCATGATATTGTGGAGGTAGGGACTGGACAGGAAGTTATGTTCTTAAAGACTAGGGTATGATATGTGTTGTTTTCTATATGTGCGCAAAATGTTTATTAGGGAAAATCGGATATTTGATATATCGATTAAACGATATCGGATAGGCGATAAATATGTATGGGCAAAACCACCGAGGACACCATGGACACGGACACCACCCGGGCTGCGGATACCACCGCAGACGAGGCAGCCTCCGCACATGGGTGTACTCAATCCTCCAACAAGCACCAAAAAACGGCGCAGAAATAATCAACCAAATAGAAACAGCCAGCCAAGGAAACTGGAGACCCTCACCAGGCTCAATATACCCCTTGCTAGACGAACTCTGCAAAGAGGGTAGCATCGCCAAACAAGAAGATGGACGGTATGAAATCACCGACAGAGGCAAACAGGAATTTGAGTGGCCCTACAACACCATAGCAAGGCAGCCACGTTCCATAGAAGACGTAGTAGGGGAAATGAACAGTTACCTATCGTATCTCGAAGACCTAAAACGCATGGACCCCACCAAGATTACCTCCAACATAGCTAAACTGAAAACCTTCAGAGACCGACTGACAACAGTCATCGACACATCTTAAAATCCCTAATTAGTGCTTCAACTTTTTACGAGGTGATTGACTTACGTTAGACTCTAAAAGTGGATTGGAAGTTAAGCAAGACTACCTAAAAGCAGTGGTCGTATCCAACAACGATACCTCCGCCAATGCTTGCCAAGAATGCATAAACTTATGCAGTAAAGGCTTACAAGAAGACAGAAGACGCAAGCCCCTTTATTCAATAGGGGACCTCGAAGTAGGAGACACGGCAAAAATCGTGTTCATTAGGGAGGAGCAACCAGCGCTTCAAAGGATTTTTGAGGCGGGTCTAACCATCGGTACTGAAGTAGCAATCGAACAGACCCTTTCCTCAGGTGAAGCAGTAGAGGTGAACTTAGGGAAGGCAAAAGTTCTGATGGGCCCGAATGTCGCGGCTAAAGTATTTGTTGAATTGATAAAGCCGAAATGAAAAAGATCCTGCTTTTTACGAACGTTTTTGGCTGCTTGAGGATTTGTCCACAACCTGCAAGCAACCCCTTTCGGATATGACACACGAAACGCAAACTGCCGCCAAGCCCGCCAGAAGAAGATGAGAAAAGGCGACGCGCTCCTTCTCTAATAATAAGAAAACCCACGTTTGATCCGCTGTTAAGCAGGCGGATGGAAAAATACGCCAAAGCCACAAGTATCAACCTCTAAAGAAACATCATTTTGGTTGGTGCTCATGCAATTATAGAGATAACCAACGAAAATGCAGATACGCTTTTGTATTTTGGCGCAGCTGGCATCATGTCAGTAGCTAACACAAATGCTTTATGGCGCTTTTGGAAACACTTTCTTTTTACATGTCCACACTATCAAAACCAAAGATAAGCACACACCACTAACTACTGCAACTAACCATAAGATAGGCTCCATAGCTATTGGAATTTTTCTATCATCAGTAGGGAGAGTAGAATCAGAGTTAGATGACAAATCAGGAAGAGGCGATTGGTTGTTGGTGGAAGTCCCATCTCCTAAAACAATAATAGTACCCGTAAGTGCTGAGACAGGAAAAGTCGCGATTAAAGTATTAGGCTCGTCAAATTTACTCTCTACAGTAACCCATTGAATTCCGTTCCAATACTGCACTATATTAATCGAATCTGTAAAATCAACATTCTTAAATGAAATTGTGGCTATCCCGCTGTGGCTAAAAGAATCAGCAGACGTGATTTTTACATCATAGAAATAAGCTTGTCCAAGCAGTAACTTCGATGTCTCTTCAGGTTGTAAAAGACCAAGATAATTAGAAGTTATCTCTAAAATCGCTTCGTGGGGAACAGCATAATCAGCAATACTAACAACAACGCCATTTTCAAACTCTACTTCATATGAACCCTCAACGATTTGTGCGTATCTTTTGTATTCAACGTTTGTTTGAAGCTTAGGAAGAGTGTTTCCATCAGCATCGGTCTTAACAAAATAATAGTTACTCCCAACCAAAGCAAAGCCCTGGTCAGCAGTTTGAATAACTGACCAAAAAACACCGCTGCCGAGGGTGTATGCTTGTTTCCAAACTACATTTCCAGACGCATCTGATCTAATTAGACCGCCCGCGCCACCATAGCCCACTAAACCATAACCACCATCTGATGTCTCCACCAAACATCTAACTTGCCCCCATTCTGAATCGTAGACTTTTGTCCACAACTCATTTAGTTGACTATCAAGTTTAGTTAGAAAGGGAAAACCTGAACGGTCAGAAAGGCTTGTTTTATCAGTTACTCCACTAATCGCAACACTTCCGTCAGCTAGAGCTACCACAGCCCAAGTTTGGCTGAAACCTAAATGTGTAACCATTTTTTTATTTTCCAGATTGCCACTTGAATCAACCGTTATTATTAGACTCTTAAACTCAGATGGACCTTCAAGCTGTGAATATCCCGCCAATACAAACGTTCCATCAGACGTCTGGTCTAATGAACAAAATAAAGAAAACTCGTCATTTTCATACGACTTCTCCCACTCCAAGTTGCCACTTGAGTCTGTCTTTAATAGCCCAAAAGTTACATCGTTATATGCCGTTGCGCTATGAGAAAAACCAATTACATAACCTCCGTCGCTTGTTCGCACCAAGTCAGGATAGCAACTTGCCAAGCTCGCATATTCTTTTTGCCAGACAATATTTCCTGTCTCTTCAATTTTAGTTAAGGTTAAATGACCATTGGTTGAGCTTCCCGCTATTATGTAGCCATTATCTCCAGATTTTATGACACTTGTAGCAGTTGAATACTGCTCCCATGTCTGCCGCCATTCTTCTCGTCCCAAGTGGTCAACCTTAACTGCAAATGCTTGGGAATGAATTTTGTAGCCACCTACAATTACGTACCCTCCATCTGAGGTTTGAACTATGGAATGCGCGACTCCAGTGCCGACTACGGTTCTACTGAAAACGTCTGTTGTATCAGCTGACAGCGGCAGCAGACTCGAAAGAACTATGGTTATTGTCAACAAAAAGACCGCCGAAACAAATTTTTTCAATATCATCGCCTTCTCCTTTGCTTTTGGAGCTATGTTGTTAATAAATCCTTTAGTCTACAGAAAGTTGATTCTTCATCTGCGTTGTTTAGCGGGTATAGTTTAAAATAACCCTTTTTGTTTATATGGGAGAAACACACAACTACACAGGCAAGGAAGAGACTATGAGCTACGAAGGCGACACATTCTGGGTTTCACTATACGAGAGAATATTCGGGTTAATCTTAATCATAATCGGTGGAATACTCCTCTACTACACCGCCACTTCCGCTGAACTCGGCGGATTCGCTTCATTCTTCGGGTTCCTCAGCGTCATCATGTTAATTTTAGGAATCGTTATGCTAATCGTGAAACCGCCTCAGTAAGAGAGGGGTTTATTCTCTTCTTTCAACCACGATGCGGCAGTTAGTAACCACCGCTGCAATCACACCCAATGCGGCTAGCCAAGGAGCCAAAACCACACCAACCACACCTACAGTGGCTGGAATCTCAAGCAGAGTTTTACCTGCCTCATCCTTAACGATAATGCGTGTCACGTTACCTTCGTGGAGCAATTCACCAACTCGGTCAACCACGTCTTTGCCTGAAACGTTGTATTCTTCGCTTCTAAATTTGGGGGCTGATGCACCGCAGACAGCGCAGTATTTGTCGGTGTCTTTTAGGGGGGCACCGCATTTTACACAGTAGGGCAAACAATCACCAATCAAGAGAAGGCAAAGACAGCATAAAAGCTTATCCCAGCAAGCAAAGGTAGATTAGCAACGCAAAACACAAGTACAATCAGCGGATTTATTAACCCACAACTCCTACATCAACCCTCAAACGTAATTATTAAGAGGAGAAAAGAGAAGATGCCCACACGCCAACCAATCGTCTGTGTTCTTGGACACGTAGACTCAGGCAAAACCTCACTGCTAGACGTGCTAAGAAAAACCAACGTACAAGTCCGCGAGGCAGGAGGCATGACACAGCACATAGGCGCAAGCTTCTTCCCCGTTGAAACCCTAAAACAACTCATCGGGCCCTACATGGGCAACTTCAAAACAGGCATCGAAATCCCCGGGCTCCTCATCGTCGACACACCCGGACACGAAGCCTTCACTAACCTAAGGCGCAGAGGCGGAAGCGTCGCCGACATCGCCATCCTAGTCGTTAACGCAGTCCGCGGTTTTGAAACACAAACTTTTGAGTGCATAGAAATCCTCAAAGCCCGTAAAACCCCTTTCATCGTCGCCGTCAACCAAATAGACCGTGTCCCAGGCTGGAAGCCCCAGCAGAACGCACCCTTCCTCAAATCGTACGCGGCGCAATCTAGCTTTGTGCAGGAAGAACTCAACAACCGCCTCTACCAAGTCATGGGTGAATTCAGCCGCCTCCAATTCAAAACTGACCGCTTCGACCACATCCGCGACTTTACCCAAAACGTCGCTTTGGTGCCAACCAGCGCCAAAACCGGTGAAGGCCTATCCGAGTTAGTCATGGTTCTAGTCGGGTTAACTCAACAATTCCTCAAAAAACGCCTCCAAACCACAGACAGCGCAGCAAAAGCCGCAATTTTAGAGGTAAAAGAAGAGCCAGGCTTAGGCATAACGTTAAACGCCATAGTCTACGACGGCACGTTACACAGAGACGACTTAGTTGTCGTCGGCGGCAGAAACGGTCCAATTTCAGCACGTGTCCGCACTATTCTAGTCCCTAAACCGCTTGATGAAATGCGAGATCCCCGCGACAAATTCACGAGCGTTGACTTCGTTTACGCAAGTGCGGGAGTCAAAATTGTTGGTCCAGATTTAGCAGATGCATTAGCTGGTGCGCCCTTACTCGCTGTTCCACCCGGCGAAGACGTCTCCAAGTACTGCCGGCTTATCACAGAGGAAATCGGCAGAATAAAAATCGCCAAGGAAATCGACGGAGTCATCGTCAAAGCCGACACATTGGGCTCATTGGAGGCAATGGCGGAAATCCTCAAAGCTAACAACGTGCAAGTTCGAATCGCAGACATCGGCGACATAAGCAAACGCGATGTCATCGAAGCCGCGGTGGTTAAGCAGCGCGAACCCCTCGTCGGAGCCATCCTTGCCTTCGGCGTCAAAACCTTACCAGACGCAGAGGTGGAGGCTGAAGCTAACGGCGTCAAAATTTTCCAGGACCCCATCGTTTACAACCTCATCGACAACTACCTTGAATGGGTAAAAGAGAAGCGCGAGCGCAAGAGCGAAGAAGAGTTTGAGGCGCTCACTAAACCCGGCAAAGCGATGGTTTTGCCTAACTGTATATTCCGAAGAGCCAAACCCCTAGTGGTCGGCGTAGAAATCCAAGGCGGCAGGTTGAAACCCAAAGTTTCGCTTATCCGCGCTGAAGACGGCTCAGACCTCGGCGAGATCCAGCAGATCCAAGACAAAGGCAAAGCCATCGGCGAAGCCAAAATGGGCGCGCAGGTAGCGATTTCAATGGATAAACCCATCGCGGGCAGACATATATTCGAACGCGACATCCTCTACGTTAAGGTGCCTGAAAAAGACGCAAAGACACTCCTTACTTCGCACTCGGACGATTTAACCGCCGAAGAGCAGGATACTCTCAAAGAATATGTTAACATGATGCGTAAGAAAGTGCCGTTTTGGGCAGGCGTAATGTAGGCTCTAGCGTCTGCCAACTACTGGAGACGACTGCAGACTTACTCTGCCCTTCCCCTTTACTTAACAGCGGCGCTAAGTTTGGGTTTTTTGTTTTTCTAGTTTAAGAAGAAGGAAAGAGTTGCCCTTGCACAACAACTTCTTAGGGCCTTGGCAGACCCGTCTGTTTTGGCGTCTGATTGTGGCGGCGGTTGCAGGCTGGTTGTGGCAGATTCTACAAGCAGAACAGAAGAACCCTTTGTCTGTTAATAGGCAACTGTATATTTTTAATTTAAATCAAGTGCTTGAATTTGTTCTCGCAAAACCATAATTTTCCCCGTACCTGCGGATTTAAGCTGATTTTGCGTATTACCAGTAAATGAGGTCTCCGGCGCTTTTGACTACTGCAGACGGCAAAACAGTTACTCCTAAACCAAGACTGTACGGTCTCTTTTTACTACTGCATAAAAACCTCTGTCACCAGCTAAAACGAGTGAATGGTTGTCTAGAGAGTCATGTGGCGTTGCGGTTGGCATGGTGGCTGTTTGGAGGGCTAAAAAGTTTTTGAAGGTGTTGTAAGCCTGTTTGGGCAAATAGTTTCTGTCAGAGCCATAAGTTAAGCCCCAGCCATCATCCTTTGAAGGCGGATAATGAGCATCGTTTAGTTCGTACCAAAACGTGACGGCAACCGATGCGTCGCCTCGTAATACTCCGGTTGACGGTGCCAGCGTTGATTTGAGGTAGTTGTCTTGGTCCGCTTCTGAGGTGCTGGCGGTTGTTGCCCCGCACTCTGTTACCCAGATGGGTTTGGCTCCATCGACCAATTTTTGATATCTGCAAATTCAGTCTGTCCATAAAACTCATAGTAATGGCAAGAAACAGCATCAAGGTATTTCAGTGCGCCCAAGTCGATTAGTTGCTGCAGGTATACTGCACCGGCGCTGTTGCAGGCAACGGCTGGACCCACAATGAGGGCATTAGGATTCACTGATTTTATTGTGTCATTTGCCATTTTAAGGAACTGCATGTACTGTATTGGAGTCATGGGGCCGCCTGTCCACCAGGACTGCTCAACCTCGTTGCCTACTTCCCACGCAGGCATGTCAGGTGCCATGTTGACTGCTGTAGTGAGGAACGTTTGGGTTTTGTTTGCCCATTCAGGCGCATCAACTGAATCGGATGTGTATTGAACCAGCAGGGCAAGCATGCTAATGTTTAGGGCTTTTAGGTCACTCCAGCACTGAATATCCAGTTGTGTGTTTAGCCAATCTGAACGAACCCATAAAGGTCCTGAAGAACGTAAATCACGGAGAACTGGAAGTGTTCCCGGGTATTCGGCGTCGTTGCCTTCGTCGGGGTCTATTTGGAGGTCAACGCCATAGCGTGGGCTGACAACGTTAGAATCTACCTTAAAGAGCACGCCTCTAGTCACGTAAAGGCTTACAGCTATGAGGAGCAGAATAAGAATAAGTGCCAAGCTCTTGGCTTTTGTTTCAAAAAACCGCATAGCGATTCCTTCTTTGAAGGGGGAATGCTTCTATGACTAGATATACCCTTGAATTAATAAATTGGATGTGTCATCGAGGTGCAATCGCCTGATTTGTGTTGTTAAGACAGTCGGTTACAACAAAAGCTTATCCTAAACCTAAATTGAGTCGTATTTATGACAGAGAAAGAAATGGAAGAGGACTTCAAAAAACACAGGTTTAGGCCACCGATGGATACAGCTGAAGACCTCCAGCACGACGAGCACATTAAGAAACTTCGGGAGCAACAGAAAAGATAAGCCTTTTTTGTTTGAACCAACATGGCACTAGAGGCGGACAATCAATGCAGTTGAGCCTATCCAACGGAATCTTTAGCAAGCTATCCATAGACGATAACATTAGCGCCATAAAACAACTCGGCTTCAGAAATGTAGAGTTCAACATGAAATCCATCAAAAAAGAGCATGATACCGACGTTTTCCGTGAACAGAGAGCGCTGGCTGCCTCAGGACTAACCTGCTTAACCCTCCACTCAGCCGTTTTGCATATCAAAAATCCCATTGAAGTCCACCAATCCGTGTACTATGGCAAGATTTCTTTGGAATGTGCCCGAGCACTCAATGTGCGCTTGATGACTGTGCATTCATTCATTGCAAAAGCGTTGCCCAAAAATCAAAGGGAAGAATGCTTAACTGAGGTTTTTGGGCAGATTAAGCCGTTTGCCAAAAAGTTGGGTATCAAATTAGCTTTGGAAAACCTCTCGTTTACCTCCACAGGGTTCGGCATCAACGTCGAGCAACTGGAAGAGGTGTTGGGCATCATAGACCCCGAAGGCGAAATGGGTATCACTTTTGACTTGTGCCATGCGTTGGAAACGGAGGTGATGGATGAATTGCTTGACAAGTACGGCAGTCGCGTCTGCAACGTGCACATGGCAAACAGAAACCATCAACCCTTCACAGAGGAAACCCCCGAGTTGAAACAGTTCCTCTCCACCCTACACGATTATGGCTACCAAGGGCCGATAACGCTGGAGCTTGAACATAGTACACCCATGGAAGCAATCGCTAAAACCAAAACCTTCTTTGAACGCCTACTAGAAAAATATTAACTTGTTCTAAAGCTCACGGCTGCGTAGCCGACGACGCTTGAGTGGTCGCCTGTTATGTCGCCGCTATTATGGTAACCCAGAAGCTGGGCTTTAGCGCAGACACCCACAGCGTAGGTGATTAGGCTGGTTATTGGAGCATAGCCGCAGGCAGTTATGTTCTGTGCTTCGACGGTGCTGTAGAAGCCTTTGGCGTTTAGGGCGGTGACTTCTTTGAGGGCGGCTTGGTCTTTGGCGGCAGCTTCTTCGGCGGGTTCATAGTGGGTCATGTCTGAGGACGCAATGACTACAGTGTTGGTGGCATCGAGGGCTTCTGTTAGTGCTCTGCCGATTTCGACGGCTGAATCGTAATCCTGCATCAAGTAGCAGATGGGCACAATTTTGAAGCTGTTGCCATAGAGGTACTGCAGAAAAGGCAGTTGCACCTCAAGGGAGTGCTCATAGCGGTGGGCAGTATCGTCGATATCCAAGATTTTTGTTTCGTGCAGTATTTCATCGACTAATTTGGTGTCAATTTCAACGTTGCCCAATGGGGTTTGCCAAGCGCCTTCCCGCATAACCGAAAGCGCGCTACCATAGCCTGTGTGGTTGGGACCTAAAAGCACGACTGTGTCTGGTTTGCCGTCTTGGGCTAACTCATAATAAGAGAGTGCTGCCACGGGACCACTATACATGTAGCCGGCGTGGGGACAAATTAAACCCACGATGCTACGTGGGTGAGTTGACGTGTTGACTTGGGGAAGTTTTTGTGGTCCAAGTTTATGGAGGAAACAACTGTTAAGTTGTGCTCTAAGTGCTTCGGCGGTGCCCTCATAAAATTGAGAAGCAACAACTGCACGCCGAAGATGAGACAACCTTTTAGGTGTCATCCTCCTCTTCACGTGTGACTTTGGCTTCAAAGTCTTCGATGCTAACTGGCGGGTCCTTGTCTGGGCCTAATTCGCCTCTTTCACGGAGCACTTGGCGTGCTAGGAGCCAGAAGATGACTGCGAGTGCGCGACGGCCTTTGTTGTTGGTTGGGATGACTAAGTCTACGCCTGAGAATTCGTTGTCTGTGCTGCAAAGGGCGACGATTGGGATGCCAACTGTGCTTGCTTCTTTAACTGCCTGTGCGTCTGCGCGTGGGTCAGAGACTACGATGACTTCGGGGTCAACGCGGTTGCTGTACTGTGGGTTGCTGAGTTGGCCGGGGATGAATCTGCCGATTAGGGGTGTTGCGCCAGTGAGTTTGCAGAACATGCGGACTGGTTCATGCGCGTAGAGGCGGGTTGCTGCTACGGCGACTTTGCTTGGCTCATAGCGTGAGAGGAATTTGGCTGTTGTGCGGATGCGGTCGTCTGTTTTTTTGACGTCTAAGACGAATAAACCGTCTGGGCGGACACGGTAGATGAAGGGTTCCATGTCCAGTGTCTTCATCCTGGTGCCGATGTGGATGCCTGCGGATAGCAGGGTATCTCTTGGCAGAAGAAGAGTTTCTTCTGGAGCGGTTTCTGTGACTTCTTGGGCTTCTTCCACTTCGCCCTCGCTTTCTTCTACGGGTTCTTCTTGTGCGGCGGGTTCAGTGGATTCGACTTCGGCTTCTTGAGGAACCGGGATTTCGGTTTCGGTTACTTCCTCTTGCTCTTCTTCTTGGTTTTCTGTTGGTTGGTTTTCTTTTACTTGGTCTTCAGACATTCTTTATTCATCTTCTCTTTAGCGTATGTTTAAGTCAGCCATTCTGGCGCGGTTGCCAAGGAAATGCTCAATCCGTATGAGCTCGTTTAGTTTGGCTATGCGTGCGCCTTCGACCACGCCAGTTTTTATGACGGGGCATCTGTAGGCGACTGCCAAATGGGCGATGTGCCAATCACATGTGTCTCCGCTTCGGTGAGACATGACAGGTGCGTAACCGTTGCGTTGGGCTGTCTCTATTGTTTCAGCTGCATCGGTTAATGTGCCTATCTGGTTGACTTTGATGATGATAGCGTTTCCAGCGTTAATCTTAATTCCGTTATTTAACCTTTCAGTATTGGTCGTGAATAAATCGTCACCGCAGATTAAGCAATTCTTGCTTTTGCGAGTTAACTCAGCGAAACTGTCGAAGTCGTCCTCTTGGAAAGGGTCCTCGACGTAAGTGAGATGGTACTTCTCGATTAAGCTAATCATATATTCGAGTTGTTCGGCGGTGTCGCGTTTTTTGCCCTCGGTTTCATAAACATACTTTTCTTCCTTGGGCTTCCAGAAACTTGACGCTGCAACATCAATTCCAAAACCGCATTCGAAATCCAATTCGTTGCCAACTTCTTCGCAGGCACGCGCAATGATTTCAAACGCGTCGTCGGTGTCTATGTTGGCTATCCATGCGCCTTCGTCGCTTTTGCCGCCGTTGAAGGTCGTGGATTTCCGTTTGAGGGCGTTGCCGATGCGTTGGTGAATTTGGGTGTTGGCGGTCTGTGCTTCGAGGAAGCTTTCTGCGCCATGGGGCAGGGCGAGGTATTCCTGTATGGCTGGTGCTTTGCCCCGAGCGTGGGCGCCGCCGCTTATGCAGTTGCCAAGTGGGAAAGGCAGGCTGGTTGCGGCGTTTCCGCCCAGAAACTGGAATAATAGAAGTCCGTGTGAATTGGCGGCTGCTTCGGCGTTTGCTAGGCTAATGGCAAAGGCGGTGTTGCCACCGATGTTTTTGAAGTCTGCTGTGCCGTCGATTTCGTGGAGTGTGTTGTCGATTTCCTCTTGGAAATCAGCGTTTAATCCTGCGAGTTCAGGCGCTACGAGGTCGTCAACCTTTTTTATTGCTGATTCAACGCCGCCTTGGGGATAATACTGCACTTCGGCTTTGCCCCGGCTCTTGCCCGCAGGTGCTCCAGCGCGTCCGAATCCGCTGGCGGTGATAACGTCTACCTCTATGGTTTCGTCTCCACGGTTATTGAAAATCTTTCGAGCGATGAGGTCCTCGATGATTGATGACACTAATTATTAACCTCAAGACGCTATAGTTTTGTCACGCGCTTATTTTAGGTTTCGGAAACAGTGCTCCCATAGCTTCTAGCACCTGCCGCAAACCGGTGAGTTTGCCATGCTGCTTTGTTGTGTATTCCGCTGAAAAGGAACTTGGGTTTTTCTGTTGTTTTTCTAGTGTTAGATGAAGTGGGTGTGTGCCTTGCTCATCTTCTTCTTATGGACTTGGAAGGCGGCTGAGGTTTGCGTTCTGCAACGGAGTTGGGTTGCTGGCTGGTTGAGGAGCAAAACACAAGCAGTACGCTTGTTATCTCTCAATAAAAGTGGAGAAAAGAAGATTCTACCTCTAAGATGAACTAATCGATTTTCTGCGAAACAACAAAATCGCCAACGCCATACCCGAGACCACGACAGCTAACAAAACAATGATAATGTCCTTCAAGCCAAGTCCCAACAGCACGTTCGTCTCAGTGTTCGGTTGCATAGGAACCTGAGTTGGGTTTTGTGCCAGTGTCGCTGTTGCTGTCGATTTGGGTGTCGGTTCAACAGGCTGCACTGTTGGGGTAGGATTAGAGGTTGGAGAAGTCGAGGTTCCACTGTTTTCCCCAAAGGTTACGGTTTGGGTGCTGCTCCAATTGCTTGATTGTCCTGTGAAGTCGTAGAATGAACCTGCCAGTAGTCCTGAACATTCGGATTCGATGTGTCCGATTAGGTTTTGAGCTTGGAATTCTATCTGACCCTCGGTGGGAAAAGTTACAGAACCTGAGTAGCCTGAGGCGATTGATAGCAATATACCTAAATCAACTGATGTAACGGTATATGTAGAGTCTGAAGTTGAGATTCTGGGGGATAAGTCACCTGTGCCCCATGGGTAACCATTGTAGGGTATTGCTGACCGTCCACCGGGGGTAAAGGGGTAGTAGCTCCAGACATCGCCATATGGGCCTTTGAACCTAAAATTGTAGTATAATCCGATTAGTTTTCCGTTTGAGTCGTTGTATGGGGTGAAGGGTTGATTTTTAATTGTGACCTCCACCGTTCTTTTATCAACGTGCTCACTTGCTTCAATAATAACAGTTTTTCCGGTAAACTGGTTCACACCATAAATCGGCTCTGTATCATAGGAATTATCCAAATAGCGGACGGTAAATTCAGGCGGCGAAGGTTTCGAAACCTGTGCACAGACAGAGCAAACCACTATAATACTTGAGGCAGATAGGACAATTAAAAGAATGCCCACGGATAATCTGCTTACTTTTTTCATATTTGGGGTTTAATCAAATTGCCAATTAAAGGGTTCTTGTATAGGTTTCTTGACAAAGCGTAGTCCAAATATCTTGACAAACATGTGCCTCTGGGGTATTAGTAAAGCTTCCCCCTGCAATGTAAGCAAGAAAGTTTTTTGTTAGCGCCGCCGCAGACGCCTAACGACAAATAACACAGCCACCACGGCAACCGCCACTGCAACGGCGACGATTACAGCGATGACCTGCAGGTTTAAGCTTGGAAGCACACCTGACGAGGCGACTGTATAGGGGCGCATCATCTCATTATCCTCATGTTCTAACAGGTGACAATGCCAAACATAGCCAGGTCCTGCGGAGGCATCAAATGAGTAGGGGTTGCCATCTTGCTCTGCCCACCTAACACGGATTGTAGCAACTTCACCTGAATACACAATTACCGTGTCTTTCCAGCCCTGTTCGCTGGGTTCGGCTGTGCGTGCAGTGCCCGTGAGGTAGGGTTCTAGTGATTGGACATTGATTGTGCTGTGGTTTAGCGGTGGGTCGTCGTTGAGGTTGGTCCAGTCATCCATGTAGGTGAAGAGGTCAAATGTTTGGCGACTTACGATTTGAAATTGGACGAGGTGCAGGTGGATGGGGTGGGCGTCCATGGTTGGGTTTACGATTATCCAGTCTTCGGTGGTTCCAGCTTTGGGAGTTTCAGAAATCGAAGCAGACCATTTTTGTCCATCCAGTAGCATCATGTAGGAGCCGTTGATGTTCCCCATATCAATCAAGGTTAGGATGCGCTGGTTGTCTGGGGCGGGTAAGTTGGGGAAGTCTCCTGCAAGGGTCGGGTTGAGGTCGGCGGGTAACTGCTGCGGTGCAACACCTTTTTCGTCGGTGACAGTGAACTGCATAATCTCCCCCGTGGGCTCACTGCCTTGGGCTGTTCCTGCAAAATTCTGCATAACAACCTTGGCTCCAGGTGCCAAATTGGAGAAATCAACCAAAATGTCGATGCGTTCGGCGGGGGCGATAATCTGGGAAGTTTCCTCTACTGGTGCTTTGAGGTAGCCACCGTCGGAGCCAATCTGCGTAAAGGACATGCCGTTTGAGAAGCTGATTTGGTAGAAGCGGCTGTTTGAGCCATCGACTATTCTGAAGCGGTACAGTCCTTGTTTAACGTTCATGTTTGGCCATACTTCGCCGTTGACTATGATGGTGTTGCCTAGGAAGCTGCTGTTCCATTCGGGGTGGATGCTGGGGTTGTTGCCTACGGTGGGGTAGTAGAATGAGCCGTCAGTGTAGAAGCTTCGGTCCTGAATCAGCAGCGGCACATCGTAGGCGACCTGTGGCAGAAACTGCTCGACTGGGTCAGATGTGTTTCGGATAATGTAGACGCCGGCAAGTCCAGAGAGCACGCTTAGGCGGGTTAATCCCAAAGCGTGATCATGATACCAGAGCGTAGTCGGCTGCTGGTTGTTTGGGTATACGTAGACTGCGGCGTTTGGGTCGGTGGGTTCTTCGGTGGTGTAGGCTGGTCCATGTTCGCCGTCTGGCGTGTACCAGGCGTCGGGGTGACCGTCGGAGGTTGAGGGGTCTTCTCCGCCATGCAGATGAGTGACTATGGGAACTGGTGTTTGGGCTTGAGGGTTCCCCGGAGGATAGGATGCCAAGTTTTCTTCTGTGGCGTCCATTGAGAGGCCGTTGGGGTTTGCCCAGTGGATGGTGGGGTCAACGGGTAAAAAATAACTCATAGGTTTACCGCTGCTGTCGACAAGGTTGTTTACCCATTTGACTTGGACTGGGACGCCTTGGATAGCTTCAAAGGTGCTGCCCGGCGTAGAAGCAACCGAGCCTAAGTCTTGTCCAGTTAGTGGGTCTTTTGCGTCTCCTTCATAGCCCCAGACAGTGGTTTGTGGAAAACCTGAAGGTAGCATTTGCTGCTTAAACTCAGAAGCCTTAACCGTGTATTCCTGCCTGACCAAATTGCCTGAGTCGTCTGTGATGTTTATGGGGTTGAAGACAGTGGGAGGTCCGTCGAGTTGGTTTACAAATTTTGGGATTGTTGTAGGGTCAAGCAGCTCTGCTGTTTGGGATACCACAGAGGGCACGATAGAACATATCATGATTGCACAGCAAAAAACTGCTAGACTGCAGATATGCAGTGTCTGCCTTGATTCTGTCACTCAAAAACCTTCCAACTAGATGTAAGCGCTTACTAATAGAAAATCCTTATGTTCGTTAACAAATGTTCAACAGGTCAATGACAGAGTAACTTTGCTGACCGCGCCGCTGCAACGTTAAGTGTCCCCAGAGCAACTGCGATGATGGACCAGATAGCAAATACGACTGTATCAGAACCGGGTAACGGGTTATAGATTCCGAGCCCAAAATTGTTAAGGCTAGCAACGAAGCTAATTGCAGCAAAGGTAAGGGTTGCCACAGAAACAGCGACTGCCCCGTAGAAAGATGCTTTGCTCTTAACTCGGTATAACAAGAAATAGACGATGACTATAATCGGTATATAGTATGCTAAGGCTACTGGGGCGCTGTAAGGCCAGCCTAAGGGGTTGAGTTCTTGTCCGCTTTGGCTTATGTCTATGACGAATATGGTGGAGAGGACATCGAGGGCCCAACAGGCCAAACCTACGCCGGGCAGGGCCATCAAGATATTTTTTGCCTGTTTAACCCGTGCTTGGATGGGTACTGATTGGTTGAATTCGTTGACCTGCCTTTTGATATGCATAACAAATGGAATTGCCAGTAACAGAAACAGGGGTATGCCAAGCAGGGGGGTTAAGTAACCGCTGAGCATCCAGAGCACAGTAATAAGTAGGAATATGCCGCTTGCCGTCGCCACAAAGCTATAGCCTACCTGCTTTATCTGCTGCATACTGTCGCCTATGCTTAGAACGCGCTTTGCTTTGGGTTTTAATGTTTTGACTTATCTCGCTGTTACGCACAATCATTTTTCCCACGGTCGGGCCCACCTGTAGGGATTGTATGTCTACTAAGAAGCGCCTTGTATTAGCAGTCATGCTCACTGCCTTAGCAGCCATTTCCGTAGGCCTATTTCTCGTTAACAACTGTACCAGCCAAGAGACAAAATTCACCGACCCAATATACGAAGAATCCACAGTTGTCCCCCCAAACGGCTACGGCAACCTGTTCGTAGACATCAACAGTTCAGTAAACCTCTACTACGCAATAAACGGGAATGGCACTCTACTCGTCGACATGCTCCGCCAAAGCATCTACCCGAGCTGGATAAACGGGTCATACAAGCCGAATTTTGCTGGTGATGTGGAACCTATCTCAATCAGCAAAATGGACGATTTCAGGATATCCTGCATCAACGCTTACTCCGAGCCCGTATACTACATCTTATGGAATACACATCCCTCAGACAGCGTTGAAGTAACCCTGAAGTTTTGCCAACAAACCACCCTGCAGACCTACAACGCCCTCAACTTCTACGCCGGCGTTTTTCTGATTGCCACAGGCGTAGTTTCAGGGTTAGCCGCTGCTTTTACGATTAGTAAACGTACAATCTTAGTGGTTGCTGCTTTAGTGTTGGCTGTGGCGGGCGCTGTTTTGTTTGTGTGTTATTCGGATATTTCTCATCATGAGGAGGGTTATTGGTTGAACCCGCTGACTGTACCCGCTATGGGTTATGCTAATGAATCTCTTAGGTATAACGAAACAGGCGTTTATTCTCTCGGATTAAAAGTTGATAATGGAACAATGAATTCTGCAGTTCTATCCTCCGACGAATTCGCCGCTTTTTCGCAGGGAACATATACGCCAAACTGGCAGAATTGGACCGACCATTTAATCATCAACGGGTTACCCTCAAGCGGCAACTCAGCTGTGGAGTACCTTGTTTTGTCGAACCCTGACGCATGCGATAAGCAAGCCGATATGGCGATTGAACACGTCTGGGATAGCTACAACATTGCAGCCTTAATTGGTGGTCCATTGCTGATCGCAGTGGGTATTGTAATGTTGTGGTTTGCGAATAGGTGCCAGATTAGGGCTTTTAATCGGGCGCTGGAAAACCAAGAATAAGAGGCTCGTATTGACTGCTTTCAAGCCAAGCATAAACGAACATTTTTATTTAAAACAGCCTATAGCTTCCAGTCAAGGTGTAACATGTATGGGTAAAGGGTCAGGGTATGGAAAAGTCATCTTGTTCGGCGAACACTTCGTCGTGCATGGAGTCCCCGGCATAGTATCAGCCATCGACTCCTCAACCGACGCCACCGTCACAAAAGCCCAAAAAGGCTTAAACGTAAAAGACGAACGCAAAACCGCAAAAGGCTACAGCGAAGAAAAGCGGCTGCAGCAGATCGAATCCATCGAACGCATGTTAAAAGCCATGGACTTGGGTCCTAAGACGCCGCTGGATATTTGGATCGGCGGTTCACTGCCTGGGTTCAGCGGACTCGGCGCATCAGCAGCATCAAGCGTTGCTATCGCAAGGGCCATAAGCGAAGAGTTGGGGCTTAACCTTTCAAACGAAAAAATCAACGCAGTCGCCTACGAAGGCGAAAAAGCCTACGCGGGCAACCCCAGCGGCATCGACAACACCGCAGCAACCTACGGCGGCTTGATGTGGTTTAAGAAAAACCCTGCAGGCGGACAAGACCTCGTAGAAAAAATCCATATTAAGCGTCCCATCGAAATAGTCATAGGCAGCACAGGCAAAGTAGCCAACACAAAAGCCATGGTGGAAGGCGTCGCTGACCGCAAAAAGAAAGACCCCAAAAAGTATGACCCTCTCTTCAAGCAGGCGGAAAACTTGGCGGTTGCAGGCAGAAAAGCCCTCGAAGCAGGCGACTTAAAAAAAGTCGGCGACCTCATGAACGAAAACCACCGCATCCTACAGGAAATCGGCGTATCCAGCAAAGAACTCGACCAACTCGTTGACATCGCACGCAAACAGGGCGCATTCGGCGCTAAGTTGACGGGCGGAGGAGGCGGAGGCTGTATGGTTGCATTGGCCGGCGGCAAAGAAGTCTCTGGCAAAATCGTGGGCGCCTTTAAGGGTTTAGGCTATGAGTATTTGATGACTAGAATAGGCGTAGTAACGTATTAACAGCGCTTTTTAGGTGCTCCCATTTTTCCTTTTTTACTGATCCAATAGCCAGTGATAATTAAGGTTGCTGCGATCGCTGCAACCAAGATGCCGATAGTGGATAAAGATGAGAAAAGTGATGTAATAGAGTTTGGATCGTTAACTGTGAAAGATATGGTTGATGTGCCTTCGTTTCCGAATTTGTCTTCGGCATAGATTGTTAATTGGTGGTTCCCCGCAGATAGGCCTATGAGAGGGATAGTTTTGTTTATCAAAGCTGCTTTTCTGTTTCCATCAATGGAATAACTGGCTTTAGTGTAGCTTTCTGATGTTGAGAAATCCAGCGTTAAGGCGCCATAGGAGTTAAAACTGCTCTGGGAGACTGGTGATTCTATGTCGACGGTTGGGGCTTGGTAGTCGAATACATATGGTGTGAGGCGTGGATGATTATCAACATTTGATTGGTTGTCTCGAATGAATACGGAGGGTATTGTTAGTGGTTTGGGGTCCATATTGCTGCTCCAATAGTTACCTTCTTTGCCATCGTCGAGTACGTTGGGAGCATTAATTGATATATCCCTGTCTTCGTGGTCGCAGAAATTGTGAATGAAATTGTTATGATGTATTATATTGCCTTCTACGTATGACAGTATGCCGCCTTGGTTGTTTTGGAATGTGTTGCCTATTACACGATTGCCCAGACCAAGGTAGCAGATTCCTTGGCCCGCATTACCATTCAAGACGTTGCCGATAAAGTCGGAATTGGATATCTGATCGAGAACTATGGCATGACAACCACTGTTGTGTATCTGGTTATACTTTATTTCTATATGATCTGTGACATAACCATAAAGACCATGTTGATTATTATCCATAATATTTCCAGTTATGCGGGTATAGTTGCAAAAGTGCAGGTAAATCCATTTGCAATCAGTTATTGTGTTATTGACAATATATAACGAGGAGCAGTTATCCGCATAAATTGCCACTCCTGAATCACGGAGGACAAAATTTTTTACAGTAACATTTGTCTGGTTTGAAATGGTCATTAGAGATTGAACTGATTTTACCTGTCCATCAGCCCCCCTCTCACCATAGAAAGGTATGTATATTGAAAAAGCGTTGCCGTCAATTTCCACATTGCTTTTTTGAATGTCAATAGTGCAGTTAACAATATTAGCTGTTAACTGATATGCGTCGCCAGACCGTTGGATGGGCAAAGTCGGTGGGTCTATGTCGCCGTTGCTTCTGATATATGCATGGTTTGTTGGGAGCGCTTCAGGAGCAAAGGAAATGATACCTTGTGCCTTAGCTGGTTCAAACATACTAATCGGCATTATGGATGTGAAACAAGCGAGGATAAACAGGAGGGCAAGCAGTTTGCTTTCCATGCCAAGCACCATGCAAACTAATTTAGGTTCTATTAACCGAGTTGGGGATACTGCATAAGAGCTTTTTCGTCAGGGAACCTTGACTAAACAAAACCATGACATGGTATTCCCAAAACCTATAAACATCTAACTCGATACTTTCCAGACTGAGGCAAAACAATTTGACCCTGAGAGACTTCATGGAACAACTCCAGAAAAGTGGCGAGTTGACAAAGATTTCCAAGCCAGTTTCCACCGAATACGAGATGGCAGGCATCATCGCCGCGTTAGGCGAGAAACCGGTTTATTTTGAGAACGTGAATGAATCCAGCGTGCCCGTGGTTGCGGGGTTGGTTTCTTCTAAGGATTTGATTTGCCGTAGCATGGGCATCACCAAAGAGCAGCTTTTGCCCAAGTTGCTAAGCGCCATCGAGCATCCGGTTATGCCCAAATTGGTTTCTGAGGCGCCGTGCCAAGAAGTCGTCGAAACCGAAGTTGACCTAACCAAGTTGCCCATTATGCACTACACCGCGCAGGACGGCGGCAAATACATCGCCAGCGCAGTCTCCATCGTTAAGGACCCCGAATTCGGAGCCAACATGTGCTTCCACAGATTAATGCTCAAAGACAAAAACCACTTCGTCGCCCGCATAGTCGAACGCCGAGGCACCGACACTGCTCTTGCCAAAGCCGGCGGCGAACTCGACATCGCCATCTGCATCGGCAACTCCACCTCTGTGCTCTTAGCCGCAGCCACCACCATGCCGATGGGCGTGAACGAGTTGGGAATGGCAAACGCATTGGAGAAGACGGATGTGGTTAAGTGCAAAACGGTGGATTTGGAGGTGCCCGCTGACTGTGAATTCGTGTTGGAGGGCAGGATTACCAAGGAGAAAGCCTCCGAAGGGCCATTCTTGGACTTAACGGGTATCGTGGACCGCACCCGCATGCAACCCGTCGTCGAAATCAAATGCATCACCCACCTCAAAAACCCCATTTACCAGACCATTTTGGCAGGCAGGAACGAGCACAAGTTCCTCATGGGCATGCCCAAAGAGCCAACCATCTTTAAAGAAGTCAGCAAAGTCTGCCAGTGCAAGGATGTATACATTACGCCAGGCGGATGCAGCTGGCTCCACGCTGTTGTCCAAATCAAAAAACAAGACCCTGAAGACGGCAAAAAAGCGATTGCGGCGACGTTCAAGGGGCACGGCTCGCTTAAGCACTGCGTCGTCGTGGATGAGGACATTAACATCTATGACCCCCAGGACGTGGAATGGGCGATTGCCACTCGTTTTCAAGCCGACAAAAACGTGGTTATCCTCAGTAACCAGCCAGGCTCCAGCCTTGACCCCTCAGGCGATTTGTCAGAGGGCAAAAAAGCCACAACCGCCAAGGCAGGCTTAGACGCAACAGCGCCATTGGTCAGCACGGGCAAAGGCTTTAGTAAAGTGGACTACGTAAAAGTTGACCTAAACAAGTACCTGTGATAACTATGGAGTTAACTAAGCAAGAGCAGGCTATGCTGGACGGCAAAGAAGGCTACGCTGTCCGCAAAAGCATGGAAATCCTCGTCGCATTGGGCGAAATCTTCGGCGCAAAAAGTCTCATCGACGTGGGCAGCGTGCAGGTCGCAGGCGTCAGCTACCACAACCTCGGCGACGCAGGCTTAGAATTCCTCAACTCGCTAGCAGCAGACGGCAAAGTCAAGGTGCTGACCACCCTCAACCCCGCAGGCATGGACCTCGAAAACTGGCAGCAACTCGGCATATCACCGGACTTCGCTGACAAACAAAACCAAGTCATAGACGCCTTCGAACGCATGGGCATCCTCATCAGCTGCACCTGCACCCCCTACCTCATCGGCAACCTCCCACTCTACGGCGAACACGTTGCATGGTCAGAAAGCAGCGCAGTCACATTTGCAAACTCTGTTTTGGGCGCACGCACCAACCGCGAAGGTGGACCTTCGGCGTTGGCGGCGGCTTTTGTAGGCAAAACACCCTGCTACGGGTTACACCTTGACGAAAACCGAGTCCCAGACATCCACGTCCAAGTAAACACGCCCCTAACCAAACTCTCAGACTGGGGCGCATTAGGCTACGCCATCGGCAAAAAAGCCGAAAACAAAATCCCCTACATAACAGGCATCAAAAAAGCCGACCTTGACGAACTCAAAAGCTTTGGGGCGTCGCTGGTGACTTATGGCGCAAAGCCGCTTTTCTACATGAAAGGCATTACCCCCGGCGTAGAAGCCCAAACTCAACCCAAAGAAACAGTAACCATCGAAGAAGCAGACCTCAAAGCCGCATACGACCACATCAACGACGACGTATCAGACATTGACTTTGTCTGCGTCGGCTGCCCACATTGCAGCATAAAGGAAATTCAGGAAATCGCAGGCTTAATCGAGGGCAAAAAAGTCAAAGAAGGCACGGAACTCTGGGTCGCAACCTCCCGAACAGCCAAGCAACTCGCAGACAAACGCGGCTACACCGCCACTATCGAGGCGGCGGGCGGCAAATTCGCATGCGACACCTGCATGGCCGTAGCTCCACTGAAAGGCAGGTTCAAAGCGCTGGCGACCACGTCGGCAAAGGGATGCTTCTATAGCCGGCAGAACTTGATGAAAACCAAGATGGGCAGCATGAAAGAATGCGTCCAAGCGGCGGTGACTGGAAAATGGAACAATTAAAAGGACGAATTATCTACAAGGGCAAGGCTGAGGGAGAAGCTCTAGTAACAACTATGCCAATCAGCTTCTACGGCGGAGTCGACCCCAACACAGGCGTCGTCATCGAAAAAGGCCACGAACTCCAAGGACAAAGCATCAAAGGCAA
>JBNIDO010000037.1:0-24878 GCA_050108095.1 Bathyarchaeia archaeon
CTTTTTATGTTGAAAACTGTTCTGCTTGTAGATTCAGCCACAACCAGTCTGCAATCATAGGGGATTGCTGTACCAAAAACTGGGTTGCCTGCACAAACGGCTGGTTGTTGTTGTGTATAGAGGGCTCACTGCAACAACAAATAGATAAGAAAAAACCGAACCGCTTCTTGACCGATTATATTGGGGGAGGGGTAGCGGCAGAGCAACAGAGTCTAATCATCCGCCGCACAGAACTGCTTGTGGAATCAGCCTCAACCAGCCAGCAGCCCAAACCTGCTGTAGAACCAAAAAAGCAGTCGCCCACAAAACCCTGAGACGATGTTGAATAAGGGCGGTGTTCTCTTCTTCTCGAAATAGAAAAACAAAAACTCAGGCATTTTTGCTATTTTCATGCGTTTTTAGCATGCTGCCTGTGCGGTAACCTTCAAAATCAAACGTCACGTAAGTAAACCCCAACCCCTTGAGCGCAACAACCACCCGTTCCATGACTGATTCATCAAGGAACAGTTTCCGTTCTTCCTTGCCGACTTCTATGCGGGCTAACCCGTCGTGGTCTCGAACCCTCAGTTGGCGAACAGGCACAATCTCCTCGATGGCTTGCTCAGCTTGGTAAACTCTGCTCAGTTTCTCAGCGGTTATAGGCTGATTGAACGGTATCCGAGAAGCCAGACATGCATGGGAAGGTTTGTCGTAGACTGTTAGGCCGAGGTTTTTGGCGACTTGGCGGATTTCGTCTTTGCTGAATTTGGTTGCAACCCAGGGACTGTAGACGCCGTGAGTTTCCTGCACCGCTTTAAAGCCGGGTCGGTGGTCGCTTAGGTCGCTAAAGTTGGTGCCTTCAAACACCACTGAGAAGCCGTGTTGATGGGCAAATTTGAGGAGTTTTTGGAGAAGCTCCTTTTTGCAGTGATAACAGCGGCCCTCGGGGTTGCGGCGGAAATCTTCGTTCTCCAACTCGTGGGTATGAATAACATACAGGTCTATGGCGATTTCTTTGGCAAGCTGCTGTGCATTCCGCAGGTCCTTAGGCGTATAAGTGGGCGACTGCGCGATGATGGCTACAGCTTTTGACCCCAGAACTTGATGGCATAACGCTGCCAATGTGGCGCTGTCAACACCGCCGGAAAAAGCGATGACAACGCCGTCTTTGCCCTTGTCAGCTATGAATGCCTTGAGTTCCTCTAATTTTTGGTCTAACGATTCCATACTAATCAGCTACTCCTTTGGAATAGGCTTCTTGGGCTTTAGCCACAGCTTGGTCAAGGAGCTCACGCAAGGGCATCTTGGTTTTCTCCGCCAACCTTTTGAGATCCTCATACTCAGGTTTTATACGGATGACTTTGCCCCCTGAATCCTTGGAGATTTTTACACGTACCGATTCCTTGTTGCCCATAACCACTAAATCAACCATAAGCAACTCCCTGCTAATAATGTGTCGCTGGCAATAGTAAACCCTAACGCCCAACGTGCCCGTCTCCTCTATGAGAAGTTTTGAGAGGTAAGCAACGTCTCTTTGGTCAGCGATGACTTTTACGATGTGTCCAGGGCGGTTCTTTTTGGTTACAGTGGGGATTACGCTGACGTCTTTGGCGCCTGCCTCTACCAACCGGTCAATGGCGTAGCCGAGGACTTCGCCCGGTGCGTCGTCGATGTTGGTTTCTAAAACCGCTATCTCATCATGAGGCAACTCTTGTGCGAGGGGGGTGCCGAGTGTGAGCCGCAGAACCGCAGGCATCTCTGGGAACTCTTTGGTTCCAGCACCATACCCCACCTTGAGGGGCATAATCGGCGGGTAGAAACGGTTGACTTCAGCCGCCAAATTCACCAGCAAAGCCACGCCTGTGGGTGTTGCAAGCTCCGCTTCGATGGGGCCGCCGTGGAACGGATAGTTTTTGGATTGCAGAATCGCCAGTGTTGCGGGGGCAGGAGCGGAGACTATGCCGTGGGAAAACTTGAAGGTGCCACCTCCAACCGCCAACGGGGTCGAGTAAACCTCGCCTTCGAAAACGTGCAGGTCGTCGAGTGCGACGGCGCAACCCAGAATTTCCGCGGTTGTGTCAACCAGCGCTACCTCATGGAGGTGTGCCTCGTCGAAACCCGTTTTGTGCAGGTCAGATTCGGCTTCCACTATTGAGCGGATGACTTTTGAAGCGTATTCTCTTGCTTTTTGGGACATGTAGATTTTGGCTGCGGCGGTCTCCACTATCTCGATTAGTTGGTTGCCGTGGCGTTTTTTGGCTGCGGTGGAGGTTACGTCGATTTGGGTGGCGCGGAATTCGCCCCGCATGACTTCGTCGATGGCTATGTCGATGTGCTCGTAGCCGTACTCTGGGTTCTCCAGCACTTTGATTGCGGTTATTACGCGTTCTACGTTGGCGCCTAAATCCAGCAGCGCCCCCAGCAGCATGTCGCCTGCGACTCCTGAGGTGCTGCAGTCGATGACAAGAATTTTTTTGTTTTCACTCATAGCGGTCACAAAAATCCATGTTTACCAAGCAAGCACAATAAATATATGATTAAGGGTTTTTTAAGTATTGTCTGTTCTATGCAAACATTAAAAGAGATACTCGACAAGGTTTCTCGTGGGGAACTCTCAGTAGCTGAAGCTGAGAAAATGCTCAAGTTACTCTCGGTTGAAGAGTTGGGCTGTCTGGCAAAACTGGATGGCAACCGGGAACTGCGCAAAGGCGTGCCCGAAGTGGTTTTGGCAGAAGGCAAAACCGCAGCAGACGTCGCAGAAATCTGCCGGGCTATGCTTACGAATTGCGGTAGAGTGATCGTGAGTAGAGCAGACAAAGACCACCTCGCAGCAGTAAAGGCTATTCCAACAGACGATTTAACGGTAACAGTCAATGAGAAAGCAAGGATAGCAGTTCTCAAGAGAAAAACCTACCCCGCCGCATGCACTGGGGGCAGAGTAGGGATTTTGACTGCGGGTACCTCAGATATCCCAATCGCCGAAGAAGCCAAAATTATCGCCCAAGAAATGGGCTGCACCGTTTACGCCAGCTATGATGTGGGCGTCGCAGGAATCCACCGCCTGCTCGAACCCATAAAAGAACTCATCACAAACGACGTGGACGTGGTTGTGGTGGTGGCAGGCCGTGAGGGCGCGTTGGCTTCTGTTGTCAGTGGGTTGGTGGATGTTCCCGTTATCGCGGTGCCTACTTCGAACGGTTACGGCTTCGGCGCTGGGGGAGTGGGTACTTTGATGGCTATGCTGCAGTCCTGCTCGCTGGGGCTGGCAGTGGTTAACATTGATGGCGGAGTGGCGGCAGGGGCGGTGGCGGCGTTGATTGCCAATCGTGCCTCAAAATCCCGAAAAAAACCGTCCAGTTGCTAGCATACAACAGCAACAAACCATTATATCTGATGCATGCGCGTATGTTTTTGCCGGTTGAGGAACACGCTTCACCGCAACACAGGACATGAACTTAGGCAACTGCCAAAGACCTTCTTGGAGATAGTCTCAAAGAGAACGGCTTTGAAAAGTGCATAAGAGGCAGTCGGTAGTTGCAGTGGGGTTTAGACTCAACACGGTTACACAATTTTTGCTTCTCATTATTGCTCTCGGAGTATTTGTCGGTTGGTTGTTTGCAGCAGCTTTTTGTGGTGAAACCTATTACAGTGTAGCGGTTAGCCTTTGTGGTTGGTTGACGGTGAAATTTTACTTAGATAGCCGAGTTTCGCTGTGTTGTGTGGGTTTTCATTACTTGCTGGATTAGTTAAACCGCGGTAGAATTCAACATGCTTCCACACCTACACCTCGTCGGCTTCTGCATGGAGCCATATAATGCGTGTGGGGAAAAACACCTTCTCAAACGGCAACGGACGCTAAAAACAATGCAACCACAAAAAGCAACTGCTCTTAACTGCAGTCTTGTGGTGCCCCGCAAACCGCCACACCCACACAAAGAAAAAACATTGTTTTTCACTTCAAATATGGGAATGAGGGTAGGTAGGCAGAGCAACAAGCGGCAAATCCTACAGAGGGGTAGTCGGTATTTGCCGAAAAGAGCAGCCAATAAATGTTGGAACCCATGGAAAAAAGTTAGTCCAGAAATCTTGACTAAAGTTTAGTCCAGAAACCTTGACAAAAACGCTTTTACCCGCAAAAATAGAAAGCTGTTTTTGGTGAAAAACGTGCCGACCAATCATTATGTGATAAACTCCAGATTGATGAAAAGAGTCCAAAAGAAAGGTCGAGTTTTCTGTTTAATCTGCCATCAACCAATCCTCGTGGGACAAAGGGTAGCAGCCAAGAAATGTACAGCCATACGCCACGAAGAATGCTACCAACGCTCCTTCCTCTAGCAGCAATTAGTTGGCGTCACAAATAATAATCTCAAGCCCCAAAAATATGGTATGACAAAAGGACAGGAAAAACAGCAAACCATCGACGAAATCCTCTCCAGCCTAACCCCCAGCCAAAAAACCCTCATCCAAAACCTCCGCAAACTCGTCAAAGACTCTGTGCCCGAAACCGTTGAAACCGTCAAGCAGGGCAAAATCGTCTATAAACTCGAAGACAGAGACTTCGTCTGGGTCAGCCGTTACCAGACGCATATGGACCTTGAATTCGCTATGGGCGCAAGCCTCTCCTCGGATATGCTGCGGAGCCGTGGAATAGCCGAACAAAACGAAAACGTTCGCCACGTCTTCGTCAACAATTTTCCACAGCAAGAAGCTGAACTACAAAGGCTACTCAAAAAGGCTGCAACCCTAAGTTTTGAGCACTGCCAAACCGGTTAAGCAACAGTATCTTATGGAAAAAGACTGGGCTTCGCATCTAGGAAGTGGACTTTGCAAAGCTTGCGTACCGCAGTTTGCTAAAAAGCGAACATTGCTTAACAAACCATGCGAATTTACCTTGTTAGAAAGCGTTATCTTCTATAGCAAGATACTGAGCGGTAAGTGGCTAACCATGGAATCAGTGTGCATAGAATGCAGATTCGGCTCAATTCTAGTAGAGATACAAGTGCCAGAAAAATGCGACCTACGAAAGCTCGCACGGCGAACCAAGGCATTCACCGAGGGGTTACCGGCGATCATAAGTCAAAAACCAATCCACTACGCACTTCAGTTTGCCGAGGGGGATTCATCGGATGAGCCAAACTTCACAGTGAACTGCGCGTGTATCTTAAACGTGAACAAAAAAGATTGCTCAAAATTTGAAGAAGCAGTAGGAAGAAACCCAAGAATCAAACATCTCGAACATCAACCAGCGGCAAGGAGGGCAAACATTGAAGTTATCAAAACCCAGTGAATACAATTTACCAGTAATTGAATGTGGATGTGGGGCACAGATTCTGGTTATTCCAAATGTTGAATTAATGGGTAAAGCCATCGAAGCCCACGTCAGGGAGCATAAAGAGAAGGCAAAGGGGCGCAGGGAAGCTGAAGCCGAAGCTGAACGGGTTCGCGAGGACTTGATAGAAAAAGTCTTCAGTAAAGTCTGCGAGATCTGATTCGCTTCAGCCCCCCTTATTAGGGCTAAAAGACGAGTTTCCATCAGAAGCAGAGGTTTTAAATGTGTATATCCATGATACTGGGGTGTATTACCAGTTAATATTTACAGTTTTATGGCATAACCCAAGTTCCGATGAATGATAGCTAAATTGTTCTTTTGAATTTTTTTGTTAATTAAATTCTTATCTCTAAAATGCGCCACTGAGAAAGGCTGATACTTATGGCGGTGTGTCCCCACTGCGGCAAAGACGTTGCCAACCCAACCAAAGAATTGAAAAATCAGTTCTTCTGCATCAAAGGATACCACTGCAACCAATGCGACTCCTACTTCAAACTAACAAACTGCCAAATCTAGTTTTAACTAAAAAAGAAAAAGGGAGAAGCTATTTTGCGTACGCTTCAACCAGATCGCGTGCGGTAACGATGCCGACCAACTCCCTTCTTGCGCAACTGGAAGCCGCCGGATGTGTTTGAGCGCCATTATAGCTGCAGCCCGATGTACACTTATATCTGTAGAAACAACCACCAACGGTGAAGAACAGCTTGGTCCCACTTCAGGGAACAAATCTTTGCCTTTTGCCAAAAAGTTGGTTAGCAAATCACGTTCGGTAAAGATGCCGAATGGTTCCCCTTTGCGGGTAATGATGACGCTTCCGATTCTCTCTTGCCCCATCGTCTTGGCAACATTTAGCACAGATGTTTCTTCGTCTGCGCTGACTACTTTCTTTGTCATAAACTTCTCGATTTGTGCTTCTGTTTCTGGGACATCAGGTAAACTCTTGATTAAATCTGAAGCGGTTATGACGCCCACCAATGTGCCAGCGTCGAACACCGCGAGCCTGCTTTTTTTGCGGGTCATAAGTTGGGCAGCTTCTTTGATTTTAGATGTAGATGGAATCCCAGTTAATGGGTAAGACATTACTCCTTCGACTTTTTGGTCGTTTAGAAACAATCCATAAGCTATCGCCTTGCTTAACAGGTCCCGCTCGGTTATTATGCCCACAGGAGTCTTGTACTTGAGGACAATTAAGCTGCCGATGTGTTTTTCACCCATCAAGCGTGCTGCAGTTTCAAGCGAAGTCTCTGGAGAAGTAGTAACTACATTTTTACTCATTAATTCCCGTGTTTGGCGGTGGAGCGGCAAATCACGTTTGTACTGTTCGTAGGCAATGTCGATTACGCTTGGCAAAATTTGTTTTGTTTGAGGACTCGCCACATTGATTCCCCATAAAGTGATGGTCGAAACACGCATATTAAACTTCCAGGACAGTTGACCGACCGAAAAATGTATGGTTCGCAAAAATTTTTTGATACATGGATTAAAACGAAATATTTAGCGTTCATAATACTCTTATTTTTAGCTTAACAAATAAGGAGCGTAATTCAAAATGGTACATTGTCCTATTTGTGGTAAAGAAGTAAACAAACCATCTAAAGAACAGAAGAATCACAAGCTCACTATCCAAGCCTACAACTGCAAAAACTGCCATAACTACTTCAAAAGCACAGTAAACGAAACCCTATATGCGAAAACATAGGGCTCCAAGAATTTACCAACAAGTTTTGAAAAATGTCGCAGAGTCACCGTCTAAAGATTGCAACTGAATTTCGTATGTTCTTAAAAACCTCATTTGTTCATGAAGGCTAACCGATAGGACGGTGTAAGAGTTGGGGGGCATAGCTATTTCGTTTTCTATGTATGCTGAAACCTCATTCACTGAAACATCAGATATGATGCTTTGTGATGGGCCATTGTTTAGGACTGTAACTATGAATGTGTCGGATTCTTCGTTTAACTGCACACTGGTTATTGTTAACTTTTCAGGTGTTAAGGCAGAAGACGTATTTGTAGTGGATGACGGAGATGAGAGGCAGGCGGTTATGGTTGTGTTTGATGGAAAAGAATAGGCCAACTGGACTGTAGGTGCAAAAGCATTGTTTATTTCGTCAGCGGAGTCATCGGTTTTTTGTGTTAATACTCCTGCAAAGAGGATGCTAAAGAAAACTGAAGTTATGACCAGGAGGATTACCAAGCGCTTTTGTTGCATACAGGCATCTGGCTTACAAGTTAATTTTTAGTAATTATATGACTTATGAATTACAAATAACTATTTTTAAAATGCAAATCGTGTATTCCGAAAATGTTGTTTGCCCCTTTCGGGTTACCTCTAGAACGCTTGTCAAGCGAATACCTACAAACAACTGGTGTAAAATCTAAATGCATATTTTTGTGAAGACCATTTAATTATACTGATGATTCTATGACTGATAACCAGTCCCCCCTAACAATATGTCCCAACGTTTTCTGGGTAGGCGTTAACGACACCGAAATCTCTCAGTTCGAAGGACTTTGGAGTATTCCTGAAGGGGTCTCATACAACTCTTACCTCGTGAGGGGCACAGAGAAAACCGCGCTGATAGACTGTGTGCACGAGAGAAAGGCAGAGGCACACTTCGAGAAAATCAGCCAAGTAACCGACATCAGCAAAATCGATTACCTAATCATCAACCACATGGAACCCGACCACACAGGCGCAATCCCCCAATTCCTCAAACACGCCCCAAACGCCAAAGTAATCTACACGCCTATCGCACAGAGCATCTTCCGCAAATTCTACCCCCTCGACCCCCCAGCCATCCTCACCAAAGGCGACGACATGACTGTTTCCTTAGGCGACAAAACCCTACGTTTCATCCAGACGCCGTGGCTGCATTGGCCTGAAACCATGAGCACCTACCTCCCCGAGGACAAGCTGATGTTTTGCTGTGACGCTTTCGGTGCATTCAAAAAGTTGCCTTCAAACGCCGTTTTAGAGTCACAGATTGACGTGGACAAGCAGAATGTCTGTGGGTGTTCACAGAAGTATTTTGCTTCCGTTTTTAACGGGCAGCGGGATTGGGTTTTGAAGGCCATAGATAAATTCGGCAAACTGGGCTTAGCGATTGATGTTTTAGCGCCAAGCCACGGTCCAGTCTTCGACAAAACCCCACAGAAAACCTTGTCTGACTGGGCAAACTGGAGCAGAGGCGTCTACAAGAAAACCGTTGTTGTTGTATACGGCTCCATGTACGGCTTAACCGCCAAATGCCTAGACGCCATCGAGGAGGGGATTTGGGAAGCCGGAGGCAAAATGCATGCCTTTAACATATCTGAAGTTAAACCTGTCGACGCGCTGACTGCGTTGGTTGAGGCGCCAGCACTGATAATCGGTTCATCCACCTATGAGCATGAGGTTTTCCCCAAAATCGCAGACTTCGTTAACTTGCTTAGAGTGAAAAAGTATTCTGGGCGCTGTGCGAGTGTTTTTGGCAGTTTTGGGTGGAGTGGTGAGGCAACAAGGAAACTTGCCGCCGAGTTGACAGGACTGGGCTTTGAATTGGTGGGACAACCGCTTCCAGTTTACGGCAGCCCAACAGAAGAAGACCTCTCCAAAGCTAAACAATTAGCCAAAGAAACCGCACAGCAAGCCTTCCTAAAATTCCACGCCACCTAACACGTCGTCTGTTTGACGCCCTATCCATTTTTTCTTGAGGGCAACCAAAACAACCGGTACAACAATCAAAACCAGAAGCGGCAGGGCAAAAACGGGGAATTCTGGGACGGTGAGTGCCCAAACCTGCGGGTTAGTGTTGGTGATTGTTTCTGTAAAGATTTCGGTTGCTGAACCAAAAGTGTCTCTGCTTACGTAATACGATGATACTGCTATGCCTTTAGCCTTGTCGAAGTACACGTCGGTTTTGTCGTAGTGTTTGGCAAGGGTTGTTTCAACGAGGAGTTGGTTGGTTACTCTGTCGCCGCTTTGATATGTGCGCATGTCTGAGTTGGTTATGGTTGCGTCGCCGCCTGAGGGGTAGATTCTTTCGTCAACATCGAGGTTGCTGGCTATGATTAAGTTGCCATGTAACAGGTTTATGTCGCCTGATTGGACATCGACGTAGCCTACTTGGGTGCTGGTTGTTCCGTCGGTGTAGGTGGTGGTGACTTTGGCGTTGACTTTTGAGCTTTCAACGTCAGTTATTTCAATTTGGAAACTCTGGACCTTGGCAATATCTGCTATGGCATCGGGCATTGGCACCATGGGGTCGGTTGAGTTCCACGTAACAGAATAGTTGTAGGTGAAAACGTCGCCTTTTGCAACGCCGGGCGTGCGCTCTTGGGCAGAGGCGGCTCCTACAGTGGACGCTACAAACATGATTGTTAGGACGAGTGAAACGATGATTATGCCTTTTTTGTTGGTCATATTTTCTACACCTTGAATTGTTCGGGTTCTAAAAAAGGGGAAAAGGAGATTATTTGACCATGGTCATGGTCACGTCGTCGATGTAGATTGCTGCCGCTGAGGACATGCCTTGGCTTAGGAACTGGAATCTGAAGTGAGTGGTGAAGGCGGGGTCGTTAGGTATTACCACAGTGTATTGATGCCACTCGTTAGCTGAGTATACGCTGGTGTCGCCTAAGTTTACGCCTAGGTTTATCCAGTTTACGCTGTTGTAGTTGCTTGTGACGGTTACGCCGTATCGCAGTTGGAAGTTGCTTGGCTGCACATACTGGTTGATTCGGAACTGGAAGGTTACCACAACGTATTCTGCTCCTGTAGCGTCTTGTGGACTGCTGGAGAACGCGCCTTGGTTGCTTTGCACTGACCGCACACAATCAGGTGCACTGTGATACACGCCGCTATAGACGTTCCAAGGTGGGTTAGTCCAGTAGTTCCAGCCTTCGTCCCAACGTGGTCCATCAAAATCTGTTGTAGCCGGCATTTCGGTGGTTTCTTCTGGACTGCTGATGGTAAACGTTGTGCTTGCCGAAGCGTAGTTTGTAGCTGATGCTGTTAGCATCGGTGATCCTGAAGTTGCCGCTTTATAGTATACGGTGGCGTCGCTGGTGCCGCTGTTGATGGGTATCGAGGTTATGGCTGAGCTGCAGTATTGGTCTGAGTAGAATGTCCCCGCAGTCGCAGTTAAGCTAACGCTTGTGACGCCTGTTGTTATCGCTGAGCCACTGGAGGTTTGCCGTTGGACCCTGATTTGGGCTGATGGCTCCCCTGTCAGCAAAGACTGGCCTGTTCCCTGTGTGAATACAAGTTGGTCGCTTTGGGGGTTACCTGTACTTGTGAAAGTAGCAGTTACTGTGCCGTCGCTGTTTATGTGGGCGTTTGTCGATGCGGTTGAAGCTGAATCAAAAGTTATGCTGCCCGTGCTTGACCAACCTGCAAACTGGTAGCCAGATGAAGCTGTAGCCGTTATAGCTACACTGGACCCTGCTGCATATGTGTGGGTTCCCGCAGACGGAGTTATTGAGGCGCCACCTGCACCCAGAACGAATTGTACTTGGTAGTTTTGGCCTGTTTGTATCTCTGCGAAGGTGGCGGTGATTGTGCCGTCGCTGCCTATATGCGCGTTGGTTGAGGCTGAGGCTGTGGAATCAAATGTTATGGTGCCGGTGCTGGTCCATCCTGCAAACTGGTAGCCGCTTGCAGCTACAGCGGTCAAGGGAACTGATGCTCCGCTAGAATAGGATTGGGTGCCTGTAGGCGTCATTGAAGCGCCGCCGGCGCCCAAAGTGAAGGTAACATGATAGGTTGTTCCGCCGCTACCGCCGTTGCCATTGTTGTTGCCGCTGCTGGAGCTGCCTGAATTGCCAGTGGTCTGCATGAAGGTTCCTTCAGTGGTGACTATTTTGATTCTAATGGTGTCTGTGGCAGGGTTATATGTGAAGTCCGTGACTATCTCAACTGTTTGCCCAACTGTGATGGGGATTGAGTCGGGTGCTGTGGTTCCAGCGGGGCTTTCTATGATGTTGTAGAGGGTGTCGTTGACGTATACGCTGCTGTCGGCTTTGAGGTGTACGGTGTTGTCGCCTGTATTCTGCACGTAGAGTACCAGGTTGCCGTTGGTTGTGTAACTCTGGATTTGGATGGCGTTGCCTGCCTGTGTTGTTTTGCCGCCTAAGAAACCCATGACCCATGCATAAGCGACGAGTGAAGCCACTACGGCTATTGCAATCATAAGTAGAACCGAAATCACGGGAGAAATAGCTTTGACTGAACGTCGAATCTTGGTTATTTTACGCAAAAAATTTATCTCCTAAAACATTTTGCTAGCTGAAAAGTTAGCGATTTCTTGAGAAGAATTCTGATGATTTAGGTATTTAAGCTAGGATAGAACAAACTTCCACCAGTATAGATTAATTCTAATCTGCAGGGATAAAAATGAAAGAAAAAGGAGATTAAGAGGGAAAAAGGGTTGATTGTATTTGCACTTTTTAGCTTGGTTTGAGTGCTAACGCGGTTACAACCCACCGGTAGTCGGTGTTTCCAGTATCGTAGCTTCCATTCTGGATTGTTCCAGCACTAGCCATCGTGGCTGTTTGTAGTTGCATTGTCATATCGTCGTCTCCGTTGAAATCATATTGACTTACGGCTTCTGTCCAAGTTCCGCCGCTTGCACCTGAGAAACTCACGACGTTTTGGATGTCATTGTTGTTTAGTGAGACGAATGTAACTGCTAGTCGGTTAGTGCCTGTTGTGGTTACTGACTGGGCTAGAACTACGTCATCATCACCATTTCTTGAGCCTGCGCCTTCAACGAAGTCTGTCAATGCTACGTTTCGGAACGCGTACATTCTGGCTGCTCTGTCATAATTGGTACCGCTGATAGTGACGGTGCCTGTGCCTGTTTCTGAGCCTGTGCTGAACTTGTAGTAAATCCATTGTGTAACCCGCTCGTCTCCAGAATATCCTGAACCGCCAGAAGCGTCAGGTCCACGTAGCAGAGTAAAGCCGCTTGGTGGTGTAATTGTTGGTGTTGAGTCGCCTCTTACTGTGATTTGTAATAGTATCAGAGCGTTTGCCTGTAATCCAGATGGGTAACTTGGCGTTGGGTTTCCATTTGTTGATCCTGCCCCGCTTCCAGAGCTGATATATGTTACCGGTAGTTGTTGTGTGTTCACTGTTATGCTGTTGCTTGTGCCCGTCTTGGTGCCATCGGTTGCTGTTATAATGATTGAACCCGCTTGGCTGAGGGTCACCGAGCCAGTCCATGTGCCATCTGTGAAAGCTCCTGTGGTAGATGGGGTAACTGAGCCGGGGGATGCAGTTAATGTAGGCGTGCCTGTGTAGCTGGTGTATGTGTTGCCGAATTGGTCAATGGCTGTTACTGTGAGTTGGAATTGTTCTCCCGCTGTCTGGGGGGTGCTGGCGGTGACACTGAAATGGTCTAGGGTTGGGTTCTGTCCCTGCGATGGGTTTGGGTTGGTGCCTGCACTGGTTCCGCTGCCTGTAACTTGCGAAAAGGTTCCGTCGTTGGAGACTACTTTAATTTTGGTTTGGGTACCTGGGGTCCATTGATAGTCAAGGTTGAGTTGTGCTGTCTGTCCAGGGTCCACCTTTCCGGGGTCATTCGTAAGGGGTTTCATCATATCATTGACGTATACAGAGCCTGATTCACTGAATTGTACTTGTCCCTGTCCTATGTTCTGCACGTAAATGACCAAGTTGCCATCTCCATCTGCACCGTAACTTTGTATTTGTATCGCTTGACCTGCCTGCGTGGTTTTGCCGCCTATAAAACCCATAACCCATGCGTATGCCACGAGTGAAGCCACCACGGCTATCGCGATCATCAGTAATACTGAAATCACTGGGGAAATTGCTTTTACTGAGTGTTTTATTTTCGTTATTTTTCGCAAAAAAGTTTGTTCTCCTAAAAATTGCTAACTTAAAAAATTAGCGCTCTCTTGAAAGCAATTCTACTGTTTTGGATATTTAAGCTAGGATAGAACAAACTTCCACAAACCAAAAAGAACAAAGAATAGCTTGGGACTACCAGTTATCCATCGTATAGTAAAATCGATCTTGCTAAACGTCCGAAGTGGCTATCAAGGGGTTGAAAAAAAAGAGAGGGTTGTTTTAGGGTGTGTAGGTGACTTCTATAGGTATCCAATCTAGGTAGATGTCTTCGCTCATACTTTCAACAATGTGTGTTACTCTAACCTGAATGCCGTTTACTTCGGATGGAGTCCAGCCACCAGTGCTGAGGCTGGTGACATCACACCAAATTGTCGTTTGTGTACTTGATAGGGTAATTGGGTTCGGAGTGTATGTGTGCCAAGAGCCATCATAGACTTCCAAGCGAATATCATCGTTATATGAGTTCCAAGCATCCAATCTAACTCTCACTTGGCTAACAGTAGCGCCTGATGGAATTGTGAATCCATAACTACTGAAAGTGCTAGCCTCATTGTTACTATTGGATCTAGCGTAATTGCCGCCATCAGCGTATGCATTGTTCTCGTTATCCCAACTTCCAGAGCCATCGCTCGCTGATCTTGTTACCGTGACTGGTTGAGCTGCAAAGTTTGCTGTTATGGTGCCTGCGCCGTTGATGTGAGCGGTTGTGCTGGCAGATGTTGCGGAATCAAATGTTATCGAGCCTGTGGTAGTCCATTGTGAGAATGTGTAGCCTGTTGTTGGAGTCGCGGTGATTGAGATTGAATCTCCCGGGTTAACGGTCTGTGGAGTCGAGGGGGTTACGGTGCCACCTGTGCCTGCAACAAAGTTAACTGTGTATTGTGTGCCTCCTCCTGAACCTCCTCCGCCTGTGCCGCTGATTCCGCTACCTGTGACTTGTGAGAATGTGCCGTCAGTTGTTACAACCTTGATTTTGATTGTGTCGCCAGGGGTCCATTGATAGTTTAGGTTCAATTGTGCGGTCTGTCCAGCATCGGCTTTAACGGTATCTCCTGGGAGCGTTTGCAATGCATCGTTGACGTAGACTGCTCCTGAGGTGTCGAACTGTACCTGTCCTTCTCCTACGTTCTGCACATAAACGACTAAATTGCCGTCTTCACCTTGGCCGAAGCTCTGTATCTGAATTGCTTTGCCTACCTGTGTGGTCTTGTTTCCCATGAAACCCATGACCCAAGCGTAAGCAACCAACGAAGCGACGACTGCGATTGCTATCATTAATAGAACTGAGATTACGGGGGAAATTGCTCGAACTGATCGTCGAAATTTAGTTATTCTTCTCAAAAAAACTTTTCACCTTTAAAAAAAGCTTGAAGAGAAAACGCTAAAACGCTTCTCTCCAGTCCGAGTTAGAAGACTCTTATGATATTTAAGAGTGGGAGGAGCAATGTTCCACTAATCAGAAGGTCAAATCTGCTTGAGTTTTGCTCCACAATCAACCTGCAGCCCAACGCAGACGTTGACGCAAAAAAGCAGCCGTCTCCCAAGCCTCTAAGAAGATGATGAGCAAGGGCGACACTCTCTTCTTCTTAAACTAGAAAAACGAAAACCAAATTATCCATCAACCAAAGTTAGTGGTTGCCTTGGAGGTTTTTTGATAGCACCTCCAGTGCTTCATCGTAGGTTATCGGCACTTGATTTATGACGCCTAAAGCTTTGAGTTTGCTGAAAAGGCGCGCTATTGAGGGCAGTTCAAGTCCAGCTGCCTCAAGCAACTTTTCATCCTGCAGAACCTGATGCATTTCGCCTCCGCCCAGCAGCGAACCATGACTTACAACCACAACACGATTGGCAAGTTCAGGCAAGGCTTCAACATCGTGAGTGGAGATAATGATGGTTGTTCCTTCGGCGCTGAGTTCATTAAGCAAATCGATGAGTCCTCTTCTGGACACTGAATCCAAGTTTGCGGTAGGTTCATCAAGGATAAGCAGTTCAGGCTTCAAAATCAGGGCGGTTGCCAAGGAGACTTTTTTCTTTTCGCCAAAGCTCAGTCTGTGTGGCGGGCGGTCTTTGAGGTGGCTTATGCCGATGTCTTCGAGAATGTGGTCTCGCCTCTGGGTGATGACGTCTTGTGGTAAACCGAGGTTTTTGGGGCCGTATTCGATGTCTTCTTTTACGCTGGGGGTGAAAAGTTGGTCGTCGGGGTCTTGGAAGACGATGCCTATTCGGGAGCGTAGTTTGGGGAAGTCTTTTGAGGTGGTTGGTTGGTCGAACACTTTGATTTGGCCTTTGCTTGGGGTCAATAGTCCTGCTATGAGGAGGATTAAGGTGGATTTGCCTGAACCGTTTGGTCCCAAGATTGCAACTCTCTCACCTGGTTTAATATCAAAAGATACACCCTTCAGTGCGCTGACGCCTGCGGGATAGGAGAATTTTACGTCTTCCACAGAAACAATTGACTCAGTCATTTAGTGGCCTTCTTATGACAGCGCAAATAACGCAACAGTGACTATTAACGCTGACGCAAAAACCACATCATACACGTGGAAAGACGGAAGGGAAGACTTAGCGGACTTTTCTATTTCAAACCCGCGGGCTTTCATGGCTAAGTAGACCCGCTCTGAACGCTCATAGGTACGGATGAACAAGGTCGCCACTACTGAACCCAAGTCTTTGAGGGCTTGCATGTTAAATGTCTTTTTGTGCACGTAGGTCCGTGCTTCTTTTGCAATGAGGACGCTTTGAGCTTCATGCACAGACACGAAAAAGTACCGATAAGTAAGGCTGAACAACTGGACAACCACATCTGGGACTTTCATGGCTGAGAGGAGCGCTAACATTTTGTCGAAGCCAGTGGACAAAATCAGCGATATTAAAGATGCAACACAGAACCACACACGGACTGTGAAGACCGCAGCATTTGTCAGACCTTCCGCAGTTATAGTAATGTGTAGACCCCCAAGGCTGGCTGCCCAAACAAGAGTACCTGCAGCAAAGAAAATGGGGGGTATCGAAAGCAGTGCCGCTAAAGCTGTAACAAAAGCGGTTCTAACAAAGAAATGCTTAAGCGGAACCCTTGATGAAACTGCTAACACAATTGGAATTATGCAAAGTATGAGTAAATATGATAAGTTAAAAATAAAGAGGGAAGCCACAATCATCGCGACTATGGCTACTAATTTGGCTAAGGGATTAATCGCTTGTAATAACCCTTTTTTGTTGCTTAGGTCTTCTAGGTAAACTAGTGATTCGGCGCCTTCCATTAGGTCTCTTAGGGATTGTGGTGCTTTCATTTACCTATCTTCTTTTCATGCTCAAGACTTTAGCGACAGCTAAGCCTACAATGAATAGCAATGCTGTTCCACCTATACCGATAATCAACGCCCCCGTAGTACCGTCTAAACCGATGATCGCGTAATCTGGGAACGGCGGTTCATAGACCGGTGACTCCTCTGCGCCGAGTTGCTCTGCTTTTACGTCAAGTGTCTCCATTGCGTATGATAAGAAAAAGACGCCGATGAGGACAAAGATTATGGCTACGGTTAACCCCACTATCAGGGTTTTCTGGTTTTTAGTCACCATTTCTTATACCTCCACTGTTTGTTTGTTTTTGAACATCCATAGTTTGCCCAGTATAGGGCTTTTCTCAACAACGTCTGGACGAAGCTTGATCAGTGTGCCGATGATTATCACTGCAACTATGCCTTCTGCGGCGCCGATGATTGAGTGGTTAACCGCCATTGCAGGTACTGCAATACTTAATCCGTATTGGAAGACAGGTGTGGATAAGCCGAGTTCTGTGCCTGCCGAGATTGCGGCGAGAACATCACCGACGAAGGCTGATATGAAGATGGTTGCAAATATGCTGGTCATTGCTTTTAGTTTGAAGACTTTGTTTGCTACCAGGAATATGAGGCAAGGGACGAATATACCGATTATGCCCATGTTTAGTACGTTTGCGCCTAGTGTTGTGAGCCCGCCGTCGCCGAAGAGGAAGGCTTGCAATACGAGAATTATGGTGATGGATATGCAGCCTGCGAAGGGTCCAAGTATGAGGCCGATGGTTGCGCCGCCAAGTAAATGGGCTGTTGTTCCGCCGAGAATGGGATAGTTCATCATCATCGCCGCGAAGAAGAGGGCTGTGAGAAGTCCCATTATGGGTACTTGCTGTTCGGTCAGTTTGATCTTTTTGACTGAGATGCCCCAGAAGAGTATTGTTATGATGAAAGCTGGTATTGCGACGTATAATGTTAGGAAACCGTCAGGTATATGCATGTTTTTTACTCCTTTAGCTCCCGAGTATTACGTTTGTTTACGAAAGTGTTACCTTTATATTAAGCTTTTGCGTGAAATAACCCATCAGACCCATTCGAAAACATCATGGTGAAACAAATGGTTGAGACACTCACAAAAGAAAAACTCAAAGAAAGAGAACTAATCCGCATGTTTGAACCCATCGAAGACGAAATGGGTCTAATCAAAGCAAACGCAAAATTCAACTACACAATAAACAAAACGCCAGAGAAGGAAACAAAAGTAATTCTAGCCTACACCGAAGACACCCAACAGTTGGTGCGCATTTTGAAGGAGAGGGTAAAGTTGCTGTTGGACGTTACAAGCTAAATCTTTCGAATGGCTGCTTTTTTGGTTTGGTATTGCCTAACGTTTGTCGTTCCATATTCGAAGTAAGTGAGTAACTTTGGTATTACTTTTTTGTAAAAAGGTAATACTTATATCTTGGTCACGCTTATGCATATAATGCAACTAAGCAATCGGGGGAACAGTTAGTACTGCCCTACTGACGCAAAGCAATCCTCTCCCGGTGTTGCGCCAAAGTTGAACCTTTCGGTTGGCTGTAAACGACCGAAACCCTCCGGGGCGATTAGGCAAAGACCCGCGACTTTTCACGCCTAATCGGGTTTCCTTTTGGCGCCTGATTCTGAGAAGGATTGCAGACAGAACTAAAAAAGGACTACCTATCAGTCAACTGAGAGGGGCTATAGGGATTATGTATGGACTACGCCTGCTGTAGTTTACCTCAACTTCCACACCATAAACTAACCGTATGTTTTCTGTAGTTAATACAGAAGAGGGATTGCCTGCAGCGAAAATTTTGCCAGCTTGCATCATCACTATCCTGTCACAGTACCTAGATGCCAGATTCAAGTCATGAATGGCGATTACGGCAGATAAAGGTTGATTTGAAACAATTTCCCGCGTTAAACCCATGACTTCGAGTTGATGTCTTATGTCTAAATTGCTTGTTGGCTCATCAAGCAACAAAACCTTTGCTTCTTGGGCTAAAGACCTGGCGATAAGAACCCTTTGTTGTTCCCCGCCGCTGAGCTCAAAAAAGTTGCGCATGGAGATGTGTTCGATGTTTAGGGCTTTTAGGGCTGCCCAGGTTTTTTCGCTGTCTTTTTCGCTACCTGCCCAAGTTATGTGCGGTCTTCTACCCATTAGAACGATTTCATAAACTGGAACTCCTTCGGGGTTGTCAACGGAGCTTTGTGGTACGTAGCCTAGGTATTTGGCGACTTCGAGGCGGTTCATTTTTTTTATTGCTCTGCCGTCCAGTAGTATTGTGCCTTGTTTTGGCTCTATAATCTTGTTTATGCATTTGAGTAGGGTTGTTTTTCCTGAGCCGTTGGGGCCTATTAGGCCGAGTACTTCTGAGTTTTTGAGTTCTAAGGAGACGCCTGCGAGTGTTGGGTTGCTGCGGTAGCTGAATGTTACGTCTTGTACGGTTATGTTCATGGTGTTGTGTCGCTTAGGGTGTAGTCTTTTTTGGGGTATTTGAGTGTTACTTTTTTGTTTTTCAGTAACACAATGTATAAGTATTACATTTTTTTAAAAAAGTAACACCGTGACCTGAATATGAAAACAATAACCATAGCAGCAATCCTGCTCATAACAATAGTCGTAATTTCCTCAGCAGTAATAGGATACACCCAAAACTGGTTCCAAACACCAACACCACAAGCAACACCAACTCCCCAACCAACCGCCGTTCCCACTGCAACACCAACCACACAGCCCACCGCAACAGCAAACCCAACAGCCACAACCAAACCAACTGCCACAGCCCAACCGACCCCTACACCAACAACTCAGCCAACAACAGTCGCAGCCATGGACTTAACCCTTGAAATATACGGCAACGCCAACATGGATGACAAAATAGACTCAAGTGATGTAACTTACGTACAGCAGATAATCAGTGGCTCAAAAGAGGCCACTCAGTTTGCGGATGCAAACCATGACGGCGCCGTCAATTCGACAGACGTAGACCAAATCAACGCCATCATAAACGGCGATGAGGAGAAACTTTACCTCTTAGACGGCAACAAACAGGAACTATCAGTTTCGCTACCTGCAGACAGATTAGTGGTTGAATATAACCAAAATACCGAGCTTGTAAGAATACTTGGGGTAGAAGACCTTGTTGTTGGCATCGACTCTGGCGTTGAGCCAGTCAAAGAATTGTTCTTCCCAGAAAACTACGAAGACATAACTTGTGTGGGTCGAATGAGCGACCCTGACTATGAAGCAGTCTTAAATCTTAACCCAACTACACTGTTAACGTTCACTGCTTCCACCGCTGACAAAGCTGCACATCTACCCGGCGTAGACGTTGTTTACTTAGGCTTATACAACCCAAACGTCACTAAACCTGAAGATTCCAGATTCATACAGGGCGTTCTCAAAGCAGGCTACATTTTCGACAAAGTTGACCGTGCAACAGAATATGCAAACTGGATACTCAGCTTAACATCCGAAATCAATGAAAAAGTCAACAGCATCCCAGAAAGCCAACTGAAATCAGTGATGATAACCAACTGTCCAACCCTCACCACCTCCGCCCCCAAAGCCTACACTGCACAGGATACTTTGGGTCAAGCCTGCATCTTATCGGGAGGCCAAAATATAGCCTCGTCTCTTACTGGTGCGTCAATAAACATTGATACTGAATTTATACTTGACCAAGACCCAGACTACATCTTCGTCCACACCGTAAGATACACCTATGCAGGGGATACTAAAGAACCCGAACAGGGCATAGACGCCACCGACATCACAGGCATGCGCTACCAACTGGCACAATACATCGCCCAACCTGGTTTCTCAAACCTAACCGCAGTTCAAAACGGCCACGTCTACATGATTGCAGGCGACTTCCGAAACAACGCAATGGGCGGCACCTTAGGCGCAGTCTACATGGCAAAAGTTCTCTACCCCGACGTCTTCTCTGACTTTAACCCGCAGGCAATCCACGAAGAATACCTCACGCACTTTCTAGGCTTAGACTACGACTTAGATACAAAAGGGGTGTTTCTCTACCCAGCAATAACCGTCAGCGGCGACATTGTAGGCGTACCTAACGGAGCAAGCTAAGAGATGATAAATGAACACCTCTTCTCTTCCCTTTATTTTTTTCAATTTAGGCTTAACGTAGACCAAAGGTCGTTTTTATGACGACGGGCGTTGTAGATTGGTTACAGCTAAGGCAAAATCTGCTGCTCTCAACGCAAAGAATCGAGTTGTATAACCCAAGTTACTGGGATAAAGAAGCCACCGTCGTCAATGAGAACATGGTGCAGTGGGCTGAGTTGACGGAGAAACAGCTAAAAATGCTGCCTCTTTCCTCAGAAGATAGGGTTCTTGATGTGGGCGCCGGCACTGGGCGTATGACGTTGCCCATGGCAAAACGTGCCAAGCAGGTTACGGCGTTAGAGTCATCCCAAAAAATGCTCGCTATCCTACGAGAGAACGCCCAAAAACAGCATATTCACAATATTGGATACATTAACGAATCCTTAGAACAATTAAACGTCAATAACTCATACGATTGGGTGGTTGCTTCGTTCTCGCTTTTTATGTATAACATTGAAAGCGCACTGGCAAAGATGAATGGGTTAGCATCCAGAGGCGTGTACCTTTTCCTTTCAGCCTCGCCATGGATGGACATAGAATTGCAGAAAGCAGTCAATGAAGGCTTGAATGTTTGGTCAGACTTCATTTTCATATACAACATCCTCTACGACAACGGCATACCCGCCAACGTAGAAATCTGGGACTACCAACTCAAGCAAAACTTTGCAGATTTAGAATCTGCAGTTTCAAAGCTTTCACAAACCTACCGTATCCCAGCCTCAAATACTGATAAACTCAGAGGGTACCTTAAGACCAAAATCGTTGAAGAAAACGGAAAACTATTCTACAACCGCGAAAGGAAGGCAGCAACCATATGGTGGACAACCAACCAATAACTCCCCCTAAAGCAGCAGGCACCGTTGACGAAGAAAAACGGAAATACCGTCGGCTTATTGCCAAGAGAGGCCTGTTTTTAGGCTTTAGTCTGGTTTTGCTCTTCGCCGTGGCTGGCATAGCTCTCAGTTTGGGTTCAGCTGACATGACTTTTTTCGATGCTTACGCGGCAGTGTTTGCAAGAGCCTTCCCAAATACGTTCCACGTGAGTGGGTTGGCTGACACGGTTGTTTGGACGCTTAGGTTGCCTAGGATTCTCTTGGCAATTTTTGCAGGGGCAGCTTTAGCTATGGGCGGCTCAATTACACAAGCAACTCTGAGAAATCCAATTGCAACCCCGTATACTTTGGGTGTTTCGGCAGGCGCAGGGTTAGGTGCAGCCATCGGCATAATATACGGTACGGGATTTCTCAGCGGCGAATTCGTTATCATCGGGAACGCCTTTGTTTTCTCACTAATCCCAGTCGCAGTAATCTTGCTGTTGGTGAAGCGTAAAGGAGCAGCACCGGAAACCATGATTTTAGCAGGAATAGCAATGGTGTATATCTTCTCTGCCTGCACCACAATACTTCAGTACTTTGCAGAATCAAACGCTGTAAGCACTACGGTGTTTTGGATAGTGGGGGATTTATCGCGGGCAGCTTGGTGGCAGTTACCCTACGTTTTGGGGGTGCTGGTTATTTGCGTACTTATCAACATCAAGTTAGCATGGGACATCAACATCATGAAAATGGGTGACGACACAGCAAAAAGCTTAGGCGTAGAAGTTGACCGAACAAGAATAATCGTTCTAATCACAGCTTGTCTATCAACCGCAACGGTGGTTAGTTTCACGGGAGCCATCGGGTTTATCTGCCTCGTGGCGCCGCATATTTGTCGTGCAATTGTAGGCGGAGACGAACGGTACCTGATTGTTTCGTCCGCAGTTTTTGGAGCGGTTCTCCTCTTAGTCGCAGACATAGTTGCTAGGCGGTTGATTGCGCCAGTTGTGTTGCCGGTGGGCGCGATAACTGCGTTTTTGGGTGGACCTATGCTGCTTTATTTGCTCCTTCAAAGGAGAAAGATGCGTTGAGACGGCGGCGGCTTTAGCGTTTTACGCATTGCCCTGTGGTGGGGTCGAAATGGTTTGTGTCGCCGTAATCGCAGGTTTTGCAGTCGTTTTTAGTGTCTTGCCCAAACGGGCAACCCTTCAAATCAGCCATGGATGATTCCTACCGTTGTATTATTTGTAGCAGTATAAAACAGTTTTAGTTTATCGGTTTGCGATTGTTCTCTTAGCGACAAGCACAACGACTACGACAATAGCCGCCATGCCCCCTATTACTAAAACGGCAATCCACGGGTTGAAGAATTCACTGGTCTGAGCTGTTTGTTGAGAATTCAAATTCACGGTTACATGGTGACTGCTGTGATGATAGGCGAAGGATACTAGCCAACTGTCTCCCTGCGATTGCAAGTCATAGTGCACTGCAGTCCCGTCGAGGTTCACTTGCAGCCCTGAAACGTCGCTGATTAGTGTTTTTGGGATGTTAATGTCAAAGTAGCCAGTGGTGCCTGTGGGACCGCTGACTGAGAAGCTCAACTGTTTGGAAGCTGAGTCGAAGCTAAGTCCTGAGAGAGTAGAGTTGGAGGTGACAGAGAAGAGACTCTGGGAGTCACAGGGTGCTATGGCTAGGCTTGTAACAGTCGTCACTGTATGATTGCTACCTAGCCATGTTGCGTTAATCAGATAGTTGCCTGTGGCTTGAGGCGTCCACAGAACGTTGAATACGCCGTTGTCATCGGTGTTAACTGCTGTGAACTCGTTCCAGTGGGTTCCAGTATCGATACTGTAGGATAACAGTATGGAAGCGTTTGATATACCGACGCCGGCTGAAGTCAATGATCCTTTAATGTTTACGCGAATATTTGTGGAAACGGAGCTCTGGCAAGTAAGATGGATTGTTGTCTCGTTTGTTGCTGGAGCCTTTGTTGGTTGAGGAGTTGGCGAAGTTTCTGCTGAAACGGTGCCGTCGGAGATTTTAGCTATCCAAGAGTAATCTTTGCCTGCCAAGAAATAGTTGCCGTCTTTAGTCTGAATAACAGTACAAGCTAAAGTTCCATTAATTACAGGTCCGTTGGAATCGCTATAATTCCATTGCAGGTTGCCAAATGCATCTATTTTTGCCAATTGAAAGTCTCTTCCGCCTGAAACTGCATATCCTCCGTCGCTTGTTTGAATCACGGAAGTAGCGAACTCCATAGTCTCGCCGATACTTTGGAGCCATTGTTTATTTCCCGCTGAATCAGTTTTAACAAGACAGATTGATCCAGTGCTGCCTGACCAACCGCCTGCGGTACCCACCAATGCATACCCGCCGTCAAATGTTTGGGTTAAATCGTAAGACCAGCCTCCATGGGTTTCTGGATAACTTTGGTTCCACTGCATGTTACCTGCCGAGTTAGTTTTCACCAGCCAAAACATAGGACTATTTCCCGGTACACTTGTGCACCCAGTGAGGGCGTAGCCACCATCGCGGGTTTGGATAATGGAGGTGGCTCGGTCATCGTCTCGTTTGCCGATGATTTTAGTCCATTGCAGGTTACCGTCTGGGTCTGTTTTCATAAGGAGAAAGTTCCATCCATTGGGGCCATCGTAACCGTCATAGCCGCCGTAGTCTCCTGTGATTGCAAAACCGCCGTCGCTTGTTTGAATCAGGCATCTTGCATCTTGGTAACCTTTGTCGTCTCCAAGTATCTTATTCCCGAGTAAAGCGCCGTATGAGTCTGTTTTGAATAGCCAAACGTGGCCTACAGAGCCGTTTATTGACTGAGCTAATCCTGCTACGGCGTATCCACCGTCTGATGTTTGAACAACAGATTCAGGGTAAACTCCATATACAGGGTGACCGTGGCTTTTGCTCCATTCTACATTGCCCTCGGAGTCAAACTTGACTAGTAGGCAACCATCGCCGCCGGGGCTAATGATGGCGTAGCCGCCGTCTGAGGTTTGGATGGCGTCGTATGCGCCGTTTGAAACGTACATTTTTCGCCATAAAGTCGTGGGTGTTTGTGTTCCAGTTTGGCTATCGGATGCTACAGCCAGCAATGGAATGACAGCTAACATGGCAGTAACTAAAACGATTAGGGGCAGAACCACCGATTTGGTCAGGTTTCTCATGGTTAGGGTTGAAACGAAGATGCGATAAAAGGGTTCTTGTATAGGTTTCTTGACAGAGGTTAGTCAACGTTTCTTGACAAGTCATTAAGATGCTTGTGGAATCAGCCACAACCAGCCTGCAACTTGAAACAGATGCTGAAGTAAAAACGGATTGTTTCTCTCAATCTGCTGGTAGTTGTTGTGTATAGGGGGTTCTCTGCAACAACAACTATAGAAAAACAGACTATTCGATGTTAGTGGTAGCCCAGAAGAGATTCGAACTCTTGTCAAGGGCTCCAGAGGCCCCTATGCTT